>MGPS01000048.1:308-31157 GCA_001797495.1 Deltaproteobacteria bacterium GWC2_42_11
AATGCAGTAACTATCCCGAGCATTACCATAAGCCGCCACGGATTACCATTTGCAACCTTTGCTGATTTTATCGCCAGGTACTGGAACATCCCTGTCCTGCCGCAGACAGCAATGATTATCATCATGCCTATCAAAAGCCCAAGTGTGTTGAAATCAACGCCCTCTACAGCCTTTTCCTGATTTAAAACCCCGAGGATAACTAAAAGAGTTGCACCGAGCAGTGCCACAACAGCGCGGTTGAATTTATCCCATATCAGAACACCATAGACCCCTGCAAAAACACATGACGCAATCAAAAAATGGCTTTCCAGCATTAGACCTCCTTAACTACAGGTATCTAAAATAAATATACGTTGGCAACAGTTTCAACTGCCTTTTCCTGCGTTAATACGTCCAGCAAAAGTTGAACGTAGAAGCCGCAGCGACAACGTAGGGGGTGCCCATGCAAAGCATGGGTCTGGGCGTTTTTCAACGTCAACTATTTATTCAGTCCGTATTTCTCAATCTTGTCCCTGAATGTTTCCCTCTTCATCTTTAAAAGTCTTGCCGCCTCGCTCTTGTTGCCGTTTGCCCTTTCCAGAGCAATGGATAGGAGCCTCTTCTCCAAACCTATTATGATATCATCAAACGATTTCTTCTTATCTATAACACCTTCAAGATGACGGTCGCAGACCCCCTGGGACAAAGGGATAAGTGTATCAGGAAGGTTTTTTAATGTTATCTCATCCTGTTTCGATACTGCCATCATAACCCTTTCAATCATATCCTCAAGTTCTTTATGTCTGTCGCATACGCGTTGGGAAGAAGGTATAATTGTATCAGGGAGTTCTTGTAATGTTATCTCATCCCTTTTTGATACTGTTATAACCCTTTCAATTATATTCTCAAGTTCCCTGACATTACCGGGCCAGTCATAGTCCATTAAGCCTTTCATTGCCTCTGCTGTAAAAAATTTTTTCTCATTAAGTTTACAGTATCTCTTGAGAAAATGTTCACAGAGAAGCGGGGTATCTTCTATCCTTTCTCTTAACGGCGGCAGTTTGACAGGAACAATATTCAGCCTGTAAAAGAGGTCTTCCCTGAATCTGCCTTCTTTAACCTTTATCATCAAATCCTGTTTTGTTGCGCAGATAACCCTGATATCAACCTTTATCGTCTTTGTGCCGCCAACCCTCTCAAACTCCCTTTCCTGCAAAACCCTTAATAGTTTTGGCTGCATTGAAAGCGGTATGTCATCCACATCGTCAAGGAAAATAGTGCCATCATGGGCAAGTTCAAATCTGCCCTTTCTTTCTTTGATTGCGCCTGTAAACGCACCCTTCTCATGCCCAAAGAGTTCACTCTCAAGAAGAGTTTCTGTAAGCGCTGCACAACTTAATTTTATAAGGGGCTTATTCTTCCTCAAGCTATTGTGATGCACAGCATTGGCAATCATCTCCTTGCCTGTTCCGCTTTCGCCTATAATAAGAATTGTTGTATCCCTTGCGGCAACTGTATCAATGAGTTCAAATACCTCCTGCATCCCCTTGCTCTTGCCGATTATATTGCCGAAACTATACTGTGATGATATCTGTTTTTTAAGTTTTATATTTTCATTTACAACATTTTTAAACTCCTTAAGCCTTTCAAGTATCAATATAAGTTCTTCTGAAGAAAATGGTTTTGTAATATAATCATATGCCCCGAGTTTCATTGCCTTTACTGCTGTATCAATAGTAGCATAGGCTGTCATTATAATAACCTCTGTATCAGGCCTCATTCCCTTTATCTTTTCTACCAGTTCAAGTCCGCCCATCTGCGGCAGCCTCAGGTCAGTAACTACAACATCAAAATCCATTTCTTTAAATGCAGTAAGTGCATCAGACGGTCTATCAAATGCCGCAACATCATAGCCTGCCTTTAACAGGGCGTCAGTCAAGGTTATCCTTTTTATCTTTTCATCTTCTATGATAAGAATTCTCATGCCTGCTCCAATCTTCAGCCTTTCTACCTGTAACCACCCAGAATATTATCATAACTCTCTTTTGTTGGCAGTATTATCCTGAATGTAGTCCCCATATTGACATAACTGTAAACATACATCTTTCCGCTGTGCCTCTTCACAATACCGTCGCTTATTGGCAGACCAAGACCTGTTCCCTCACCTATCTTTTTGGTGGTGTAGAACGGTCTGAATATCTTTTCCATGTCCTTTTTGGGTATCCCTGTTCCGCTGTCGGTTATCTCAACTGCTGCATAATCATTTTCTTTCCTGCTCTCCACTGTCAGGACACCGCCGTTAGGCATCGCATCAATTGCATTGAATATTATATTGAAGAATACCTGCTGCAGATGGTGTGAATCACCCATTACATCCTGTACGTGCCTGTCTAAATTTGTCCTGACCCTTATACCCTGTTTATTGAACTTGTACTCGCCCATAAGGACTGTCCTTCTGATTACCTCATTTACATCTACAGGTTCAACCCTGAATTCATGCTGCTTTGCATATTCAAGGAGGTCCCTCACAGCCTGTTCAATCTCCCTTACACCTTCCTGCATAAGGGCTATGTACCTCTCCCTGAGTTCAGCATCGTCTTTTTCTATTGTCAGCACATTAAGACAGTTCTTAATGCCGTCAAGCGGGTTGTTTATCTCATGTGTAAGTTCAGCAACAAGTCTCCCTATGGATGCAAGTTTTTCTGACTGCTCTACCTGTCTTTTGACATCCTGGAGATTATTATATGCCTTTGCAAGGTTGCCCTGCAAACTTGTCATTTCATCCTTCATCTTAAGTATCTCTTCCCTGTCATGTCTTGTTTTCCCGGAAAGAAAGCCGAGAAACCCTGCGATAACAAACATTATTGCCAGCCTTAATACCATATCTGTCCAGACAATAAAATCAATCTGGTCAAACACTACAAGCATGTATGTGAGCGACGCTGCTATTGAAAGAATGAGACCTTTTGTCAGTCCGTAATAAAACGAGTGGAGCGCTGCAAGGATATAGAATGCAAGAAAAACATTGCTGTCAAATCCTCCTGACAGTCTTATAAAAACACCAATAAACCCCATATCCAGAATAAGTGCAGCAAGGTAAACCTTTTCAACCCTCTCCGGGTGCATAAATACAATGAACTGGAGAACAACGCTGTACGCAACAAAAACTATAAATATATAGATGAGATTAAACCGCATCAGGGGCGGAAAGGGGTGGAATAAAAGCCATATAAGACCGCCTGCAATGACCAGCGCCCTCAGAAATGCAAAGGCATAGTCAACGACTGTGAGCCCCTCTGACGGATGCCTGTCTTTAGTGTGACCTTTGGAAAAAGATACCATGTTATTATTGACCTTTATCGCGGGGTGGTACCCGAATCTTTACTCACACTGCTCCGTAAGTCCTTTATATAATTGCTCCCTTTTATAGTCCTGGCTAAGGTCGGATACCTGAAAAGTCATAAGACTTTTTAAGAATCACATCCCTCTCCTTCTGGACAGGTTTGGCAAGTTTTATTCCGGGCGCAGCAAGTTTTAAAGATATCTTCGGCATATCTTCTGATTTTTTTTGACAAAGATTGATATTATTGTTTATACTAAATTGTTTTATTTTTTACAAGCCTAAAAAGGCAGTTCCTATGAAAATAGACAATATCAGGAATTTTTCAATCATCGCCCATATAGACCACGGCAAGTCAACACTCTCTGACAGGCTCCTTGAATATACAGGTGCGATAACAAACAGGGAAAAGGTTGACCAGTTTCTTGATAAGATGGACATTGAAAGGGAACGCGGCATAACCATAAAGGCACAGACAGCACGGCTGACTTACAGGGCATCTGATGGGAAGGAATATATACTCAACCTGATAGACACCCCTGGTCATGTTGACTTCAGTTACGAGGTGTCAAGGAGCCTTTCGGCATGCGAAGGGGCAGTCCTTGTGGTTGATGCATCACAGGGGGTTGAGGCTCAGACCCTTGCACACCTTTACACCGCGGTAGATGTAGGACTTGATGTATTCCCTGTCCTTAATAAGATAGACCTCCCTGCTGCAGACCCTGAAAGGATAAGAAAAGAGATAGAGGACTTAATAGGCATTGATGCCCATGATGCTATCCTCGCAAGCGCCAAGGAGGGAATAGGGATAAAGGAAGTACTTGAGGCAATAGTCTCCCGAATCCCCCCGCCTGAAGGGGATGTAAACAAAGCGCTCAAGGCGCTTATATTTGACTCATGGTATGATAGTTATCAGGGTGTGGTAGTCCTTATAAGGGTATTTGACGGGTCTGTCAAAAAGGGGACAAAGATAAGATTCATATCAACCAATAAAATCTTTGAAGTTGATAAGGTAGGTGTATTTGCACCGCATCCCAAGGCAATTGACAAATTATCTGCCGGGGAGGTCGGTTTTCTTACAGCAGCGATAAAAGAGGTTAAAGATACAAAGATAGGAGATACAATCACAGATGCTGATGACCCTACAGATTCACCTCTGCCTGGTTTTAAGGTCGTGAAGCCTATGGTCTTCAGCGGACTATACCCTATAGATACCTCTCAATATGAGGCGCTAAAAGAGGCGCTCCTGAAACTCAAGTTAAATGACTCTTCATTTACATACGAACCCGAGACATCGCTAGCCCTGGGTTTTGGATTCAGATGCGGGTTTTTGGGACTTCTCCACATGGAAATAATTCAGGAAAGACTTGAGAGGGAATACACCTTAAATCTTATAACAACCTCACCTACAGTTGTATACAGGGTTACAACAACAAGTAAAGAGGTTATTTATATAGATACCCCTACAAAACTCCCCTCGCCGCAATACATAGAGAAGATAGAAGAACCATATATACTTGCCGCCATCCATCTGCCTAACGAATACATCGGAGGGGTTTTAAACCTGTGTGAATCAAGGAGGGGCATCCAGAAAGAGATGAAGTATCTGACACCTGCAAGGGCGGTTCTGGTTTACGAAATACCGCTTAATGAGGTTGTGCTTGACTTCTATGACAGATTAAAGACAATAAGCAAGGGCTATGCGTCAATGGACTACGAATATCTTGACTATAGGGAATCTGATTTGGTAAAGATGGACATCCTCCTGAACAATGAGCCTGTTGATGCACTCTCGGTGATTGTACCAAAGGAAAGGGCATATTACAGGGGTAAGGAACTTGTGGAAAGGTTAAGGGGACTCATCCCAAGACAGATGTTTGATATTGCAATACAGGCTGCAATAGGGAATAAGGTTATAGCACGGGAAACGGTAAAGGCTCTTAGAAAAGATGTTACTGCTAAATGCTATGGCGGCGATATAACAAGGAAGAGGAAACTTCTGGAAAAGCAGAAAGAGGGCAAAAAAAGGATGAAACAGGTAGGAAGGGTAGAGATACCTCAGGAGGCGTTCCTTGCAGTCCTGAAAACACATGAATGATAAATGAGGGGTAATCAATGAAAAAAAAGGCTATCAGAGAAACCATAGAGGCTATAGTAATAGCGCTCATCCTGGCATTGACAATAAGACAGTTTGTTGTGCAGGCTTTCAAGATACCGTCAAGTTCAATGGAGACCACACTCCTGATAGGCGACCATATACTTGTGAATAAATTTATATACGGCATCCCTGTGCCATTTACTGACATAAAACTTGTGCCTTTTACAAAACCAAAGCGCTGGGATGTAATCGTATTCAGGTTTCCGAGGGACAGGAGCAAGGACTACATAAAAAGGGTTGTGGGGATAGAGGGTGACACAGTAGAAATAAGGGACAAGAAGATATTTATAAACGGAACAGAGGTGCAGGACCCATATGGTTTTCATAAAGACCCCATTGTCTTTGCAGAGGGAAACACTGCCAGGGATAATTTCGGACCGTTTACTGTGCCTGAAGGTTCAATATTTGTAATGGGCGATAACAGGGATTCAAGTTTCGACTCAAGGTTCTGGGGGGTAGTAAAAATAAATGAAATCAAAGGCAAGGCATTTATAATCTACTGGTCATGGGACTCAAACAGCCACTGGGTGAGGTTAGAGAGGTTTGGAAAGTGGATAAGATAATTTTTTTGGCCAGCCTTCCACTGAAATACCGAGTTCCTCAATAGACCTCCTTAATTCATCGTCAGACGGCGGCACGCCGTGATACTGGTATTTCCCCTCAAATATTGAAACCCCTTTACCCTTGACTGTCTTTGCAATAATCACTGTGGGCTGTCCTTTTATATTCTGCGCATCGTCAAGCGCCCTGACTATCTGCTCCATATCGTGTCCGTCTATCATCAAGACATGCCAGCCGAATGCCTTCCACTTCTGGCTCAACGGCTCAATATTCATTATGTCTGTTACAGCGCCATCAATCTGGAAACCGTTGAAATCAATAAAGGCACAGAGGCTATCCATTTTGTAGTGGGATGAACTCATGGCAGCCTCCCACACCTGCCCCTCTTCAACCTCACCGTCTCCGAGGAGCACATACACTCTGGAAGGCTTTTTATCAAGTCTCAGCGCCAGAGCCATCCCGTTTGCCATTGAAAGTCCCTGTCCGAGAGAGCCTGTGCAGATGTCAATACCAGGTGTAGATTTCATATCAGGGTGTCCCTGAAGGATACTTCCAAATCTTCGCAGGGTTGTAAGTTCTTTCAAAGGGAAATATCCGCACCTTGCAAGCGCTGCATACTGGACAGGCGCTGCATGACCCTTTGAGAGCACAAACCTGTCCCTATCTTCCCATTTTGGTTCTTCAGGGTTATGCCTCATCTTATAAAAATATAGTGCAGCAACAATATCCGCTGCAGAAAGAGAGCCGCCAGTGTGCCCTGATTTTGCAATATTCAGCATCATAAGGACATCCACCCTCAATTGTTTTGCCCAATTTCTTAAATAATCCATATCTCTTTTCCCCGCGGTCATATATCCCTTATTTGTCAAATTTACCTCTCTTGAGGTCCATTACTGCCCTGTCATGCTGTTCTTGCATCAGTTCTTTAACAACCATATCAAGTCTGCCGAATTTGATCACATCAGAGTAGTTAGTCTTCCTGGATGCTATTATGGCGCCGCCCCTGAATACTATGGTCGTTACCACAGGTTTTTTTATCCCGCCATCCTCTGTCTGGACATGATAAACATCGCCCTTATGTTCAATATTTTCATTAAAACCCTGCTGCATTGAGATATTCTGGGTTAGACGGTTTAAAAGACCACAAATCTCTGGTCGGTTTTCAAAAGTTTTCTAGCATAACGATTTATCTTATGCAAGCCTTTATTTGTCAAAAACATATTGAAATACTCTCATCCTGTATGGTAGTGTTTGAAACCTGCAAGAAGCGGAGGTATATATGGCTATTACGAAAAAAGATGTTGAACATGCTGCAATGCTTGCCCGTCTTGAACTCTCTGAAGATGAAAAGGTTACATACACATCACAACTTGACAGCATACTCAAGTATGTTGAAAACCTGAGATCTGTCAGCACAGACGGGATTGAACCAACAGCACACGTTGTCCCGGTAAAAATATCCCTGCGTGAAGACAATGTTAAAGAATCGCTTGTGCAGGATGAGGCGCTTGCCAATGCCCCTGAAAAAGCAAACGGGTGCTTTAAGGTATCAAGAATAATAGAATAAAAGAGGAGATTATTTTGGAACTCTATAATCTGACCATACATCAACTTAATGAAAAACTTGTAAAACGCGAGATAACATCTTCAGAACTCACAGAGATATTTTTAAAGAGGATAGAGGGTGTAGATGGAAAAATAAAGGCGTATTTAACCATTACACCTGAAGATGCCCTGATGCAGGCAAGGGATGCTGATAAAAGGCTCGTTTCAGCCAGAGATATAACTCTGCTCACAGGGATACCGATTTCAGTTAAGGATATTTTCTGCACAAAAGGGATAAGGACTACATGTGCCTCAAAGATATTAAACAATTTCATCCCTCCTTATGATGCAGCGGTTATAAAAAAACTCAAGGACGCAGGCGCAATAATCCTCGGCAAAAACAACATGGATGAATTTGCAATGGGGTCTTCAACTGAAAACTCTGCATTTTTTGTTACAAGGAACCCATGGGATACAGAGAGGGTTCCCGGTGGTTCAAGCGGAGGCTCTGCTGCAAGTGTTGCAGCAGGAGAATGTGCAGCATCCATAGGCACGGACACAGGCGGCTCTATAAGACAGCCTGCTTCGTGCTGCGGGATTGTAGGCTTAAAACCAACTTACGGCAGGGTCTCAAGATACGGCATGATTGCTTTTGCATCATCACTTGACCAGGCAGGACCAATGACAAAGGATGTCATGGACTGTGCCATAATGCTGAACATTATGGCAGGTTATGACCCGATGGATTCTACATCAATAGATACACCTGTGCCTGACTATACGAAGGCTTTAACAGGTAATATAAAAGGTTTAAGGATAGGTATTCCGAAAGAATATTTTGTTGAAGGTCTTGATGATAACGTTGAAAAGGCTGTAATGGGTGCTGTAGAGGTCTTGAAGAAACAAGGCGCATCGATTGTAGACATCAGCCTGCCACACACAGATTATGCCATTGCAGTTTACTACCTTGTTGCAACAGCAGAGGCGAGTTCTAACCTTGCAAGATACGACGGCGTTAAATATGGCTGCAGGGCAAAGGACAGCAAAAACCTGATGGATATGTATTGCAAGACAAGGGATGAAGGTTTCGGGGCAGAGGTCAAAAGAAGGATTATGCTCGGCACATACTCACTTTCAGCAGGATATTATGATGCGTATTACAAAAAGGCATCTCAGGTAAGGACGCTCATAAAGAGGGATTTTGAAGAGGCATTCAAGATATGTGATGTAATAGTCACACCAACCTCCCCTACCCCTGCATTTAAAATAGGCGAAAAGACAGCAGACCCGCTCACCATGTATCTTTCCGATATCTTCACCATATCCTGCAACCTTGCAGGAATACCGGGGATTTCAATCCCATGCGGGTTTACAAATGACAATCTGCCTATAGGGCTTCAGATACTCGGCAGACCGCTTGATGAAGAGACAGTATTGAGAACAGCATATGCATACGAGCAGGCAGCAGACTGGCATAAAAAAAGGGCAAGGTTGTAGGCATATCCAGGATGCATCCTCCAAGAATGGGTGACCCTATTATTCTTTGACCCTATTATTCTTATTCTATTATTTTCCAAGTTTCTGCAAATTAAAAAAGTGATTGCTCCCATTCAAAAGAAAAACATTCTCCTTGTAAATGAAATTATAGAAAAATTGGGGTAAGATTGTAGAACCTATGCTGGATTATCTTATCATAAACGGCAATATTATTGACGGAAGTGGTGGAGATCCCAATGAGACAAACATTGGCATAAAAGGCGACAAGATATGTTTTATTGGGAAAAATGCGGTATCTGCAAAAAATGTAATAGATGCAAAAGGTCTTATCGTCTCTCCTGGATTCATAGATACCCACACCCATTCAGAGTTCACTCTCCTTGCTGACAGCAGGGCAGAAGGTAAAATTTCTCAGGGAGTTACTACTGAGATAAACGGGAACTGCGGTCTTTCAGCAGCACCGCTTTATAAAGAGGCTTTGGAACAAAGAGAGGCAGACCTTAAGGAATTGGATATAAAAGAGAGATGGACAACTTTAGGGGAATACCTTGGCATCCTTGAAAAAAGGGGCATTACCATAAATTTTGCAACCCTTTGCGGTCATGGAAATATCCGTGCATCAGTAATGGGATATAAAGATAAAAAACCTGAAAGTATTGAGATGGCGGAGATGAAAAAACTCCTGAAAGAGGCAATACAGGATGGCGCAAAGGGGCTTTCTACAGGACTCATTTATCCGCCAGGGGTTTATTCAGATACAGAGGAATTGATTGAATTATGCAGGTCTTTAAATCCGCAATCCACTATCCAAAATCCGAAATTTATTTACACCTCTCACATAAGAAGCGAAGGGGATAAACTTATAGAATCGCTGGAAGAGGTCATTAGAATCGCCAAAGAAACAGGAATAAAAGTCCATGTATCTCATATAAAGACATCAGGAAAATACAACTGGGGAAAGATAGATAAAGCAATTGAATTGATGGAAAGGGCAAGGGATGAAGGCATTGGGCTCACATGCGACCGTTATCCGTATATTGCGTCCTCTACAGACCTTGATGCCATACTGCCGTCATGGATGTATGAAGGTGGAAGGGATGAGGAAATAAAAAGACTCCATGACCCTGATATAAGGGCAGAACTTAAATCTATACTCTCATCAAGGCCTGATGATTACTGGAAAAACATCCATATCTCATCTGTTGCAAAAGATGAGAACAGATGGATGGAAGGGGAAAATATCTTTAATATCTCTCAAAGAATGGGCAAGGTTATTGAGGATGCAGTCATTGACATACTGATAGATGAAGAATTAAGGGCAGGCGCAATCTTCTTTTCCATGAATGAGGAAAATCTAAAAAGGTTTCTCTCTCTACCTTATACAATGGTAGGCTCTGACAGTTCAGCCCGCTCCTTTTCAGGCATTACCAGAAATGGCAAACCGCATCCAAGGGGTTTCGGCACATTCCCAAGGTTTTTAGGTATGTATGTAAGGGATAAGGCAATCATGCCTCTAACTGAGGCTATAATGAAAATAACCTCTCTCCCTGCCATGACCTTTGGTTTAGAAAAAAGAGGCTTGCTCAGGCAGGGATTTTTCGCTGATATTGTTATATTCAACTACGATAAAATTATTGACACTGCTTCATTCAATGCTCCGTTTCAAAAGGCGGAAGGCATTGAATATGTGTTTGTAAATGGAGCGCTGGCATCTAATGAAGGTAACTACTATACAGGCTGCCTTTCTGGGAGGGTCTTAAGATGAAACCTACAGGAGTTATTAACTCACAAAGGAGGATGAAAATTCCAAATAACCAAGCATCAAATCTCAAATAAATTACAAACACCAATATCCAAATTCCGAAAAACTATGTTTGGATGTTAGAATTTTGGTCATTGGAATTTATTTGTATTTTGGGATTTGTGATTTGGGATTTTTATTTTAGAATGAAACCTATAATCGGCATAACTCCTGACATAATCCCCCCTGACCCCCCTTTAGTAAAGGGGGGTCAGGGGGGATTAGAACTAAAACTAAAAAAGGATTGTGTCAATGCAGTTGCAGAGGCAGGCGGTCTTCCATTCATCATTGCGCCCTTTCCTTTATTCCCTCTCCCCACAGGGGAGAGGGATAGGGTGAGGGGGGATGTTGAGAGCATTGCTGATAAAATAGATGGTCTTATGCTTTCAGGCGGCGGTGACATCCCTCCTGAGTATTATGGAGAAACCATCTCCATTCCTTCGGAAGTCCTTAAACCTGCGGAAAAGGAGAGGATAGATTTTGAGATAGAACTTTTTAGAGAGGTGATGAAAAGGCATAAACCCATCCTTGGCATATGCTATGGAATGCAATTGGTAAATGCAGCGCTTGGCGGGACACTCTATCAGGATATAGAGATTCAGATTGGTAGTGCTGTAAATCATAGAAAAGGGGAGCATAAGATAAAGATTGTCCAACCTTCAATCCTTAGCCCCCTGACAGATACATTCAGGGGCAGGCTTCAGCCTTCAGTCTATACTGTAAACTCCTCCCATCATCAGGCAGTAAAAAATCCGGGCAAAGGGATGGAAGTATTTGCTATGTCAGATGACGGAATTATAGAAGGGGTTTATAAACCTGATTACCCGTTTCTTGTCTGCTGCCAGTGGCACCCAGAAAGGGACATGGAAAGGGGCGGAATTTCCCTTTCATTGTTTAAATCGTTTGTAGAAGCATCGAAGAAGGCGAAATGAAGATGCTGATGACAGGACTTGATATATTAGAACGTTCATGGCCTAAACAATTGAACGGCTCAAGGGCAGGGCTTGTAACCAATCCTGCATCTGTAAACAGAAGACTTGAACATGCGGCTGATATTGCCATGAAATCAAAGAAGTTTAAACTAAAGGTATTGTTCGGACCGCAGCATGGAATAAGGGGAGAGACACAGGACAACATGGTTGAATGGAAAGGGTTCTTGGATAAAAAAACAGGATTGCCTGTTTACAGCCTCTACGGTCAAACAAGAAAACCCGCGCCCGAAATGCTCAAAGATATTGATGTGCTCATATTCGACATTCAGGATGTGGGCTCTCGCTACTACACATTCATCTGGACAATGGAACTTTGCATGCAGGCATGTCTTGAAAACGGCAAATCTTTTGTGATCCTTGACAGACCCAATCCCATTGGAGGGCATATCACTGAAGGGACTGTGCTTGATATGGAATATGCCTCATTTGTGGGACAAAGACCGCTTCCAATCAGGCACGGGATGACTGTGGGTGAAATTGGCAATTATTTGAAAAATGAATTCTATCAGAACCTTGAACTCTATATTATTAAAATGAAAAACTGGAAACGGAATATGTGGTTTGATATGACAAAACTTCCGTGGGTAATGCCTTCGCCGAATATGCCGACATTGGATACGGCAACAGTATATCCGGGCATGTGCCTTCTTGAAGGAACAAATCTGAGCGAGGGGCGCGGCACAACAAAACCATTTGAAATCTTCGGCGCTCCGTTCATAGAGCCTGATGCTTTGGTAAAAAGGTTAAATGGATTTAAACTTCCGGGAGTTTTTTTCAGACCCCTGTATTTTCAACCAACATTTCAGAAGCACGCAGGCAAACTCTGCGGCGGCGCGCAGATACATATTACCAGTAGAGAAAGGTTTAAGCCTTTTAAAACAGGTGTTGCAGTCCTAAAGGCTGCGCATGATTTGTATCCCAAAGACTTTAACTGGAAAGAGCCTCCTTATGAATATGAAACGAGAAAACTCCCGATAGACATCCTTGCAGGCACAGACAGATTGAGGAAGGGAATTGCAGATGGAGAAGACCTTGAACAAATGGAAAAGTGGTGGAAAAAAGAGTGCCTCCACTTCAATCGGACTACAAGAAAGAAATACCTGATTTATGAATAAACCTGTTATAGCTTTTGTTTTGGCTGCTGGGCTTGGTGAAAGACTCCGCCCCATTACCAACCACATCCCAAAACCGCTTCTGCCGGTACTCGGCAGACCTGTGCTTGAACTGGTTCTGGAAAAGGTCTCACCTTTTGTAAATACTATTGGAATAAACCTTCATCATAAAAAGGAACTCATCGCTGAATATATAAATAATTCATCATTCAAAGAACAGGTGGCTATATTTTATGAAGAGCCCATCCTTGGCACAGGCGGGGCATTGAAGAATGCAGAGGGTCTTTTAGCAAAGGGCACATTCCTTGTTCATAATGCAGATATATTGTCCGATATAGATTTGGAAAGACTCATTGAATTTCACCTTTCATCAGGAAATATTGCCACTCTTGCCGTTCATGATTATAAGCAATTTAATAATCTTGAGATTGATGACAATGGATTTTTAAAAGGAGTAAACATTCATATCCACAAGCCGACACAATATGCGGCTGACTCCCCTGCTGCAAACCCGTTGCCTCTTAAAGCCTCCCATCCAGACGGTTTGCTGGCAGGGGAGTCAGCCGAAAATATAAAGGCTTTCACAGGGGTTGCTGTTTATGAGCCTGAATTCTTAAACTTCCTGCCGCATGGGGTATCAAGTGTTACTGATGCGTGGATGAGGGCTAAAGATGCAGGTAATAAAATAGGCATAATGGATGTAAGTGGTGCTTACTGGACTGACATCGGCAATCCTTCTGCCTATGCTTCTGCGGTAGTTAATGCCTTACGGTCCTCAGGTGAGACAATTTATATCCATCCTGATATAGAATGTGGAGATGTAGAGATGGACGGATATGTTGTAATTGAAAAAGGATGCGCATTGTCAGATGTCAAATCACTTAGAAATTGCATTATCCTGTCTGCATTCCCCTCACCTCAATCCTCTCCCCAAAAGGGAGAGGAAGTAAATAAGTCCCCTCTCCCCTCTGGGGAGAGGGCTAGGGTGAGGGGATTTTCATTTGAAAATTGCATAATATGCCGTGATATACAAATAGATTTGAATGAATCGGAGATGCTTGGATTTGAAAAAGGTGAAGACCCCTGCTTAAGACATGCAGGAGCAAGCATTTTAATCGGGGTGGGCGGCTCGGACAGAAGATACTACAGAAGAAAAAACAGCGCACAATCAGAAGTGCTTGTAAGATACGCAAAACTTGTCCCAGCAGGCTTTAAGCAGGGAAACGATGCTGACTTTCACCGCCATATAGAATATACAAAATTTTTTAGAAAACATAATATCCCTGTCCCTGAACTTATTGATGTTGACTATGAAAACCGAACTGCGGTTTTTGAAGACCTCGGCGATCTTTCCCTCTACAGTTGGCTCAAATGCAGAAGAGGAAAAGGACAGATAGAGGAGATGTATCGCAGGGTTCTTAACATCCTTGTAGAACTTCACACAACTGTTACATCCCATATCTCTGAATTGCCTTTGCTTCAAGAAAGGGTATTTGATTATGAACATGCAAGGTGGGAAACGGATTATTTTATGGAACAGTTTGTAAAAAATATTAAAGGCATAGACATTAAAAATATTCCTGCATTAACTGATGAATTTCACAAACTGGCAAAAAAGACCGACTCTTTTGCAAAGACCATAATCCACAGGGATTTTCAATCCCAAAACATAATGGTCAAAAAAGGTATTCCAAGACTAATTGATTATCAGGGCGCAAGGATTGGACCACCTGCCTATGATGCGGCATCTATATTGTGGGACCCTTATTTTAGACTTGATGACAGCGACAGAAAAACACTTTTGGAATACTATATTCAGCAGATGAAGAAAAAATCTGGCGAGAAGTTTAAGGAAACAGACTTTATTGAATCTATGACAGTCTGCTGCCTCCAAAGGCATATGCAGGCGCTAGGCGCCTATGGATTTCTTTCCAGCGTAAAAGGCAAAAAGTATTTTTTAAAGCACATACCTGAAGGTCTGAATCTATTAAAGAAAGACATAATGCCTTTAAGACCCAAATACCCCTCTTTATATGAACTGGTTATGATGTTTTAGTGTGCATGGATATTTCATTCCTGAACCATACCAGAAGCGCCAGACCGGGAATTGCAGAAATGGCGGTTATAGAGAAAAATGTCTGCCAGCCGACCCATTCAACCATGTATCCGGATGTAGGCGCGATAAATGTCCTTCCAAGTGCGGATAATGATGATAAAAGCGCATACTGTGTGGCGCTGTAGCGGTGGTTGCAGAGCGACATGAGAAGGGATACGAATGCAGAAGTGCCCATGCCTCCGCTTATGTTTTCAAATGCAATCGTAAATGCCAGCATCCAGTAGCTCTTCCCAAACCATGCAAGGAGGATAAACGCCAGATTGGACACTGCCTGAAGTATGCCAAATACAAGGAGTGAACGGAAGAGTCCGAGCCTGACCATAATCGCCCCGCCTGCCAATGCACCTATTATAGTAGCAGCAAACCCAAAACCTTTGCTTATTGTCCCAACCTCTCCTGCTGTAAAACCCATACCCCTTATGAGAAAAGGGGTAGTCATAGTCCCTGCATAGGCGTCACAAAGTTTATATAGAACTATCAGAAACAGTAAAACAAAGGCATTCCTGCGGGAGAAGAAATCCTCCATTGGTCCCCATACAGCCTCTTTCATGGTCTTGGGAGATAATGTATCATCAGGTTCATGACCAAAGATTGAAGCGCCTATGCCCATAATCATCAGTCCTGCCATTATAAAATATGTTGTCTGCCAGCCGATATATTCAGACAGGATAAGCGCTATTGCGCCGCCGACAAACAGGGCTATGCGGTAGCCTGTAACAAATACACCTGCCCCGAATCCGCGTTCCTTTTCATGCAGAATGTCTGTCCGGTATGCATCTGCAACAATATCCTGAGATGCAGAGGTAAAGGCAATCATCAGGGCAATAAATCCAATAACCCACAAGCCATCTTTCGGGGAATTAAGCGCCATTGCCAAAACGCCTATGATAATAGCAATCTGAGTAATAACCAGCCATCCCCTGCGTCTTCCAAGTAGCGACGGGGTAAACCTGTCCATGATTGGAGACCAGAGGAATTTCAGGGTATATGGGATGCCTACCAAAGAAAATATACCGATGGCACGGAGGTCTATACCCTCCACCGTCATCCATGCCTGCAAAGTGCCTGATGTCAACACCAGCGGCAGTCCTGACGAAAAGCCAAGAAAGAGCAAGACAGGGATGTTCCTGCTTGAGAATACCTGAATGTACTGGTCTAATTTCATAGATGGATTGCCTTTTTCACAAAACTAACATAAACTAAATGCTATCACAATTGAATTTTATACAGAGCGTCATAACTGTGCATACCTGCGTTGCTCCTCAACTCGTCGCTGCGGCGTATGCTTAAATCATACGCCTCACTCCTCGCTTTCGTCGCGCCTTGGTCTGCTTTGTTCTTACGCTCTGTATGCGCAAATACTTATGTCGCTGTGTATAGAAGGGCCGTGTCAATGCCAGAAAAAGAAAATAGATTACTCATATTAGGCAGGTGGACAGCAGAGGGCTTAAACCGCATCCTGCAAGAATCATCTAAAATAAACGCTGCAGGGCAAAGGATAGATGTTCTTTCAAGAAATCTTCTTGGTGTTGATTACAAGGCATCAACATTAATTGGCGATGTAAATACACCTGAAATATTTGTTGTAAATCTTGATGGGATGGACTGCATGACCTTTATTGAATATATTGAGGCAATGCGTTTATCAGGTTCATTCTCTGAATTCATAAAAAATCTAAAAATAGTGCGATACTATCAGGGAAAAGTCGCATTTGGAAACAGAACCCATTTCTTCACCGATTGGATGGATTTAGGATTTGTAGAGGATGTGACAACCGAGATAGGCGGGACAAAAACGATAAGAGTTGACAAGAGGCTAAACCTCAAAAAAGATGGAGGATATATCATCCCCGGTATCCCTTATAAAGACAGAGAGATTGGATATATACCATCAGATGCAGTAGCAGTAGATGATGCGGTAATGGATAGACTCAACACAGGGGATTATGTTGGAATGTATTCTAAAGAAGATGGATTAGATGTCTCCCATGTGGGTATTGTTATTAAAACAGGGAAACAGATTTATCTCCGCCATGCCTCATTCCTTGCAGGCAAGGTAGTGGATGAGAATTTTAAGGAATATATTGCTAAAAAAGAGGGGTTAGTTATATTAAGACCAATAGTGGTTTAGGTAAGATTAAGTTTTACAGGCATTTCCCCTCTACACCCCATCTCTACCTTCAAACACTTTATCACTGCCCTCTGAGATTCCACCGCTCCATCATAGGCTGCGATAAGCATATCAGCATCTTTAAAATGGGGCAGGATATACGGGCTTCCAAATGAAATGACGATTGACCTTTTTGCCTTTCCCCGATTAAGACCCCGTATCAAGTACGGGGCAGGCTCTTCGGGGACAAGTTTTATGAGTTCAATGATTCGCTGCTTTTCCTCATCCTCTATCCCTGAACTGCCCCTCCAAGCGCTAACTTCAGTGAATATGGCGAAGATGATTGTTTTATCTGATAATCCCCCCTGCCCCCCTTTAGTAAAGGGGAGATTAAGGGGGGATTTTTCAAAGGAGGGTAAGAGGGGGGTATCGTGAATAGTAGTTACATCCCTGAAATGACCTTTCCACAGGGAAGGTTCATGGAACTTATCCGCTCCTGCAAGGATTACATGGGCATCGGTGATTGGCAGCAACCCTGCCCCCTTCACAAGGGTAATGGACATATCTGTAATAAGTGTAGAAAGATTTCTGCTGCGGCTATAGTCAACACCTGTTTTTTTGATGCCTGATAGTTTTGCCTTTGCCTTTAAAATACGCCCCAGTGCAGATTCTATACATCCCTCATCTATCTCATTTATCCTGATAGCGTCTTCAATCTCTTTCACAGCAGTGTCAACGTTTATCGGATGAAGGAGTATATCAACACCTGCCTTGATGCACTTTGCAGAGACATTCTTTATGCCGTTAATGGCTGACATATTTAATGCATCTGTAATAATCAATCCATTAAAGCCCAACTTATCCCTGAGCAGTTCCCTAACTACCTTTTTTGAAAGACTTGCAGGCATTGAGTCAAGGGCTGGCACAAGGAGATGTCCCACCATAATACTGCTTACGCCATTTTCAATTGCCTTAACAAACGGCATAACATCAAGAGCCATTAAATCTTTGTAAGATTTGGTGATAGTAGGCAGGGAGATATGGGAGTCTATAGATGTATCGCCATGTCCCGGAAAATGTTTGCCACAACTTAAAAGCCCTGAACTCTCCAGAACCTTGATATATGCTGAGCCAAACCACGATACGTCTTCAGGATTATCTGAAAACGCCCTTGTGCAGATGATGGGATTATCCGGTCTTTGGTTAACATCAAGGACAGGTATAAGGGGCATGTTTATTCCAACATCTATTGCCTCCAGGGCTATGGCATTTACAGCATCCCGCAGGAGTGAAACATCCTCTGGCATATCTTTCCTGATAGCCGCACTGACAGCCATCTGGCACGGAAATCTTGTCCCGCCCTTTATCTGCCGACCCACACCCCTTTCTATGTCTGATGCTACAAATAAAGGTGTTTCTGACATAGACTGAAGTTTATCAATAAATGCCCTGACCTCATCCATCTCACCGCCGAATATTATAAATCCGCCGATACCTTTTTGGACGAGTTTAAAGATTTGCTCCTGATAGGATTGCGAATGAACCTTATCACCATCAAGCCGGTTTATAATAAGTTGGTATAGTTTGTTTTGGGCCATTTGGTCTTTATCCAAAACATCATAACTGTGCATACCTGCGTTGTCTGCCTGTGCGTTGCACGCAGACAGGCTCCTCGGCTTGTCGTTACGACGTAGCAAGAAACTACGTCTCACTCCTCGCTTTCGTCACGCCTTGGTCTGCTTTGTTCTGACGCTCTGTATTCGGATTTATTTTTGATGCTGTGTATATCTTACAAGAAACATTCTTTGAGGTAAATAATATTCTGGGACCGTAAAATAGCGATTAAAAACCTCGCTATTTTACAAACCTGCGATTTGGCTGCCATACTTCGTTATCGGCCAATTTTTGTTCCTCACCGTATCGGTGAACATACGGCTCGTCTCAAAGATTGTCCGCTGCCTCGTCTGGCAGCCAACTTGCAGGTTTCCCCAAAAATCAATGTCTATTTTTGGATGGGATAAGGATTTATCGCAATGAACTTGATTTAAACAGGATTATTTGCTAGTTTGTCTTTAATATTAAATCTTTAAATTAAAGAGGTTTAAATGCAATACGAGGCAGTAATCGGTCTTGAAATTCATGCACAACTTTTAACTGATTCAAAGGCATTTTGCGGATGCTCAACCCGATTTGGCGCACCTCCGAATACGCAGGTATGTCCTGTTTGTCTTGGAATGCCGGGGGTTTTGCCTGTTCTCAACAAAAGGGCTGTTGAATTTGCAATAAAGATGGCTTTTGCAACAAACTGCGAGATAAACCCAAAGAGTGTCTTTTCAAGGAAAAACTATTTCTACCCTGACCTGCCAAAAGGTTATCAGATTTCACAATACGATGAACCCCTTACAAAAAGCGGCTATATTGATATTGATGTCAACGGCACAAAAAAACGGATTGGTATAACAAGGATACACATGGAAGAGGATGCAGGGAAACTCCTGCACGGTGAGACTTATGAAGACTCTGATTACAGTTTTGTTGACCTGAACAGGGCAGCCGTGCCTTTGATTGAGATTGTAAGTGAGCCTGACATGAGAAGTTCAGATGAGGCAGTAGAATATCTAAAGGCTTTACGGGATATTTTAGTTTATCTTGAGATATGCGACGGCAACATGGAAGAAGGGAGTTTCAGGTGCGATGCAAATGTGTCAGTACGACCTATTGGAGAAAAGAAACTTGGCACGAAGGCAGAACTCAAGAATATAAACTCATTCAGGTTTATTCAAAGGGCGATTGAATACGAGATAAAAAGACAGATAGAGGTTATTGAGGAAGGCGGAAGGATTATACAGGAAACAAGGCTTTTTGATTCTGACAAAGGGATAACAATATCAATGAGGAGCAAGGAAGAGGCGCATGATTATAGATACTTCCCTGAACCCGACCTTTTACCTCTGGAGATTGATGCAGAGTGGATAGATGAAATCAGGCGGAATCTGCCTGAACTGCCTGCTCAAAAACGGGAGAGGTTTGTCAATGAATATGGCATACCTCAATATGATGCAGACGTATTGACCTCCAGCAAGGCACTTGCAAACTATTACGAGGGGTGTGTGAAATTTTACAATAAGCCAAAGGTTATATCTAATTGGGTAATGGGTGAACTTTTGCGGCTCTTAAAAGAAGGCGGGAGGGATATAAGCCAATCTTCATCCTTTAAAATTCAGCCTGAAGCCCTTGCAAAACTTTTGAACATGATTGACAGCAGTGCAATCAGCAGCAAGATTGCAAAAGAGGTACTTGAAGAGATGTATAAAACAGGCAAAGACCCTGATGCAGTTGTAAAGGAAAAGGGTGTTGTCCAGATATCCGATGAAGATACCCTGATAAAGGCGATTGATGATGTGTTGAGTAAAAACCCTAAAGAGGTTTCAGACTATAAAGAAGGCAGGGAAAAACTATTCGGCTTCTTTGTGGGACAGGTTATGAAGGCAACAAAGGGACAGGCAAATCCGCAGGTCTTGAATAAACTACTTAAGGAAAGGTTATCAAAATAGAGGTTATGTTCAAGACCATAGAATGGAAGGACAATAAGGTCATTATGATTGACCAGAGGCTTTTGCCAACTCAGGAGGTTTATAGAAAATACACAGATTTTCTTGATGTTGCAGAGGCAATAAGGGAGATGGTTGTAAGGGGCGCGCCTGCAATAGGGGTTGCAGCAGCAATGGGTGCTGCACTCGGTGCGCTTGATATAAAAACAGATAATAAGAACATATTTTTAAAGGCATTTGAGAGGGTCTGTGATGTAATGGCACATACAAGACCAACAGCAGTAAATCTTTTCTGGGCTATTGAGAGGATGAAAAAGGTTGTTAAGAAAAACCACAAATTTACTGTAGAGGAACTGAAACAGAAACTTGTGCAGGAGGCAAAAACAATTTGCAGAGAGGACATTGAGATAAACAGGCGGATGGGGAAACACGGAAGTAAATTTATAAAAAACGGCGATACGGTCCTGACGCACTGCAATGCAGGCGCACTCGCAACAGCAGGTTACGGAACAGCGCTGGGTGTTATCAGGGCAGCAGTCGAAGAAGGGAAAAAGATTAAAGTATTTGCTGACGAGACAAGACCGTTTCTGCAAGGTGCAAGACTGACTGCATGGGAACTTATGAAAGACAAAATCGATGTAACCCTTATCACTGACAATATGGCAGGTTATATGATGAAAAAAGGGGTTATTGATTTAGTTATTGTTGGCGCGGACAGGATTGCTTCAAATGGCGATACCGCAAATAAGATTGGCACCTATTCTGTTGCTGTGCTTGCAAGGGAACATAAGATACCATTTTATGTTGCAGCGCCTCTCTCAACAATTGACTTAAAGATAAAAAGCGGAGACAAAATACCGATTGAAGAAAGAGATAAAAGAGAGGTTACACATATACCTGCCCCTGCAAGCATTAAGCAGGGGAAGGATATACAGATTGCGCCTGATAATGTAAAAGTTAAAAACCCTGCATTTGATGTAACACCAAATAAGTTTATAACCGCTATAATCACTGAAAAAGGGGCTGCAAAGAAGCCTTTTGATAAAAGCCTTAAGATGCTTTTCTCAAGATAAAACCCTTTCATCTGCATGGAGCCGATTAAAAACAGGGGTCAGATAATAAGTTGGTGTCTGTTTGATTTTGCAAATTCCAGTTATTCTGCAGTTATCGCATCAGTCATATTTCCTGTCTATTACACAACTGTAGTCGTGGGCAATGAAACAGGGGTAGGAGACCTTTGGTGGGGAAGGATGGTCTCTCTGAGTATGTTCATTGTCGTTATAACCTCACCGTTCCTTGGTGGTATCGCAGATTTTTCGGGCATAAGGAAAAGACTTCTTCTCTTCTATACATTTATCTGCATATTATCAGTCGCCTCACTATCGTTAGTAAGAGAGGGTATGGTTATAGAAGGTTTTCTTCTCATGCTCATAGCGAACACAGGCATGGAAGGGGGGCTTGTATTCTACAATTCATTCCTGCCAGAGATAGCAGATAAAACCCATATCGGAAGGGTATCAGCATGGGGATATGGTGTCGGGTATGCGGGCTCAATACTTTCCCTCCTTATAGCAATCCCGCTTGTCAGTAAAGGGTATTATGGAGCAACATGGGTTATGGTCGCATTGTTCTTTGCAATATTTTCTCTCCCTGCATTCATATTCCTACCAAAAGACAGAAAAGACGGACTGAAGATAACCACTGCCTCATCAGAAGGGCTGAAATATATCTGTAAGACATTCAAGGAGATATGGCTGAACAGGGAATTCAGGAAATTCCTTATTGCATACCTTATATATCAGGACGGCATAAACACGGTAATAATGTTTTCAAGCATATATGCATCAACAACCATGGGCTTTCAATCAGGTGAACTGATAGGATTGTATCTCATCATTCAAATTACAGCGCTAATCGGCGCTTTTTTATTAGCAGGACCGATAGACTGGTGGGGACCTAAAAAGGTAGTGTCATTATCACTCGCAATGTGGATAACAGTTACTACTATAGTCTATCTTGCAGACTCAAAAACGGCATTCTGGTTCATAGCGTCTGCTGCAGGCATTGGTCTGGGCACTATACAGGCTGCAACAAGGGCGTTTTTTACGCAGTTTATACCGTCAGGGAAAGAGTCTGAGTACTTCGGGATATACTCAATGGCGGGGAAATCGTCGTCAATTATAGGCCCTCTCCTCTTTGGCTGGATATCATATTCATACGGCAGTCAGAAACCAGCAATCCTGTCTGTTGCTGTTTTTTTTATATTTGGACTGGTGATGATACGGTCTGTTAAAGGAGGTGGACCAACTATTAGCAGACTTAGTAATGCATAAAAATTCTAATCCCCTGCTGTATATCTCTTTTTTAAGTTTCTTATCCAGTTCTCCTGAAGGTCTGCATAGGACATATGGAGGCTGTTTAGTATTGCATTGTTCAGGCTCTCACCATTTCCAACCCTTTCAAGGATATTCCTCACAGCAGAAATCCCAAATTCGTTTATAATATATTCTGTCATGGAAATGCTTACTGCATATGCCGCCCTTGCAGAACTATTGTTAAAAGCCATAAAGGAACCTTCAAGGCTACTTATGTTGACTGCCATTCTTCCTTTTGCAACAGATGTAAGGATATTACTATAAACACCGTCGCGGGTCCCGTCTTCATACTGGGCAATCCCCTCGTTCAGCCATGTCGGCGCCCTCCCCCTTGAAAGCATGTGTACCAAAGCATGTGTATATTCATGAAATAAAACCTTCTCAAGGAGAGATGTTCTGCGCGTTATACCGCCGACCGGCAGTTTTATCTTACCGTCGTAGATAGCGCTAACCCATGAAGTGAACTTTGTAATATCACTGAACTGCTCCCTGCTGTAGAGTACAGCCACTATCCTGTCAGCAGGATAATAACCAATATCACTCCCTATTTTGATATATGCCTCCTCCAGGAGTATCATTATTATATGCCCTGTTTCTGCATTCTCAGTGCCGTCAAACTTGACAGTAAAATGACTCCCCTCATTATTGCTGAAGTTCTTTTCTATATTGTCAGGTGCGGCTTTACATTGTACCGGGGATATTAAAAGGCTTGCAATTGCAGAAAGGATAAACAGTATAAGAACGGAAAAGAATTTCATTACTGTTTCCTTGTGGTCTGAGACCTTCTTATCCTTATTGCACCAAGTATAAGATTGGTAATGATTGATATAAAATAAATTTCATCTTCCTGAAATTCCTTTGGTGCAACTGTCTGGACATTCAGAACGCCAAAGAGTTCGCCTTTATGTATAATGGGGTGTGACAACATCGTCGTATAGTCCTTCTCCCTCAGTTCAGCAAATTTCTTATACCTCGGATCACTGGATACATCCTTTACAATAATAGGTTTCCCTTCTTTTGCAGCGGTCCCTGTAATCCCCTCCCCTAATTTAAGCCTGACTTTACCTATAGCCTCTTTTCTGAAACTAGTTGTTGCCTTCAGAACAAGTTCTTTACCATCCCACAGGTAAATGGAAGACACATCCACACCGAGCCTTTTTGCAGTCTTTTCAACGACAGACTGCAAAACCTCGTCAAGTTCATAATCAGAACTGGCAAGCATGCTTATCTCTTCTAGTGTTATAATCTCCATCTTCTCCCTGTTAGATTTTTCCATTTCAAATACCAGTCCGACATTCTCGTCAACCTTAATATGAGAAAAGGCATCTTCAGGATAATAAGGGTTTATTGCCTTGCTTGCTTTAGGCATTGTCTTGTATTCCCAGAAACCGCAGGTGCAGATAAGTTTCATCCTGTAATCATCTACCCTCTCACTCTTCATCTTTTTGCCGCACTTCCTGCATCTTGTAATGGACTCCATTCAGCCTCCTTTCTTATACCTAAACGTCATTGGCAGCAGTTTATCAATTCCAGTGCTTTTCATACTGCCTTTTGGATTAACTGTAATAACCTTTATACCTTTTGCAAACTCAAAAAGCATCTGCCTGCATGAGCCGCATGGATAACATGGATTCTTTGATGCAGATATCGCTATCCTTTCAAAATCCGTTGCCCCTTCGGACAGCGCCTTTAAAAGCGCAACCCTTTCAGCGCATATTGTAAGCATAAGGGATGGGTTTTCTATATTGCACCCTGTAAAAATCCTTCCGTCCCCTGCGAGTATTGCCGCACCAACTTTAAAGCCTGAGAAGTCCGCAACAGCATTTGTCATTGCACCCATTGCAACTTTCACCAAACCCCTGTTACCTGTCTTTGCTCCCCTATTTTTCATGAAATAATGAAACCGCCCCTTCCAATAAATCTGCGAATCTTTTCCCGTATTCCTTTGCTGTCCTTACAACATCACCATGGGTTAGATGTTTACGTTTTATGCCGCTCACTGTATTTGTAATCAGCGAAAGTCCTGCAACCTTCATGCCGAGATACTTTGCCATTATAACCTCAGGTACCGTTGACATGCATACAGCGTCTGCACCTATGGCCCTGAGCATATTTATTTCTGCGGGCGTCTCATAACTCGGACCATGAACTGCGCAGAGCACACCCCTCTTAAGCATAATACCTTTTGACCCCGTATAGTTTGACAACCTTTTAAACATATCCCGCTCATATGCATCTCTCATATCTACAAACACATTAGTTCCTGCCTGTTTAATCAGCCCTGTCAACGGATTAGCGCCGGTAAGATTTATGTGGTCGTCTATAAAGAGTATATCGCCTGCATTAAGTTTTTCAGAGATGCAGCCGCTGGCACATGTAATAATAAGTTTTGAGACGCCCATGGATTTTAATACCCTTACAGGAAAGACAACTTCTTCCACACTATGCCCTTCATAAAGGTGCAGTCTCCCATCAAGTGCAAATATCACATTCCCTGAAAACTCTCCGACTACAAGTCTTTGCATGTGCCCCGGCACAACCGTTCTGGCAAAGCCAGGCATATCAACAAAAGGTATTATGGTTATATTGCCAAGCCTCTTTGTAAACTCACTTAATCCGGAACCAAGTATAATTCCTGTATTGCCGCTCTGTCTGGTTCTGCTTCTTATTACCTTCTGTGCAGGTTGTGTATTCCTGTAGACATCCAAAGTTTAATTACCTGCATCCCTTGGAAGAACAAGTCTTATCACCTGACCGTTTTCCCCTAGTTTACCCAGCGGTTTACCATTGAATACAAGGTTAACACCACCAGCGTTTCCTATTACAAGTGAAAACCTCTCCCTTGCGTTCCATGTTATATTATCCCCCTCCCTTAATAGGACCTCAAATGGTTTACCGTTGTTATCTATCTCAACCTGCATCCATGTGGTTTTACGCACTGAGACAGCAAGGTTCAACGGATTACCTGTAACGTTGTCCGCTACGGCTTCTTTTCCTGAACCATCGGCACTAAGTCTGTAAGACAGTGTCTCCTGTGCGATCTTTAGTGTCTCTGCAGGGGGTGTGCTGCTGTTGTCCTGAATTAAAACCGGGGGGGGAGATTTTACCTCTTTGTTAAGAAGGGTATAACCTATATAAAGCACAGCAGCAGAGACAAACGCAATAGACAGGATAGCGGCAGAGGTTCTGCCGATTATTACCGAAGGTTTTGCCTCTGCTCTTAAAGATACTGCCTCATGTGAAACTTCTTCTACTGCTTTACCTTTTGTCTCAAAGACACTTATTGGGGAGGTTAAACCGCTTATTGCCGCTGCAGAAGCATATTTCCCATCCTCTTCTACTTTTTGCTGCAGATATTCTTCGTAACGGAGGACAGCATCATCACCGTCTATTCCAGCGCACTTGCAATACGACCTTATAAAACCCTTTACGAAAGTCGGATGCGGAAGGTTTGCCTGATCATCGTTTTCCAGCGCAGAAAGGAGTCTTTTGTTTATCTTGGTAACACCCGATATATACTCAAGGCTCACACCCCTCATCTCTCTCT
The DNA here is from genome assembly GCA_001797495.1 of Deltaproteobacteria bacterium GWC2_42_11. Lineage (GTDB taxonomy): Bacteria > Desulfobacterota > GWC2-55-46 > UBA9637 > GWC2-42-11 > GWC2-42-11. The sequence goes on from MGPS01000048.1 coordinate 26,993, forward strand.
GTCTCTTCAGATATTCACCAAGTCTCTCCATAAAACCCTTTAGATAGAGTTGTTTTGTCCCCATGATTACTTATTATTTCAGGAGGTTCACCTTTTCCTGTGCAGACCTTGCAATCTCAGTATCAGGCAGAAGTTTTATAACCTTTTGGAACGACTCAACAGCCCTTTTCTTATCGTTTAGTCTGATTAAAACCTCTCCAAGGTTGTAATGTGCATCTGCATAGTCAGGGGAGTATCTGACTGCATTATTGAATGCATCGGCTGCCTCCCTGTCTTTATTCATCTTCGCGTAGGCAAGCCCCATGTTGTTGTATGCAAGACTGTACTTGGAATTCGCAGTAATTGCCTTCTTAAAATTGTCAATTGCCTTTTCGTTTTCACCCTTTTGATAATACGCCCAGCCGATATTGTTATATGCTATTTCAGGCGTGGTATAAAATATATTTGCAACAGATGCCTGAAATTCTGATATTGCATCATCCCACTTTTTCTGCCTCAGGTAAACAGCGCCAAGATTTGTATGCGCCTCTGAAAACTTTGCATCCAGTTTTATTGCTTCATTAAAATGCTTTATAGCCTCATGGTCCAGACCTCTATACAGGTATGCCAGTCCCAATGCATTGTGATATGACGGGTCAGAAGGGTTCTTTTCAACAGCAGATGTAAGTTCCTTTAATGCGACCGGGAGGTTCCCGTCGTTCAGATGACTCACCCCAAGACGGTAATGTATTGATGCCTCTTCCCTTAAACCCGCTGAAAGGCATCCAGTAAGAAATATGATGAGCAGTAAGCAGTAGGGCATGACCCATAACCCTATCCCTGCATACTGTGTGTTTTTATTTTGCACTTTGCACTTTGCATTTTGCATTTTCATATATCCTCGAAATGTGTCAACTGTTTAAACTCCTTATACCTTTCATTTATTTCATTCAGCGACAGGGTCTTCATGCGGTTAAGACTGAAGTCCTCGACGTTGAATGACGCCATAACACTGCCAAAAACAATCGCCTGTCTTATATTATCTTCTTCCAGATAATCCGTATTCGCAAGATACCCTATGAGTCCGCCTGCAAATGTATCCCCAGCGCCTGTAGGGTCAAATATGGATTCAAGGGGGTATGCAGGCGCTGAGAATATCGAACTTCCGTTAAACATAAGAGCGCCGTATTCCCCCCTTTTTATGATAATTATTTTTGGTCCGTATGACATAATCTTCCTTGCTGCCCTGACAAGATTTGGTTCCATCGCAAGCTGCCTTGCCTCCCCTTCATTTATGACAAACAGGTTAACCCTGGAAAGAAGTTTTATAAGGCTTTCACGCTTTCCTGTTATCCAGAAGTTCATTGTATCGCACGCAACAAGTTTGGGCTTTTTGACCTGTTCAAGGACATTCCACTGCAGGTCAGGGTCTATATTGGCAAGGAATATATACGGGAGGTTCTTATATTCATCGGGTATCTGAGGGGTGAATTTCTCAAATACATTCAGATGAGTTGCAAGGGTATGAGCCTCGTTCAGGTTAAAATCGTACCTGCCCTTCCATCTGAATGTCCTGCCTGAAACCCTCTGAAGCCCGTTAAGATTAACACCCTTCGACTTCAGGAAGAAGATATGTTCTTCAGGGAAATCTTCTCCCACAACAGCAACAAGGTTTACATCAGAGAAATAACTGGCTGCAGTAGAAAAGTATGTTGCAGAGCCTCCAAGTATATCTTCTGCCTTGCCAAAAGGTGTTTCAACGGAATCAAATGCAACAGAGCCTACAACGAGTATGCTCATCCATCCTCCTGAGCCATAAACTATGTATATCAAACCCTCTCATACGGGTCAAAGAGTTTTTTGTATTCATCAAGTGCAAACCTGTCTGTCATGCCTGCTATATAATCGCAGATGAGCCTTTCCTTGCCGACTTCGTTAATATTTGCATATATATGGGGCGGGAGGAGTCTGGGGTCATTCTCATAAACCTTGAACAGGTGCTTTATAATCCTGTCTGCCTTATCTGCCATCCTTATTACCCTGTGGTGGTTATACAAATTCTCTTTAAGGAAGTTCTTTAGTTCCCTGTTTTTCCTCTCCATATCAGGACTGAACCTCGCTATAACAGCGCCAGCATTCCTTATATCTTCATGGGTCTCCATTCCCTTTTCTTTTATTGACTTCAATATCTGGTTAATCAGGTCAGTTGCCTGCCCGTTAATTATCCTGATTATTGTCTGAGATTTCAGAACCTTGAAACCCTCCATGTGATACTCCTTTGCAACCCTTTCAAAATTTTCTCTCCACAGTCCGATACTGCTCAACTGCTCTACATCCAGCATACCCGAAGAAATACCATCATCTATATCGTGGTTGTTATATGCTATCTCATCAGCAATATCAACAATCTGAGCCTCAAGGCATGGAGCCTTCTCTGGTTCATACTCTGTAAGAACATCATGCCTATCATGTTCAGAGGAATGCTTTACAATCCCCTCCCTTACCTCCCATACCAGATTTAAGCCTTTGAAGTTCGGGTATCTGTTTTCAAGGTTTTCAACTATCCTCAGACTCTGAAGGTTGTGTTCAAAGCCGCCATAGTCCTTCATAAGTTTATTAAGGGTCTTCTCTCCTGTATGTCCAAAGGGGGTGTGTCCGAGGTCATGTGCCAGAGCAATAGCCTCTGCAACATCTTCGTTAAGGTTTAATGCCCTTGCAATGGTTCGTGCTATCTGCGAAACCTCAATTGAATGGGTAAGCCTGGTTCTGTAGTGGTCACCTTCATGGTATACAAATACCTGCGTTTTATATTCCAGCCTGCGGAATGCATTGCAGTGGATTATCCTGTCCCTGTCTCTCTGGAATGCTGTCCTGAATGGGTGTTCATTTTCCTTATATCGTCTTCCCCTTGAGCATTTGCTCTTCATTGCATAAATGACAAGTCTTGCTGCCTCTTTTTCATTTGCAGAATCAGATAGTTTTGTGCCTGACATAATCCAGCCTTATCGTCCCATATAATGCGTGAAGATATTACTTACTATTACCATCCGCTGAACATCCGTCCTTAACTCCAGTAAGAAATAGTTTGTATTCATCATAGTAATCGTCCATCAACTCCATCGGGTCAATATTATCAGTATCAATATTCTTCTTCTGTTTTAAAAATTCTTTGAATGTCATTTTACGGAAATAGTATAGCATGGTTCTATCTCCCTTGCAATCTCCCTTGCAATCTTGACAAAAAGTCCAGATTTGTCATAATCTGGTTTTGAAGTGACCCGAAAAATGCATTTGGTTTTTATTTTTCGGGTGCAAACGTAAGATTTGAGCCAAAGACAAGGAAAAGATGGCTGGACAAAACGGAGCATACTATTTTAAGTATGTGAGTATTTGGACAGCCCGACCCATTGCGCTGCAATGGGTGCCCCGGACGCAGTATTTGACCAAAGATTGCGTTTGTCAAAAAATGCAACTGCATTTTTTGGGTTGAATTAAAAAACGTTCTGAAAGGGTAATAATTGGAAAGCAAAACAGATTTTTTGGTGATAGGAAGCGGCATTGCAGGGCTTGTCTTTGCATTAAAATCTGCAAGATACGGGAGTGTCTCCATCATCACAAAAAGGGAGAGGACAGAGTCAGCCACATATTATGCGCAGGGCGGCATTGCATCTGTTCTCAGCAAGGAAGATACTTTTGGAAACCATATCAGAGATACTATAGAGGCAGGGGCAGGGTTATGTCATCCTGAAATAGTGGAACTTGTTGTAAAGGACGGTCCGGAACGGATACATGAGCTCATGCAATTCGGTGCAAGGTTTACAACAAGGACAAACCACGGGGAGATTGAACTTGACCTTGGAAAGGAAGGCGGACACTCAAAGAGAAGGATTGTCCATGCAGCGGACTTCACAGGCAAAGAGATTGAAGATGCACTCCTTCGTGCAGTAGAATCTGAAAAAAATATAAAGATTTATGAGCATTATATAGCCGTTGATTTAATCACTCATTCAAAATTCATAAAAAAACCTGTCCCTGCAAGTTTTAAGCAGGGAGATGAAACTGATACATGCTGGGGTGCATATGCACTTGATAAAAAAACAGGGAGAATACATACATTTCTTGCAAAGGCAACAATCCTTGCCACAGGCGGGGCAGGCAAGGTTTATCTATATACAAGCAACCCTGA
>MGPS01000048.1:31174-32641 GCA_001797495.1 Deltaproteobacteria bacterium GWC2_42_11
AGCGAATATGGAGTTCATACAGTTCCATCCAACCTGTCTTTATCATCCTCAGGCAAAGAATTTCCTTATCTCAGAGGCTGTGCGCGGAGAAGGCGGAATACTTATACTCAAAGACGGAACAAGGTTCATGGATAAATATCATCCAATGAAAGAACTTGCTCCCCGCGATATCGTTGCAAGGGCAATAGACTTTGAACTCAAAAAGAGCGGTGATGAGTATGTATACCTTGATATAAGCCGCAAGGGTCCGGAGTTTATAAAAGAAAGGTTCCCTAATATCTACGAGAGGTGTCTATCATTCGGCTATGATATGACAAAGGAAGCGCTCCCTGTTGTCCCTGCTGCACATTATGTATGCGGCGGTGTACTCACAGACAGTTACGGAGAGACAACAATAAAAAGACTTTTTGCAACAGGTGAGACTGCATGCACAGGACTGCACGGTGCAAACAGGCTTGCATCAAACTCCCTCCTTGAAGCAGCAGTATTTGCAAACAGGGCTTTCTTAAAGGCAAAGGATATCGCGGGAGACAAATCTATTATCATCCCGAAGATACCCGCATGGAAAACAGGCGGCGCAGTTGACAGCGACGAGGCTGTTGTAATCAGCCAGAACTGGGATGAGGTAAGACGGATGATGTGGAATTATGTAGGCATTGTCCGTTCCAATAAAAGGCTGGAAAGGGCAAAACGGAGGATTGACCTCCTGCATAAAGAGATAAACGACTATTACTGGAACTTTGTAGTAACCGGCAACCTGATTGAACTAAGAAACATCGCAACAGTTGCTGACCTGATTATAATGTCAGCAATGAAAAGAAAAGAGAGCAGAGGACTGCACTATAATATTGACTACCCTGAAAGGGATGATAAAAATTTTAAGATTGATACGGTCATAAGAAAGACATCAGACTATAGACATCAGACTATAGACTTTAGAGGGAGACCCACCACATGAAAACTCATACAGAATATCTCTGGTTTGAGACAAAGAAGAAGCGGGAATATATAAACATCACTGACAGGGTTGAAGATATTTTAAGAAAAAGCGGAATAAAAGAAGGTATGGCGCTTGTATCTGCCATGCACATAACAGCAGGTATATATGTAAATGATGCTGAATCAGGATTGATTGCAGATATAGACGAGTGGCTTGAAAGACTTGCGCCGTTTAATATCAATTATAGACACCACAGGACAGGCGAGACAAACGGTGATGCGCATCTTAAAAATCTGCTTGTTGGACATGAGGTAATAATCCCAATAACAAACGGCAAACTTGACTTTGGTCCATGGCAGCAGGTCTATTACGCAGAATTTGACGGGCAGAGGAAGAAGAGGGTTGTTATAAAGGTGATGGGGGAGTGAAAGGCAGTCACGAATGGGTGATTATTTATTAAAACTTTTTAAGTTCATGCTCAAAAATCGCACAGATACGAGGCGGCAAGGAGCGAGCAGCGGAGCATA
>MGPS01000049.1:0-158 GCA_001797495.1 Deltaproteobacteria bacterium GWC2_42_11
TAAACCATTCATGGTCAATATAGAACTGCTGTCTGCCTGTAAGGGTAGGGTATGGCTTCTTTTGATTTACCATGAACTTGTAGCCTGTATAAGGTACCCCATCTTCCATTGGTGATGTCCAGTTCACTTTGGTCCTCTGAGGCTTTGCCTCTATGTCC
>MGPS01000049.1:289-15583 GCA_001797495.1 Deltaproteobacteria bacterium GWC2_42_11
GGCATCATTGAAACTTGTAAATCCCTTTTTCTCAGCCACTGACTGGACCTTTTCAGACAACAGTCTAAAGATCTCCCACTCGGTCTTTGAGCCGTAAAGTGGCTCAACAGCAGGGGTGAGACACTGGAAGAAGGTGTGCTCTTCTGTAGAGACGATGTCGTGCTTCTCGTAGTGCCCGGCAGCAGGCAGGACTACATCAGAATAAAAGGCAGTGGTATCTATCCTGATGTTTATGTCCACCACCAGGTCCAGTTTGTGCCACATATTCCGAAGGATTGTATCCTGACCTTTTGCCTGGCCCAGGAAGTTAGCCAAACCAACTATTAATACCTTGGGGTCACCCTTTGCAGGAGACATAGGCATCCAACCCTTGGATATACTCTCCTCCATATACTCCTTAATGCCCTTCTTGTAACCATGCCTCTTTTGCTCCTCTGTATCTATCAGGTCTTTCATATTAGAGTGCTTGTACAACCACATGGTTGTATTCACGAAGCGCTGTTTCGCTGGTCCCATTGGAAAGGCAACCTGCGCAATACCTGCTATGTTCACAGGCTTCCACTGGCCAACGTAGTGGGTCCAACCCCCGCCATTTTTACCTACAGACCCTACTAACCCTGCAAGTAACATCTGGGTGCGGTTATTTTCCAGCACATGGAACCAGTGGTTAGCTCCGACTCCATTAATAATAAGAACCTTACCCCCTGTCTTTCTGGCTGTTTCTGCATACTCGGTGGCTAGTCCCTCAATTACACTTGCTTTAATACCTGTAATCTTGGATGCCTTGGCAGGGGTAAAGTCAGCCAGAGTTCTTTTTAGAGACTCAAAGACCGGTTCTACCTTGACCTTTTTCCCGTCTTGTAGTGTTACCTCAAATTGCCCCTCCAGAGCCGGGTCTATGTCATTAAGGGCTATTGTGCCTGGCTCATAACCCATGGTGTTACGGCCAGCAAATGGGGGGGTAGGGAGTTCTTTGGGTGGTTTATCCCCCCAGGTACCCCGCATCAAGACAGGCTTATTACTTTTAATGTCCCATGAATAGAACCTTTCTTTGCTCCCGTCCTTTACAAGGTCGCTCTCCCTTAAAAACTTTTTATCATCCACACGAACCAGGAATGGAAGGTCAGTCTGCTCCTTGATATATGGAGCGTCATAAAGCTTCCTTCCCACTATAACATTTGCCATACCCATGTTAAAGGCTGCATCTGTCCCTGGTTTTAAAGGCACCCATTGGTCTGCATGGGTAACAGTCGGATTGTAATCTGGGGAAAATATTACTATCTTCGCGCCGTTATACCTTGCCTCTGTGTAGAAGTGGGCATCTGGTATCCTGGTGTCGGTCAGCCTTGCACCCTGTATGATAATATACCTGGAGTTAAACCAATCAGCAGTCTCGCATGGGTCGGTCATTACGCCATAAGTGGCTGTTGAACCAGGGGGTAAGTCACCATACCAATCATAGAAGGTATATGCTGTAGCCCCAATCAGATGGCCGAAGCGGTGGAAACTGCAGAACCGGACATTGCTAATAGCAGGGACAGGGGTAAATAAACCAACTGTATCAGAACCATTCTCCTTTATATTGTCAACTATCTTCCCGGCAATCAACTCCAGAGCCTCATCCCATGTAGCCTGACGAAACTTACCTTCCCCCCTCTCACCAACACGGATCAAGGGGTACTTCACCCTCTCAGGTCCATAGGTGTATGTAGTGTTATAGCAGGCACCCTTCTGGCAGCCACGGGGCGCAAAATCAGGGATATCGCCTCCAAGGCTTGGAAACTCCCTGGGCTGTTCCTCCCTTAATATGACCCCATCTTTAACATACACCCTCCACCTGCATGCACCTGTACAGTTGCTGCTGTGCGTTGCTGCTGCAACCTTATCCCACTTCCATATCCCGCGGTATAGATCCTCCCACCCCTTATAAGGGTAAGGCTTCATTGGATCCTCAACTGCCGCTAATGCCTCAAGGGACAAGACACCTTCCGGAAGTGCCAAGGCAAGAGAGGCAACCCCAGCAGCCTTTAAAAAATCTCTCCTTGAAAGATTACTCATAATAATATGCCTCCTTTCATAGTCTTTTTGTAAAACCCTCATTCCAGACCTCCTGTAACTCAAGGCTTCAACCTTGAATATCAACCCTAAAGGGTTGAGATACAGGTTTTTTAAACTAGGTAAATACAAATCGCATCTTTACTTTGCAAACTGTCTGATGTAATGGACAAGTTTCCATGCCTGATCTTCCGAGACCTCCTTCCCCTCATGGGCAACACCCTTCTTCCATCCAAGCATATCTGTATCTTCGCTGCCATTGAGGGTTATCCAAAACATTCGCCCATCAGGTACCTTATCCATATCAGCCTTAATGGTCCAGTCCGATGGCAGTGGGTCCATATCCTGCTTTGCGCCTGGTCCCTTTCCATCCCCCTTGCTGCCATGACACTTCTTACACTTAGCCTCATAGATCTCTTTTGCCTCCTCAAGAACCCTAGGGCTGGAGGAAATGGGGTTCTTCATCTTGAGAAACGTATCCGGGACCTTGGCCTTTGGTTCTTTGGCAAGACCAGGCATTGATGTAGCAAACAATACAACCAAGCCAAAGACTCCTGCCGCTATCAGAATTGTCTTCACCCTTTTCATGTCTTAATTTTCACCTCCTTTTTTGATATTTGTATTGACCTTCACAAAACTCCCAACATATTTATTTTATTGAGATACTTGACCTGGCAATTTTACAACTTCACCTTCACCCTGCAAGGTCTTATCTACCAAGGGTCTGTAGGCAAGGATTTATAGGCAGCCTTCTCTTCAAAATATCCAATTTTCCCCCTTTCTTCAGAGGGGTTGAGGTGAAGTTTAGCAGGAGAAGCATATATCTTTTTCTCACAGTCCTGGCAGTAAAGGGAATCTTCTGAACCGTAAAAAAGGCCGAAACAGCACAGGCATGTGTTGTAACAAAGGGTTATGAGTAATTCTGGCTCCTGTCCAGATAATTCCCTTACCTCCACCTTCTTGGATAATCTTATAGACCCTTGGCTGCAGATATCAGAGCACAGCATACAAGCGGTACAGGATAGGGTGTTGAGGTATATCCTCCTCTCGTTTCCAAAAACCTTTAGATCTAAGGCGCCTGTGGGACATAAATTTACACATTCACCGCATCCATTGCATGTACTGCTGATGCTAATCCTGTCAAAAATGCCTTTTAAAACCTTGTGTCCTGATAAAGGAATGTTTTCCTGCATTAGAAGGATAAGTTCCCTTCTCCTCGGTAGAATCTTCGGAGCCATTGCCTCTTCATCATCGCCACCCTTTGTATCAAGATAGAGGGAAAGAAGGGATGTCCCGGCGTAAAGGGCTTTTTCGCCTGCCATCCTGAAAAAATCTCGGCGGCTTTGCTTAAGTGCTGGCAGATTCTCCTCCACCGGGAATTCAGTCTCTATAAAGTTAGTTAAGGAATTATGGTCTAACCTTTTAATGACAAACATACCCTCATCCAGACCAAAGAGGCTGAGGTAACCCTTGACCTTCTCCTCTACCACACTGAAGACCTGCCAGCCGGTTCTTAGTTCGCAGCCTTCACAATTACCGATAAGCACAGATACCTTTCCATACCTCAATGCTGCCCTTAAGATTAAAACCTCGTCAAGGGACCCTATACAAGGCACCTCAAAAAACCGGAACCCTTCCCTTTTCACACCATTGCCCAGCGCTGAACAGACAATAACCTTCTTATTATGTTCTGAGGAGCAGTGGGTTAAAAGGGCATTTCTATTGAAAATCATTGATTGGAAGACCTCGTTTGGGCACACCTGAGCGCAGATACCGCAACCGTCACATCTATCAGTTACCTCCAGCCCCCCTGCGAGACTTACCGCCTTTTGAGGGCAAACATGGACACATGCCTCACAACTTGCCTTAGGTGATTTATTTCTAACACATAAGTCAAAGGATACATCTAAAGGCAAGATTTCCATCTTCTCTGAGAAACCTGACATAATAACATCTCCATTCATGAGACCAATTACCCTTAAAAGGAGCTACATCCGCGGCAAGGTTTGTATGTATTTAATTACACTCCAGATATCCTCATCGCTCAGGATATACTTCCATTGAGGCATTACAATCATAGGTTCAGGAAATCTTGCCAGGCCCTCTTTAATATTGGTAAACAATTGCTCGTCTCTCCCTGTTATAACTTCCTTTACTGAAAGGTCAGGCATATATTGTTCTTTCGTCCAACTAAATGACCTCGGACCATCCCTCCGACCTGATAATCCATGGCATGTAGCACACTGTTGAGCAAAGATAGCTGCGCCTCTTTCCACAGAGACCCCTTTACCCAAACTTAAAGGTATGGGGTTTGTCATGGATTGGGCATAGGTATCATTAACACTCATCAGGAGAAAACCCAGGACAGATAACACCAAAATCCCGATAATAATCTTTCTCTCCATTTTTTACACCTCCTGAAATGAAATTAAGAAAGGGTCATCCCCAAAAGGTCATCTTTAATAACCCTTCATCATATTTAATAACCCTTCATCATAGAGTACAAAATCCTTTGCCAGTCCGGAAAGGTGGGTAAATACATTGTTGCCGCCCTTATCCCGAACAGCCTCCCAAAAAGGGGAAATGCACCTTCCCAGAAAATCTCCTAAAAAATCCTTTTCACCTTTAAGGCAATCCTTCACCCCTTTATGATCTTCATTCCTCCATGCCTCAGCCTCTCTGAAACAGAGGAAGTGCATTAGTTCCATCTCCACATAGATATGATCAGGCAGGTCTTTAAAGTCCTTAGAGATGTCCAGACCATATTTGCGATAGAAGTCCTTTATCTTGATTATCTCTTCAGGACGTTTGGAATCATCCATCACTGTGTACAAGGAACTATAAGGGGGGCAGGGTACAACCGGAAAGTTGGCAACAAACATAGAGATATATGTGGATTCTACCTCTTGAAATGAAATTCTCTTTAAACTTTCCTCCATGGATTTCATTGTTGAACCAACCTGTCCTTTCAATCCATCCACATCAGGGAGGCTATTTAACACCCTGCCCAACTCCTTATGGAACTCTTTACCCTTCAGGTAAGCAAATATACCCGCCTCAGGATAACCAAAACAAAGGGATAAGAATTTATAAATCCTTCCCCTTGCGAAGGCATGGTTATAGTTATAGGTCGTATTGCCTAACACCTTTCCACCTCTTTTTATCCGTGCATCTCTAGCCATCATTTTCTATCTGCCATTTCTCTATCCCTCAGGAAACTTGATAGGACCTTCAGGAGTATAAGGCTCACTTATCAGACCTTTAAGGGCATGGCCAAAGTATTTCTCCGCCTCCTCAGGGGGAACGTTCTTCGGAGGTATATACCAGATAGAGGGTATAGTTCCCCAGTCTGGTCTATACTGACGCCTTTCACCCTTGTTTAAGTACCTATGGACAGCCTTGAACTTCGATTCGGGTCGATAAGGTCTGGCCCCCTTCTCTGGATCCCTGATAATTTGAGAAATGGTGCTGTTCGGGTCCATAAGATCCCCAAAGATACGTATCTTGCCCGTACAACTACTTACACACTGGGGCTCCCTCCCCTTTTCAAGTAAGGGATAACACATTATGCACTTCTGTCCTGTCTTTGTCGCCTTGTTGTAGTAAATCTTTTTGTAAGGGCATGCTTTAATACAGTACTGATATCCCTGGCACTTGTTCTGGTCTATCAAGACAATCCCATCTGCCCGCTTGTATATAGCCCTTGTGGGACACGCCGGTAAACAGGCTGGTGTTGCACAGTGATTACAGGGCCTTGGCAGATAAAACTGCCATAGATTTGGATATTTCCCCATAGGTGTATCCTCATAGAGATTAGAGTTTTTGTAGTCGTAAAGGACGGGATCCTTAGAGCCCTTTTCTCTGGGATATTTACCATAGGGTTTTGTATTGACATTGTTCCAATACATATCCTCCTGGCCAGGGTTATCGGTCCATGTACTCTTACATGCCATGCTGCATGTATGGCATCCGAGACACTTGCTTATATCTATGAGCATCCCGAATTGGACCTTGTTGCCATATACGGGATTGGGCTTGCTGTAATATTTCTCCCAAATAGACATTTTATACACCTCCATATCTCTTTTATCTTACGCCCTCTTAACCTCGCATACCTGATCAAAGTGTCCAGATACAGGGCCCCAGACATTAGGGTTAAAGTATATCTCATGGATCGGGTTGATAGGGTTAGAGACCGGGGCATTCCAGTGTCCTTCCTGGATTTGATGTCTCCACCATCCGAAGTAAATCAAGACCGCTCCAGGGGGCACCGATTCCCTGAGTTTAGCCCTTGCCTTTACATAGCCAAATTCGTTGTAAGCCACAGCCCAATCCCCTGCTTTTATACCTCTCTTTTCAGCATCCGATGGGTTCATTTCCAGGAGGGGTTCCCCTGTATCGTCGAGTTTGACTAGCGCCTCAGTAGTTCTCCAGGACGAGTGGATACTCCACCGGCAATGTCTGGCTAAATAGACCAGAGGGTATTTCTGGAAAAGGGGGTTTCTTTCCTCCTTTGCCTCTTTCCATTCCTTACTAGGGCCGTAGGGAGTGGCTTTATGGGGCTCTTTATGGACTGGCAACTGCTCCTTGTACTCAAGGAAACGATTCTCATCCTTGTAAAATTCCTGTCTCCCAGTGGCAGTCGTAAACTTACCCTTACCTCTAACCTCGTTGTAAAATGGCGCAAAGGGATTTGGACTTGCATTAACCCTTATGCACTTCTCATTCTTCAGGCGATCCAGAGTAATACCTTTAACCAGCGGTCCCCCTGTCTTTAGCAGGTAGTCAGATGCTTCCTCAGTCTCCTTGAAGCGGAAGATATCGCCAGTTCCAAGCCTCTTGCACACCTCATAGTATATCTCAAGGTCGGTTTTTGCTTCATAAAGGGGTTTAATTGAGCCCTGGACAAGTTGTATGTACATATGGGTTGGGGTTGTGGTTATGTCCATCGGAAGCTCATACCAGCTTACTACAGGAAGGACAATATCTGCCAATTGGGCTGTGGTGCTCATCTGGATTTCAGGAACAACGATAAGCTCTATCTTGGGAAGAACCTCCTTTATAAACTTACTCTGATCTGATGCCTGGCCTAATAAGTTGCCCCCTGCTGGCCAGATAGCCCTTATCTGACGCCAGAGTTTTTCCTTATCTGCCATGGTCTCTGTGGGACCATGAACCACATAAGCAGTATCCAGTGGGATTGGTCTGTAACGATCCGGCTTACCTTCCTCCTTTAATGGAAAGAAGTAGTCCATAGGGCTTAACCGCATCCTGTACTGTCCAGCCCAGGGGCTAACCCCGCCGCCTTGCTGACCGACATTGCCGGTAAGTATGCCCATCAAGATGGTAGCCCTTCCCATAAGGTCACCGTGGTACCAGTGGTTTATACCTGTCCCTGCCCATATAGATGCTACCTCCGCCAGCCCATATTCAGTAGCAATCCTTTCTATATCCTTTGCCGAAACACCGGTTATCTCTGAAACTGTCTTTGGGTCATACTCCTTTATCTTCTCTAAAAGCAGGGTGTAGGCGGTGCTGCACTGAAGCCTCTCGCCCTTAACGGTAATAATGGAATAGGTGCCTTCAAGGGCTGCTGTATCACTATAGTATTCATCTACCTTTGGACCCTTAATTGCCGTATCCCACACTATAAAATTCTTTGTGCTTCCCCCTGAAACCAGGTCTGCCTCCTTTAGATACTTGCCATTATCCTTCCTCACCAAGAGAGGGCCACAGGTGGTCTTCTTAACATAATCTCCCTTAACAAGACCCTTCTTTACTATTACATGGGAAAAGCCCATGGCAAGGGCAGCATCCGTTCCTGGTCTGGGTCTTATCCACTCATCGGACATGGCTGCTGTAGAGTCGTAATACGGAGATATATAGAGTACCTTCACACCTCTTACCTGGGCATCTGTAAAGAAATGGGCATCAGCCTTTCGGGTTTCCAGCATGTCTGAACCCCAGATAATGGCATATTTGGTATTTATCACGTCTAAAAACTCGTGTTCCTCTGTCTGGACATTCCATGTTATAGGATGTGCCAGAGGGAGGTCTCCATACCAGTTGTAAAAGGTTCCAATCCCGAAACTATTCACAGATGCAAATCTAAACCCTGCACCCTGTTTGACCAAACCAGTGGCTGGCACAGGCGGATAAATCCATACTGTCTTAGAGCCATATTTTTGAGAAATCCTTTTTATCTCACTGGCAATGAAGTCAAATGCCTCATCCCATGAAATTCTCTTCCACAAGCCGCTTCCCCTCTCTCCTACCCGCTTCATGGGGAACTTAACCCGATCAGGACCGTAAACCCTTTTATAGTAAGTCCGACCTTTCATACAACCCCTGGGGTTATACTGGTCGTCTGGGTAGTCGTTAGGCTGATCAGCCCTGATGGCTACCCCATCCTTGACCACAACATTCCATGCACAGGCCCCGGTGCAGTTAGGAAGGTCAACAGTCCTCACTATCTTTTCCCCTTCAATCTGACTTCTATGCCAATCCTCCCAGTTATGTCCTTCCTTCTGTTCTAATGCACTAAGGGACGCCTTCTTCAAGAGAAAGGGTGAACTGAGGGCTGCTGTGCTATATATACTCCCCTTTAAAAAGGTTCTTCTACTAATCTTTCTCATATCAGAATACCACCTCCTAACCAGATATTAACTATCCCACCCTCCTGATCAATCATCCTCTTTAGGGAGGGAAGTGGGTGTCACAAGGACACCCGCTTAATCTAAAATCAAACTATTTGGACAAAATCGCCATGATTTCGTCCATGCTTCTGATGGTACCCAGAACCGTAGGGGAGCCATACTGTTTGTTGTGATTGTCCTCCTCAACAGTTCTCAAACCAATAACCAGGTTATTGAAGTCATTCAGACGGTTAGTCTCAAAGTAGGTAATAAAATCCAGGTCATCCAGTCCTGTGGAGTGGTAAAGTTTCCTTAGCACCGTATTCAGGAATGCCAATGTAGGCGCAGTGTGTTCCTTAATCATCCTTGTTCTGCCATCAACTGGGGTATTCCACCACTTAGAGTCTTTCCTGGTAGGGATGACTATAACGTATTGCCTGGGACTCTCAGGTTTACCAGCCTTTAATATTGGAAGCTGCTCAGCCATCTCAGGCTTAGTGGCATAGTTCAGCGCCTTTGTAACCCCTACAAAGGTATCTGTGTTGACGAGATACTTCCCCATAGTAGTGGCCATCAGGTCAGTGATGAAATTCTGGTTATTGATTAGTTCATAGGAATTGATTCTCAGGAAGAAATCTGTCTTTTCCGACAATCCCCTGGTAAGGTAAGTATCAACCGCCACTCTATTCTGGTGGGCTGTGAAGACACCCTTAACCTCTTGGGCTGCCTTCTGCTTGGTCATACTATCCAGTTGATTCCATGCATGATCTAACTTAAACAGGGCAAAGGTTCCAAAAACACCTGTGTCTGCCAAGATCTTTGCCTTGTCTATCATCATAGGTGCCATCATCTCGCCTGATTTCATCTCGGCAGAATTAACACCGTTGATTAGAAAGAACACAAATAAAAACTGTATACCTATCAATGCTATTGTCTTCTTAAACATTTTTAATCCCTCCTTTTTATTTTTAGCGTTTTTAAGGTCACCATAGAATTGGAGACCTTGCTTACCTAAAACAACTCAAATTCACCTCCCTTACTTTTTTTTAGATAACTGGTTTTGAAAAACACTTCAACTAAAGAGACCAAATCCCACCCAATAAATCGGGGGAAGGTCATCTTCCCATTCAACCATGCGGCTGAGACATAAAGATTCACAATTCACAGGGTCAAACTTCACTTTGCTCAGGGCTAAAGACTAACTCGTTCGCTTTGACACTATTTGACACTAATCGTGCCCTGCATATTAAAAACACGGTGATATGTGCAATAATACTTATATGCCCCAGGTTTGTTAAATTTTATGGAGAACTGTCCCCCGTGTTTTATGTTTTCAGAACCCTTAACAGATGCATCTTCAAATGCCACCGTATGGTGGCTATCATCTTTATTAGTCCACATCACTGTATCACCAGCCTGAATAGTAATGGCATCAGGCTGGAATACCAGGTCGCCTTGCTTCACAACAACATTGAATTCTTCAGCCAATGCAACCCCGAATGAAAAAAGTCCAATAAGTGCCGATAATATGACTGGTATGATGCCAAATCCTGAATGCCTTATAATTTTTAATTTTGCATTTTTAATTTTAAATTCTTTAATGTGTCTTGTTAGTGGCATTATAGTTCCAGACAGGCTTTTCATATGGCAATCTTTATAATAAAAGCATTAAGTTTCGCTGTATAGTATATAAATACAGCCCTTGAAGATTTTTAAGATGGAAAGGGTACCCTCTCCATCTTGTAAGGAGGGAGGTGGAAAAAATTATGATAAAGTCTTCCACTATCCTTATATCTTACAAATAAGCAAAAGGTATGCCAAAGATAGGAAAGTTATAATTTTTAATCTTTTCAATTGGTTATACCAGTTGGAAATGAGAAATTATCTGAAAGGCTGTGGCAATATGGTCTTATTACAGGATTAACTAACTCTTAATTATCCTTAAAAATAGAGGCGATAAAGGAATGCTATACAATAATGCCACATAGGGCAGGAATGTATGGTGGCTAATGTTACGGTCTTATCTGGTATCTTGTCATTTTCCTCTGGAGGGTCCTTCTGTCTATCCCAAGGGTACTGGCAGCTCTACTGATATTCCATCCGCAGACCCTTAGTGTTTCCATGATATGTTTCCGCCCCATATCGTCCAAGGATGAATGGGCATCCTTCTGAGTGGGCTTGGAAGGAATGAAGTTAAGGATGTGTTCCTTTGTTATAGCGGGTTCTTTTGCAAGCAGTATCGCCCTTCCTAATATGTTAAAGAGTTCCCTTACATTCCCTGTCCAGTGGTGGGACATTAATGCCTCTATGGCATCACAGGAGAGAGTAATATTTCTTTCCTTCGCAACAGGAGAGGTCTCAAGGTAGTGTTTTACCAGCAAGGGAATATCATCCCTTCTATCCCTTAATGGTGGTATATCAATCCTGCAGACATTCAGCCTGTAGTATAAGTCTTCACGAAATCTCCTCGTCCTTACCTCTTCCTCTATGTCTTTATTGATGGCAGCAATTATCCTTATATTAACCTTGGTTTCTTTTGTTGAACCAATGGGCCTGAAAATACCTGTCTCAATAAAGCGGAGCAGACTTGCCTGCACTACAGGGTTCATATCGGCAATCTCATCAATAAAGAGTGTTCCACCATCTGCCGCATTGAGAAGGCCATCCTTTGTAGTTATAGCCCCGGTAAATGCCCCTTTCACATGGCCAAAGAGTTCACTCTCCAGTAGTTCCGGTTTTAAGGAGACACAATTTATGGCTATAAATGGCATTTCCCTTCTGGGACTATCAAAATGTAAGGCATTGGCTACCAGTTCCTTGCCTGTGCCGCTTTCTCCGAATATTATAACTGGTAAGTGGTGTGAATCCTTCATCCTCTTGATGAGGCTTATCACCTTCTTTATACCGGGGCTTATACCAACTATGCCCTGATAGATGTCCGAATCTTTAGCGCCTTCCTTTGCTTCTTTTGTGATACCCCTTAAGATCTCTTCTATATCTTCCATATTACAGGGCTTGGTTAGATACTGGCATCCACCCAATTTTATGCATTTTACTGCATCAGGGATAGAGCCGTAACCGGTAAGGATTATTCCCATAATAGATGGTCGTATCTCCTTAAGTTCTTTGAGAACCTGAATGCCATCCATCCCCGGCATCCTCATATCTATGAGGGCAGCATCAAAGGATCTTTCTGATGCCAGTTTGATGGCTTCCACTCCTTCTTCGGCAGGGTAGACCTCATGACCCCTGCCTATAAGGGCCTTGCATATATTCTTTCTAAATATATGGTCATCGTCTAAAACAATTATTTTTGCCATGGCACAGAATATTGGTTTTTTGTCATAAATGGTAACCGCAGCCCTTTCTCCCTGATTAGATCATGGATCAAGGCAGGCTTCCTTAGGTTGCGTGATTTATGCCCCTGATAGATTCAATCAGGGGCTATCGAGAATAAGTTTCTTAGGCTAAAGATTGCGTCTATCTAAATATCATGGGAAGGAGCAGGGTTACCGTTGCCCCTTTCCCTACTTTACTTTCCAGCCTTATCTCACCTTCCAGATCACTCATGATTCCGTAGCTCACAGAGAGTCCAAGGCCAGTTCCCTTTCCCACCGGCTTGGTAGTAAAAAACGGCTCGAATATCCTTTTCATGTCCTCTCTGGGAATCCCTGGACCATCATCTTTAATAGATACCGAGACAAAACATCCATCACCCTTTGTAGATATAGCAACCCTTCCTCCCCCATTCTCTTCTATAGCCTCAATAGCATTTTTTAGGACATTAAAGGCCACCTGCCTGAACCTGCCAGGGTCTGTCATTATCAATGGAAGTGAGGGGTCAAGTGACTTTGTGATCTTTATATCACAGCCTTTTATACCTCTGATAAAATCTGCAGTTTTAGAGATCAGAAGATTGATATCCGTCTCCACAAGATGATAGCTACCCCTTTTGGAAAAATCGAGAAGGTCACATATAATGGCCTTGCATCTGTTGATTTCTCCCCGCAAATCCGTAAGGTATTCCTGAATCGTCTCTGCTGAATCTTTTTCTAAAAGGTTTTCTAGGATATGGTTCAGCTCATTGGATATTATGGATATGGTCCCCAAGGGGGTATTTAACTCATGTGCCACACCTGCTGCCAGTTGTCCGACTGCTGCCATCTTCTCTATGTGGCACATGACCTCTTCTGATTTTATCTTTTCGATACCCTTTCCAGAGATATCCATAACAAATTCCATCACCATAGAAACACTACCGTTGCTGTCAAATACCGGTATTCCAATAACTTCAAACATGGAGGGTTTAATCTCTTTTAATGCCCTTGCGGATGTGCTGCATGGAAGTTTAAATTCATAACGGGTTGGGATGCCATAATCTATTGCCCTACCCGTAGGACAGGCAGTGCAGAAACTATCGCTGTAAGCCGCGGTCCTGTAGCAACTCCGCCTTTTACCTATTTCTAAACACCCGAACCACTCCTCTGCCTTTTTATTCATCCACTGTATGGAGTGCTTATTATCAATAAGCAGAAGACCTACTCCAAGTTTGTTAAATACATCAGAAAGATTTATTGGCATATATCATTCCTGTTGAAAATTACATCAGCCTCTGTCGCTTGTTAAGTAAAACCTGCAGGGTTGGTAAAAACTGTCTTTTCCAGATGAACAAGACCTTATATATCTTATTTTGACTGCTGTGTCAATGTATTCCCGAACATGTATTTGTGGATTTGTCACCCCTTTCTCTATACCCAATATTTTTTGGTTTTGCCCATTGTTCATGCATTATCAGGGTTTAAAAAACATCGTATACTTTCCATACCCTTCCTTTTCCAAATCCTCCTTTGGAATAAACCTAAGGGCAGATGAGTTCATGCAGTATCTTAAGCCTGTGGGTGGAGGACCATCTTTAAATACATGCCCCAGATGGGAATCAGCATTTTTGCTTCGGACCTCTGTCCTGACCGTAAAAATGCCCCTATCCTCCTAATTATAGGAGCGCTCCCTGACGGTGTCCTGGCATCTGAACACCCGGTTAAGATAAAAAATAATAATGACAATGCTAACAGAACTTTTTGCATCTGAAAATACCGATAAGCGATAGATATACACAACGACATAAATAAATTCGCATACAGAGCGTCAGAACAAAACAGACCAAGGCGCGACGGAAGCGAGGAGTGAGGCGTATTTTTAGCATACGCCGCAATAACGAGCTAAGGAGCAACGCAGGTATGCGAAGTTATGACGCTCTGTATAGTTTAATTTGTTTAAATCCATTGCATTATACTCATATTTCTTCAGAAATGTCCAATGGCTCTGCAATCCCCAGTTCACCGTGTGCTGTCCTGATATATCCTACCTTTTTCCAGTCCTTTTTTAAGAGTTCTGCACCATAGGCGTCAATGGCAACAGGGTCAAAGCCCGCTGCAATGATATTCGGATGAGGGTCGCATACAGGTCCCCATAGGTGTGCCTCTTTCATGCCTATAGTGGCGTCAAGTATTGTAAAATCAGGGGTGCGGTATCTGTTGAGGTCAAGGATAGATTCCTGCATCCTTTGATGGAAGGCTGACTTTTTCCAGTGTCCGCCCTTTTGATAATGGGACGGCGGTGCAGCGCCCATCATGTTCTTCATTGTAAGCGTTACATCTGCAAGGGAGTGCGCCTTTAATACAGGGACAGAGATTATAAAACTGTCAAATAGTATGCCGGGGAGATATATTTCCTGCCATCTGGAAAGTTTTGGGTTTGTGAGTTTAACAAGAGGTTCTTTGTTAAGGTCTATAAGTTTTACAGACTTTTCCTCTGCCAATCTTGTATAACCAAGTTTATTAAACACATACTGTGTATCATACTCTGCTGCGCCTGTGCCCTCGCCTATTGCAATATCTACCCCTGCTGTCCTTTCCCGGATATAACTAACCAGTGCCTCTGTTAGTTCAACAGGTGTTGTTATAGGCGGTTTCAATGCCTCTACAAGATTCGGCTTTATGAGGATTTGTTTTTGCTGTCTTAATACTGCCTCAAAACCGCTTGCATCAAGGATGCTGGAAATGCACTTGTTCCAGTTATTGCTGAATCTGCAAATAAAAACTTTACCTTTTCTATGCTCGCAAAGTGTCATAAGTCGTGAGTTGTAAGTCGTGATTAGGCAGGACATTCTTGTCCTGCAGATTGGGGTTAACGGGGTTAGAAAACCCCGACTATCTAAACCCCGAGATAAATCTTCCTTATCTCTGATTCTCTTATCTCTCCGGCATTTCCTTCTGCTTTTATCTTTCCTTCATGCATGATATAGACATAATCGGACACTTCAAGGGAATATTCCACATTCTGTTCTACAAGTAGTATTGTTAAGTTTTTTTCCTTTCTCATCTTCTCAATGGCTGAAAAAACCTCGCTGACAAGTTTTGGTGCAAGCCCCTGACTTGGTTCATCCAGCATTATTAACTCCGGCAGTGTCATAAGCGCCCGTGCTATTGTCAGCATCTGCTGTTCGCCGCCGCTCATTGTCCCTGCCTTCTGTTTATTGCGCTCTTTGAGAACAGGAAAAAGCGAATATACCGTGTTTAAGGATTCATCCTTCCTTTTCAGAGCC
>MGPS01000050.1:0-1876 GCA_001797495.1 Deltaproteobacteria bacterium GWC2_42_11
TGAGTTTTTCTTGCTCATCTTTTTCAAGAGCACGGTATTCGCGGGTAATCGGATTTTTAATGGTGAGATGATTTATATCTTGCAACATTCGGAACCTTTGATATTCAAGCAAAGCCCTTGATGCCCGTTTTCTGGTAGGCTCAAATGTGCATTTGCCCACAAGATTTTTTTGAAGTTTTAAAGGACGCTGAAAAAAGATTGTGTTATGAGCAGTTACCTTGAATACCTGATTCAGTAAATCGGGATAATGTTTTTGCTGCTCTTGCCATATCTTTTTAAATTCTTCCTGATACATTGTGCGGTCTGTGTAACGATTGCGTTTTGTAGATTGGCTTGCAAGATATTCGCCCAATGTGCGGCTGTTGGAATCAAGCATTTCTTGACGCAATCCACTGATAGCCTTTTTCACATCGCCGTCTTCTTTGGATGCTGCCTTTCTATTGCTCTGAAAACCGCGCCTATGGCAGAGGTGGTATAAAGCCCGTCCTAATTCATAAGGTTCTAATTTTTCATCTAATGCCCGTTTTCTCAAATGATATGGGTCAAACGATTTATTATCGGCAAATATCTTTTGCCGCTCTATTGCATCTTCAGGCAGCAACTTATTTTTTACCAAAAGATTGAGAATGGTATTGCGCCGCATCTTGCGTCTTGAAACCAACCTACGCGCGGCGCGGGCGTCGCGGCGGGCTTTGTTTTTCGGTGTTTTTGTTTTTGCATCCACAGCCTCTTGAAATATGCGCGTGCCGCATCCAATCAGTTCTGACGGCTCTTGATTGTTATCATGCCCAATCATTGCCCAGCCGATTGAGTTTGTTCCTAAATCTAAACCAAGTGTAAAATTACTCATACACACCTCCTTCTATTTTTTTCTTGACTTAAATATAAGGTTAAGTTATTTATATTAGCGTATTATACCAAATAAATGCCTGCGCTGCTTGCTACAATAAGAAGTAATCTTCGCAGGTAAATCCCCAACGGGGATACCTATTAAGCCTCTGTGCAAACAGGGGCTTTTTATTTATTTGCGGAAATCATAAACAATCAACAAGTAAATTACAAGAATAATGGGTGGTGGTGTTGTGGGTTAGCTGGCAATCTCCCCTCCCCTAATTAGTCTATATCATATCTTTGCGATACATAATTGAATTGGCATTGCCAATATATAAAAAATTGGCTAGTATTGAATCCATGATGTATAGATTTTTTTTAGAAAACTTAGATACGACCAAAGAGAATGTTGTTATAACCGGCGATGAGTTTTATCATCTTAAAAAAGTCCTTCGTCTGAATGCTGGAGATGAAATAATAATCTTTGACGGCAAAGGCAATGACTTTATTGCACGGATTGAAACACTCGGCGCAAAAGAGGCTGTAGCATCTTTAAAAGAAAAATTAGAAATATCCGGCGAATCTAAAATAAAGATAGTCCTTGCGCAGGGTCTTGCAAAAGGCAGCAAAATGGATATGATAATCCAGAAAGCCACAGAACTTGGAGTTTCGGAGATAATAGCATTTATTACATCAAGGACAGTACCGAAGTTGAAAGAAAATACCAATAAAAAGATAGAGCGATGGAAATCTATAACTATTGAGTCATCCAAACAGTGCGGAAGAAGCATAATTCCAAAGATAGAAGAGATAAAGAGTTTTAATGAAATTCTGAAACATGAATGGAAAAGGCATCTAAAGATAATATTATGGGAAAATGCTGAAGATATGCGGTTCAGAGATAAACTGAGTATGCTTGACAACCCTGATACTAAAGGGATTATTGTTATTGTTGGTCCTGAGGGCGGGTTCTCCATTGACGAGGTTAATGATGCTACGAATTCAGGCTTTCTTCCTGTCCGCCTATTTTCTGATATTATATTAA
>MGPS01000050.1:1924-4175 GCA_001797495.1 Deltaproteobacteria bacterium GWC2_42_11
TAAGTTCTAGCCGTAATTTATAATTGCAAAAAAGAAGGGGATATATTGAAAATAACGATTCTAGGGTGCGGCACATCAACAGGGGTGCCTGTAATAGGCTGCAAATGCAGTGTATGCAGGTCATCCAACCCCAAAGATAAAAGGACAAGGACTTCTGTTCTTGTAATAATAAATAACACGAATATCCTGATAGACACATCCACAGATTTAAGACAGCAGTGCCTTACAAATAATATCCATAGGATAGATGCTGTCCTCTTTACCCATCATCATGCTGACCATATCCACGGCATAGATGAACTCCGTAGTTTCAATATGATTCAGAAGGGAAAAATTCCATGCTATGGCAACGATACTACAATAAAACGCATACAGGAGATGTTTAATTACATATTTTCAACAGAAGAAAAAGAAAGTTGGACACCTGATATAGAGGTATTTAAGGTTTCATCGCAGTTTGAGGTCTTCGGGATAAATATCCAGCCTGTTGATGTAATGCACGGAAAATTGAATATATTCGGCTACAGGATAGGAGGTTTTGGCTACATAACAGACTGCAGTTATGTGCCAGATGAATCTAAAAAACTTTTAAAAGAACTTGACCTGCTGATATTAGGGGCATTGCGGCAAAAACCACATCCAACACACTTCAGCATAGAACAGGCGATGGAACTTGCAAAAGAACTAAAACCAAAAAGAACTGTTCTTACACACTTAAGCCACAATATCGGTTTTGAAGAAACGAACAGTTCTTTCCCTGAGGGAGTTGAACTGGCATATGATGGGATAGAGATTGAGGTTTAAAGTTTTCAGAATAGAGTAACTACTAATGCCGTGCTCTTATTACAGTTCCTCCCCTCCCCTTCATTGCGTCTTCAAGACATTCAGGTGATGTTATTATCACCTCTTTACCGCCAGCCTTTAAAAATTCTATTGCTGACTCAATCTTTGGCCCCATGCTCCCGGGCGCAAACTCCCCTGCGTTTAAATATTTAAGCGCGTCCTCAAAACTTATATTATCAAGCCCTTTCTGGTCTTTTTGTCCAAAGTTTATATACACCTTATCAACGGAAGTCAGATTTATAATCCTCTCTGCGCCGATTTCTTTTGCAAGTATTGCTGTCGCCAAGTCCTTATCTATTACAGCATCTACGCCCTTTAGTTTGCCGTCAGATTCCTCAATAACAGGAACGCCTCCACCGCCTGCTGCTATAACAATCACGCCGCTGTCGGCTAGTTTCTTTATAACGCCGGACTCTATAATCTTTAATGGTATCGGTGAAGGGACAACACGGCGAAAACCGCGCCCGGAATCCTCTTTTAAAATCCATCCTTTCCCTTGAGCCAGTGAACCTGCCTCTTTCTCGCTATAAAACGGCCCAATAGGCTTTGTTGGATTTGAAAATGCAGGGTCATCTTGAGTAACAACAACCTGCGTTACAATTGTAACAACCTCTCTTGATATACCTGCCTTTTTAAGACAATTATAAAGTGATTGCTGGAGCATGAGCCCAATACCGCCCTCAGAATCTGCATCACAAATATAAAGAGGCATTGGAGGGACTACATCTTTTGCAGATTCATTCCTTATTACGATATTACCGATAATAGGACCATTACCATGAGTTATTACAACACCGCTGCCGTCGCGCAAAATCTTTGCCACCTGCCTCATTGCAGCCAGTGTATGCTCAAATTGCTCCTCAATTGTCCCCTTTTCATTTCTTCGGATTATGGCATTTCCGCCAATGGATATAATGGTGATAGGTTTGCGCATTTTTCAGCAATCTAGCGGAAAAGGTGTCTGTCAGATGAGCAGTTTCCCTTTATCTAGCACAGTCATTTCCTCTTTACCCTTTTTTACAATAACAGTGGGGTTAAAGAACACAAAGTCCTGATGGAACGGTGTCCTTACCATGCCGCCGAAGGAACTGTTGTCGCCAAGGGCTATGTGGATTGTGCCTAGGATTTTTTCTGATTCCAGAATATTGTCAGGTCTCTTTGCCTTATCATTTGTGCCTATGCCGAGTTCTGCTATATTCCTGAAGTCGTCATTCTCATTCAGTTTATTAAGCAAAATATCTTTATAAGGGTCATTGCCTATCACATCTTTTACCATGCCGTCTTTTATTACAAGGGTAATAGGACTATTTAGTTTAAATGTAGGAGCCCATTCAAGGACAAGTTTGCCGTTTGTTGCGCCTTCTACAGGCGCCAGAAAAGCCTCGCCTGCAGGCAGGTTGCCGAATGA
>MGPS01000050.1:4280-19647 GCA_001797495.1 Deltaproteobacteria bacterium GWC2_42_11
CAAGTTTGTGCCAGTCAACTGACATGGCGCCATAAAACATATCCTCATCAAAAAGAGGCATGCTCGCATATCTAGTGCTGCATATTTTACACAGGAGGTCTCTGAATTTAGTATGGCTGGTCGAAAAATTTGAGAGTGCGATAACTGCATCTACCGCATCCTTACAATGTGTTTTCAGTATATCTTCAACATCCCTTAAATATGATGCGTCCTTATCTTTCTTTAGAAGTCTTTTTAACAGACCTTGTTTATTTAATTCACTAACAGCATCTTTGCCAAAGGCAGCAGCCCATATCTCTTCAGGCGGTTCCACCCCGTGCTGATTCAAACTCGGATATATGCCAAAATCTACATCGCATAATCCTCTGCCGATTTCCACAACCCTTTGTGCTATATGGACAAGGTTTTCTCGCCTTTTCCTGTCGGTATCTGTTAATTTCTCATCCTCTCTTATTAAATCTGTAAAAACAAGTAGTTTATCACTTTTCTTTATACCAAGGTTTATGTTAAAGATTGAGTTTATTGCAGTATCAAGTCTTGCAGTTGCTGTCATTGCCTTTCCCTATTCTACCTTTGCCTCTATCCCATAATCCTTTATTTTTCTGTACAGATGGCTCCTTTCTATGCCTATCGCGTCTGCTGTCTTTGCTATATTGCCGCCGAATTCTTCCAGTTTCTTCAATATAAACTCCCTCTCAAAATCCTTTCGTGCCTCCTTTAGTGTATCTTTTGCTTGAGAAGTTATCTGCTGTATTTCTTCGACGGCATCGGTTGTTATATATGACGGTAGGTCTGCCGGAGTTATTATATCTGAAGGTGTCATTATAACCAGCCTTTCTATAAGATTTTTCAGTTCCCTGACATTGCCAGGCCAGTTATACCTTTCTATAAGTGCGACGGCATCTTTTGTAACCTCTTTCTTACCCTTTGTAGTTTCCCTCTCAAACTCCTGCAGGTAATACTCGGTAAACATATTTATATCTTCTCTCCTTTCCCTAAGAGGCGGTATATGGAAGGGGATAACATTCAATCTGTAATAAAGGTCTTCTCTGAAACTCCCCTTTTGTATCTCTTCAAGAAGGTTTTTATTGGTTGCCGCAATAACCCTGACATCCACTTCTATAGTCTGGGTTCCCCCTACCCTCTCAAATTTCTGTTCCTGTAATACACGGAGCACCTTCGCCTGTGTCCTGAGGCTCATATCCCCTATCTCATCAAGGAATATAGAACCCCCGTCTGCGAGTTCGAACTTGCCTGTCTTCTGTGAGACAGCGCCTGTAAATGCACCCCTTTCGTGACCAAATAATTCACTCTCAATCAGTTCCTCGGGTATTGCCGCACAGTTGACCTCAACAAATGGTTTATCCTTCCTGCTGCTTAATAAATGGATGTTTCTTGCAACAAGTTCCTTGCCTGTGCCGTTCTCACCGCTTATTAAAACCCATGAATTTGAAGAAGCGACCCTTTCTATCTGTGACCTTATAGCCTCTATTGCCTTGCTTTTTCCTATTATATTATAATGTTTTTTTATATCGCTTCGCAGTGCATTGTTTTCTTCTTCAAGCCTCTTATGCTCAAGGGCATGGTTTATTGTCAGGACTACCTTATCCAGTGATAATGGTTTTTCTATAAAATCGTATGCCCCCATTTTTGTGGTCTTAACAGCAGTCTCAATATTCCCATGCCCTGAAATCATAATAACTGCAACTGAGGGATACCTGTCCTTTATTTCCCGTAGAACCTCTGTGCCGTCCATCCCCGGCATCCATATATCCAGAAGTATAAGGTCGGGTTTGTTAACAGCGATTTTTTTCAATGCCTCTGCGCCGTCCTTTGCAAGGATTACCTCAAAACCATCATCCTTTAAGATGCCAGAGAGGGATCGTCTTATACTATCCTCATCATCAACAACCATTATCTTTTTCATGCTGCAATTGCACCCTTTACCGGAAGTTCTATTATAAACCGTGTACCCCTGGGTATGTTATCCTTAACCCGTATAAAACCGTTATGGTCTGCTATTATATTGTTTACTATAGCAAGCCCCAGCCCGGTACCTGATTTCTTCCTCGAGAAGTACGGTTCAAAAAGTTTAGCCTTGTCTTCAGGCGGTATCCCGCAGCCTGTATCTATAACCTCTATCCTGGCAAGCCTGAAGGTCTTATCATGACTTGTCAATACAGAAATTACACCTTCCTTTTCTATGGCTGCAACAGAGTTATCCAGGATATTTATCAGTGCCCTTTTCATCTGATCCCTGTCGACTTCCATGATAGGGATACTGCTGTCCAGAGCCTCCTTAAATTCTATGTGCTTATTTCCTGCACGATATAGTGCAACAGCCTCATTTACAATCTCATTGATGTTATTTGGAGTGGGGTTTGCTGCAGGCATCCTTGCAAAACTTGAAAACTCGTTTACCAGCGTCTTTAACTCTTCAACCTGGTGTATGATAGTTTTTGTACATTCCTCAAATGTGTGCCCGTCGTCTGCAAACCTGCCTATATATTTTTTCCGAAGCCTTTGGGCGGACAACTGGATTGGCGTCAGCGGGTTCTTTATCTCGTGGGCTATACGCTGCGCAACCTCTTTCCATGCCATCATCCTCTGTGTTTTAAGGAGGTGGGAAAGGTCATCCAAAACAGCGACCATACCAAGATACCTCCCATCCTCGTCTTTCAGCATTGTCAGGTTGACAAGGAGTGTTACGGTATTGTCCTTTAATTTTATCTTTGCCTGTCTTTCTATGATTTCAACACCCAGTTCATTCATTTCCTTTATCATATCTCGTAATATCTCTTCGTCCCTGGGTTTGAGCACTTCCTTGTAGTTTTTACCCATTACATTATCTGTATTTATGCTCAAGAGTTCACGTGCAGCCTTGTTTATTGTGGTTATTCTTCCGCCTTTATCTATTGAAATAACACCTGCTGCAATATTTGCAAGCACTATCTCCATGTAGTTTCTTCTCTGTTCCAGTTCAAGGTTAGTCCTCTTCAGGTCAATATTTGTTTCTTCAATCATAGACTTATTCAGCCGCAGGTCTTCCGTCATTTTGTTGAAGGACTTTACAAGCGAACCGATTTCATCTCTCGATTCCATATTTATTTTGTAGTCAAGATTGCCGCCTGCAACTGCATTTGTGGCATCTGCCAGTTTCTGTATGGGTATCGTTATCTGCTTTGCCAGATAGTAACCGATCCATGTCGCCAGTACGACTATCACGAGTGTAACAATAAGCAGGGTTGTAAAATAGATTGCCTTAACAGGTGTTTTAAGGACCTTAAGCTGCTTATATGCCTCAAATGTTGACGATATATCCTTTATCCTCTCTATTACTGGATTTGGCATATGAAAACTTACGGTAACTGCACCTGTTACTGTATTACCATGATATATCGGCACAACAGCACTTATAACATCACCCTTATCCAGTGTCTGTGCGTGACTTGTCTGGTTCCCCTTAAGCGCATCTATAAGAGCATTTTCATTTACACCTGAGAGCATATTCGGGTTTATGCTTGAAGAGATAGAGTATATCAACCTCTCTCCTGATGATGAGAATACCTCAACAGCGCTGATATTGTTTTCATCCCTTTTCTCATCTATGTAGTTCCTCAGGGTTTCCATATCCTCGTCTGTCAGATTGTCGTACTGTGCTACTTTTAATCCTATCTGCCTGGCGAAGTATGATGCCTTTTCCGATGTATTGTTGTAATAACCCTGTGCAACTTCTATTGAACTCTGAAGCGAATCTTCCAGTTTTATGCCAAACCAGCTCTCTATACTCTTGTTTATAAAACCTATGACTGTGAAGAATAAAAGAAGGGTCGGGACTATGGACAGGAGCACAAATGCAGCCACAAGTTTTGTCCTAAGTTTAGATCCCATGACCCTGCTTCTCCTCTCAAAGGCAAGTTTTACGAAGTTCCTCATTGCCAGAAATACGAGGAGTATCAGCAGTATTATCTGGATATTTATAAGGCTGAAAACCAGGATGTTGGTTGCAAAAGGCAGACGCGTATTTATATTGGATATATGTATCTCTGCATAGGTGAGGACAACTATCAGTATTGCAATGGCAAAGATTATATATCTTTCCCTCTTCTGCCTCCTTATATCCGCGGCTTCTTTTATAACATCTATGCTCTTATTATCCATACATCCTGCGGCTTAGAAATTAAATGTTTCTTCATACCACTCTGTCTCAAAGTCCCAGAAAGATACAAAGAAAAGCATATAGTTTAACGGGAAAAACAGATTAACGGTATCAAGTTTTGCCTTTATCTTTACAGTATACTTATTATTCTTCTGAAGTTTTGCAGAATCGTATAGTTGTAATCCCTCTACCTTTGACATCACCTCTTTAACACTGGATAAATCTTTTAACCTGATAATCCTTTCATGCTGGTTCTTTTCCTCCATAACAACTTCATATTCTGCCTTCAGTGTGTCGTACTTTACAGAGTGTCTGAACTCATATTCTGTCAGTTTTTCGTTAAACCAGAAACTCCTGTTTCTGTAGAGTTCCACAATAAATGTAAACGGTGTAGGTATGCCGCTGTTGATTGCCTCTTCTATTTCTTTTGTAAAACCGCTCTTGACCTCAAATGAAACCGTAATACCCTGATTATTATTTGATATGACAACATTGCCTATCCTTGCGTTATTGGTATTCTGGGGATATGAATAGCCGGCATAGGTGAGGATAAACAATAATACAACCAATATATTAAATATATTTCTCATAACAGATATACAGTATCATGCGGATTTCTGTGTTCTCAAGATATTACTAAAAATGCCTGTAAAAGGCAAGCATAAGCATTTTCCAATTGCCCGCCTTTACCACTACCTGCAAGGTGGGGCTTACAGTGAATTGTGGCAGTTGATTTTAGATGATATTTATAATATGTTACACATATGAGAATCGATTATTATAAATTCTCGAATGAAAGGTTATCGATATTCAGAGACCTTATCACAGAATGGGACTCTCTGAAAAGCGGCAGGGTCTGGAAGATAGAGCCGCACAATATGAGATTTCACCTCGGTGAATCCATAACTGACCTCAAAATACCCTGCATCGTAGGGAGCGAGGATGAAAAGGTTATTGTAAACGCGATTACGGACATCCTGCTCCTACTGAAGAAGAGGTTAGATTCAGAACAGGATACTGACAGGCAAAAGGAAGACGGCTCATACATACCAGCAACTATCAAAACAGAACTTATAGAAAGGACATATCGTACAGATATATTCCCGTCAAACTCGATTGAAAAAGTCGTTGCAGAGAATATACTACTTACAGCGCCTGTTGTTGACAGCGGTATAATAAAATGCTGGCTTGGTAAGGACGGCAGCGGAAGGCAGCTTATAAATAAAATTAGATTGGTCATCACTAAGTCCATAAATGAAGAAATAGAGTTGATGGGGGGTGAAAGAACATCTTATGTGACACTCCTTGCCTTGATAAATGCATTGGTGAGAAGCAAGGAGGTTCTGAAAAAAATAAAAGTCAGGAAAATAGGATATGAAAAATTGGAACTGGCTGTCAGTTTCTCGATGTTCTTTCTATTTAACGCGGTCATAAGTGCAGTCGGTGAGGAACTTAAGCAAAAGACGCTCTCATCCATTGATATAAACGGAATCATAAAACTCCTTAAATCGTCTTTAAGTCCGCATTCATTTATATCCACCAACAGCAGTGTGCTGGAATACGATACCAATCCGTATATAATATCAAAAGATATATCCGATATAATTGCACCAATCTATGAAAAGATTGCACCCTCTTCCAGAGATATTTCTGATGCATCAGACCTTATCGCTGAAGAGATAAAAGGCAATCCCTCACTCCTCTGCAGTCTTATCGGTATTTACAGGCAAAATCGTTTGAGACATCTGATTGCGGAATACCTGTTTCAATACGATGCCCCTGGCATAGAGGTACATCCGCTACTTGCAGAAATATATCAAAACAGGAGGATGCTCCACTCTGCTTTCAGTGACAAAAGGTTTAGAAAAGAACTTTATGAAAGATTAGGTGATATTAAAACCCGTTTTAAGAGAGATACACGGAGGACAGAGTATATTGACAGGATCCAGACATTTATCAGCACATCGTATAAAACGAAATTTCTGGATTGGCTGCTGCACCGTACAGAAATGAATCCAGATTATATTGTATCGATTGCTGTCAGCGGGTTTATTGCATATAAGATGGATGAGCACGTTGATAAGTTTGTCAGGGTGATGCGGGGCTTGATTGTGGACAGGAGAGGCGAACTGCCGGAGAAAGAGAGGCTATATGAATACCAGCGGGGCAGGTTATACAGGTTCTCTTCAGACGAGAGGCAGATTTTAAATATTTTAACAAGCACCAACGAGGGTTTGCTCTTCATTGACATGAAGGATTTTACAAGGAAGACACTCAAGGTAAAAGAAGCCTCCATGGCTGATTTTATGAAAGGTAATTTTTACATACCCATACTTGAGGCTGCCAGAAAGTACGGTGCAAGCGGCGGCATATCCCCTGTATGCAAAGGGGTTAAGATAGAAAATTTCCTTGGAGATGCGGTAATATTTTCAGGCGGGGTTGCGAACCTTCTTTCTCTCGCTGCTGACATAAGGAGGCTCATGCGCTTGTACAAGGACAAACTTATTAAGAGGTTTGCAGACATATTCGACCATAGCCAAAAGGTTCCTGAAACTGAAATAGATGCAGGACTGTTTATTTCCTACGGCACAGAGGCAGAAAAGATTACTATAAACAATGACTACTGGGGGGCAGTTAAGGTCTCAATAGGTGAAAAGATAAATGAGGCAGCACGCGGTACAGCGCGAAACCATGTGATTAAAACAAAAATGGATATGCTCCTTGAAAAAGCCAGGGACGAAAGAAAGAGGACTGATATTGCATGTCCATTTAAGGTCTTTGTTGACAAAACCTATAGTTTTATACCTTTCTCCGAAACAGGTGACAGAATTTATGATATGGTTTTGCATAAAAACCCTGAAACTTTTTTATCTCTTAAATCTCTTTCCGCAATAAACGACATCTATAACACCGGAGAGGCAATAACAGAGACTGCATTGAAAGCCTATATGGCTGAAACAAAGACAACGAGGTCTTCTTTCAAAAAGGACATAATGGTATCTCAACTGGATACAGATATTCAGGACAGGTTCTTTTTCCCCAGCGAAAAACTGGAACTTTGGTTCAGTATTGACACATCAGACAAAATAGATACACTGAAGATATTCTCAAAACGGGGGACTATCGTATTCAAGGGATTTGAAGAGGCAATGCCGACCACTGTCTATGAGGTCATTGACGATAGTTCAGAGTTTTTTAATATGTTGGTGAGCCGCCATTTCAATAAATGGTACAGTGAAATAAAGAGGTTATAATCGTTATGAAATACCTTTCATTGCTTCATTCATGCTCCCTGTCCTGTATCCCTGCAGATCAAGGGTTATGTACGTAAAACCGACCTCTTTAAACCTCTTTATTACTGCCAGCCTTCTGTCCTCGTCCAGAAAACAGTTTAACTCATCAGGAGAGACCTCTATTCTTGCTGTGTCATTATGATACCTCACGCGGAATTGTCTAAACCCGAGTTCTCTTAGAAACCTTTCACAAAGTTCCACCTTTTCAAGTCTTTCCTGAGTAATTTTTGTGCCATAAGGAAACCTTGACGAAAGACACGCAAACGACGGCTTATCCCATGTCATTAAGTTCAGGAAACGGCTCAGTTCCCTGATTTCTTTTTTTGACAGATTACACTCTACAAGCGGACTTCTCACACCGAGTTCTCTTGCAGCGTCCATACCTGGTCTGTAATCCATTACATCATCGGCATTGCTCCCATCAGCGACATTTTTTATCCCCAGTTTTCTTGCTTCTTCACCGGCTATCTTAAAAAGTTCATCCTTGCAGTAATAACACCTCTTCA
Organism: Deltaproteobacteria bacterium GWC2_42_11; assembly: GCA_001797495.1. Taxonomy (GTDB): domain Bacteria; phylum Desulfobacterota; class GWC2-55-46; order UBA9637; family GWC2-42-11; genus GWC2-42-11. Next base: position 12,239 of record MGPS01000050.1, read on the forward strand.
CAGTATTATCAGCAAAGTTCGGGATGAGGAGTTCATTTGAATCAACAATCAGATGCCTTACGCCTAAATCAACGGCTAAACCCTTTGCATCCTCAAGTTCTGACACAGGATATGTCGGTGATGCTGCGGTGAGGGCAGCAGTATTACTACCAAGCGTATCCACTGCGACTTTTAATAGAAATGTTGAATCAACTCCACCTGAAAAGGCAACAAGCACAGACCCCATCTCTTGAAGGATGTTTTTTAATTTTTGAAGTTTTTCCTGTGTCCCGCCCTGCCCCATGCCCCCGCTGAGCGGGGTGCCCCCTGCCCCCTGCATCTTCAGCATATCCTCATCCTCTCCAGTGTTTCATGGTCAATCGGTGAATCAACTGTGAGTATTGCAACCGTGCCATTTTCAACAACTCTTAATTGATTGTTTCCGTTCGCCTTGTTCTTTGCATATCTGACCACCATCCTGCCGGCAATATTTAAAATAGCAGTGCCGTCGTGGTCACCGCATATAAGAGCAGTTGGTCCTGCAAAATTCAGCGGCTCTATCAGCGTATCGTTAATCTGCATAAGGTTCTTAAGTTTTATATTGTCCTGATCGTCTCTCCCTATAATAATCTTTGCGGTTTCATCTACCCTGAAATGCCTTCCCGCCTTTAACAGGTAAAGGTCTTTTGTTGTAATATCCTGCTTGTGGTCCAGGATGTCTTTTACCTTTCTTGCAAATATCTTGTCTGTCAGGAGACAGCCGCCTGAAGGACATGGATAATTTTCAACATCCAGTTCCTCGGCGAGTTCAATCTGCTGTCTTCTTGAACGTCCTATAATGTCAAGAAGTTTTTCCCTGTCAATGATTCCGTTCTTTTCAGGCAGTGTGGGCTCAAGGTGCTTTGCAGACAATGGGCGGAGGATAAGACCTGTCAACCCTGTATCCCTCTCTATTACCCTGAATGTGTCTATCCTCTGCGACATAGGTCTCTGTCCGAGCACCTCGCCTGTAACAATAAAAGATGCCCCTGCATCTTCCATGTACTTTCCGGCAAGTTTGAACATGTAGATACGGCAGTCAACACACGGATTTATCCCCTTTCCATATCCATACTTTGGGTTCCTTATAATATCAATATAGTCGCTGCCTTTCTGCAAAACCTTTATCTTTATGCCAAACTCTTTTGCGACCCTCTGAGCCTCGCTCCTGCATGTAGAATTCCTGCAATTACAGGTGCAGAATGCAGAGGTAAAATTCAGAGCCTCTATCTCAATGCCCTGCTCAAGCAGCACCTTTACCGCAAGCGTTGAATCAAGCCCCCCTGATAACAATGCTATAGCCTTCCTGTTCACATGTACCTCCAAAAATAATTACCGACTAGAAGGTCGGTATACACCAATTATACTGTATGCCTATCCAAAGTCAAAGTTTTTTAAAATTGCAGAGACATCTAAAGTCTGATACTATATGCCCCGTGAAAGTCATCGTGAAAATAGTACTTGTATTTATACTCTTTTTTACTGTCATAGGTGTCGGCGCATATTTTTTCCTGCCGCTTGACTCTATGGCAAAAAGCAGGGTTGAAGAAGTCCTCGGCCCTGCCTTTTCTATAGGGAATGCAGGTGTATCCTATGCACACCTTGAGATTTCAGACCTTAAATATAACGATTCAGAGCACAATACACCTGGGGTAATAAAGGTTGACAGGATAAAGGTTTACCCTTCCATCCTGTTACTATTGACAGGAAGGATTGTGATAAAGAAGATTGAAGTTGATTCACCATATCTGCTGTTAAAGAGGTTTAATGACAATAAATGGTCTGTATCTAAACTTATGGAAGGTGGCAGCACACCTGTGATCCTCAAGGGTATCAGGGTAAAAAACGGTGTGATGCATGTTCAGGACGACATGGCAGGCAAATCGCCTTTTAAGGCAAAACTTGAGGGTTTGAGCATTAAAATAGAAAATCCTGTCTCAGTATTCCAGCAGGGGACGTTTATTGATATCTCAGGCAAACTGGTATCAAAAAAAGAAGGTGATTTCAGGATAAAGGGCAAATGGGATGTGCTTACAAAAAAGATTACAGCAAATGTTAAGATAAACGAACTGGATATGACGATACTGAATCCGTATCTTGCAGAAAACAGGGACGGGGTTGTAATTACATCTGGCAATGTAAATATATCTTCAGATTTAAAATTTGAAAACAATGCAGTGAATGCACCTGTTGATGCAGTCATAAAAGGATTGTCTATTAAGGCAGATAACGGGCGCATACTTGGGGTATCGGTATCTCTCATCAAAGGTATAGTTGAAGAAGAGGACGGCAAAATATCTTTTAAGTTTAATGTCTCAGGTACGTCCGGCAATATCCAGACAGACCTTAAGGACGCATTAAAGAAAAAGGTTGAAGATTCTCTTAAGAAAAAGATGGAATCACCTATTAAAAGATTCAGCAGGGACCTGAAGGATATAGGCAAGGGCATACTGGATGTATTCAGGTAGGCGCCTATGTCAGCAATATATAGAATACACATAAACGGCATTGTGCAGGGCATCGGTTTCAGACCGTTTATATATAATCTGGCAAACTCCTTTGAACTGAATGGATATGTCTTGAATGATACAAATGGCGTATATATTGAGGTTAAAGGCAATGAAGACAGGATAAGGGAATTCATACAAAGGATTAAATCCGATGCACCGCCTCTTGCAAGGTTTGACGATGTATCCATTGAAAAACCAGATTACAAGGATTATACAGGTATCTACAGCGGATTTGAGATACGGGAAAGCCGCTCTACGCATGGCATACCATCTGTCATCTCTCCTGATATTTCTCTCTGTGATGACTGTCTCAAAGAATTATTTGATAAGAACAACCGCCGCTACCTCTACCCTTTTATAAACTGCACAAACTGCGGACCAAGACATTCTATTGTTCGGGATATACCGTATGACAGAATAAATACAACGATGTCATGTTTTGAGATGTGCGAGGAATGCAGGAGAGAATATAACGACCCGTCAGACAGAAGATTTCACGCCCAGCCAAATGCATGTCCTGAGTGCGGACCTAGACTGGAATTCAGGATTGATAAAAAAAATCCCCCCTCACCCCCCTTTCTCAAAGGAGGGACTAAGGGGGAATTTTCGGAGCAAAAAGAAAAACCAATAAAGACAACTATAAGCATTTTAAAACAGGGCGGTATTGCTGCAATAAAAGGGATTGGCGGGTTTCACCTTGCATGTGATGCAGAGAATAATAATGCTGTTAAGAGATTGCGGGATAGCAAACGCAGGAGCAATAAGCCCTTTGCAGTTATGATGCCTGATATTGAAACAATAAGGCAGTTTTGTTATTTAACAAAGGATGAGGACTTAGTTTTAAACAGCCCCGCAAGACCTATCGTGCTGCTTAAAAAGAAGCATAACATTTCTATTTCTGATTCTGTATCACCTGAAAATAATTATCTCGGTGCTATGCTCCCCTACACACCATTGCATTATCTTTTGTTTTATTATCCTTTGACCCATGACCCCCAACCCATAACCCCGAATTTTAAGGCCCTTGTTATGACAAGCGGTAATATATTTGAAGAACCTATTGCGGCTGATAACAAGGAGGCTGTGCAGAAACTCTCCTCTATAGCAGACGCCTTTCTAATGCACAACAGGGATATATATATGAGGGTTGATGATTCAGTGGTCAATGTAATCAGTGGTCAGCAGTTAGTGATCAATAGTCAACATAACTCAAAACTAAAAACTCTAAACTCAAAACTTGTTATTATCCGCCGTTCAAGGGGGTTTGTGCCAGAGCCGATTTATATGGGACAGGATATGCCTGAAATCCTTGCATGCGGAGGACAACTCAAAAATACATTCTGTCTTACAAAAGGGAGATATGCAATAATGAGCCAGCATATCGGCGACATGGAGAATAAAGAGGCAGCAGAATTTTACAAAGAGACATTAAAGAATCTCAAAAAAACATTTAAGGTAATGCCGAAAATTATAGCACATGACCTTCACCCCAACTACTGGACAACAGCCTTTGCCCGACAACTCATCACTCATCACTCATCACTCATCAGCATACCTGTCCAGCACCATCATGCACATATTGTATCGTGCATGGCTGAGCACGGATTAAAAGAAAAGGTTATTGGCATTGCATTTGACGGGACAGGTTACGGCACGGATGGAAATATCTGGGGCGGGGAATTTTTGATAGCAGACAGAAAGGATTTTATACGATTTGCACATTTTAATTATGTTCCAATGCCCGGAAGTGATGCAGCAGCAAGAAAGCCATGGAGGATGGGATTGAGTCATCTCGTGCATACATACGGTGATGGGGCAAAAGAATTAATCCATAAAATTTTTTCAGACAGAATTCAGGAAAATCAACTAAATACCATTCTAAAGATGATGAAAAACAGCATAAACTCTCCTTTGACATCAAGCTGCGGCAGATTTTTTGATGCTGTTTCTTCACTTATAGGGGCAAAGGATTTAGCAACTTATGAGGGTGAGGCTGCTGTAAAACTGGAGATGCTGGCTGAGACTAAATGTTACGATACATATAACTTCAATATTACAGATGGATTTCCGTTAGTTGTTTGCACAAAACAAATCATCAAAGAGATAATAGACGACGCAAAAGCAAATCTACCTGTTTCTGTTATATCAGCAAAATTTCATAATACTATTGCTGAGACTATACTCACTGCAGCACAGATGGTTCAGAAAAAGCACAATTTAGATAAGGTCGTTTTAAGCGGTGGTGTATTCCAGAACTCATTTCTTGTAAAGAGGACAGCAGAAAAACTCACTGTTTCAGGCTTTGAGGTGTTTCTTAACGAGAAAGTTCCCTCAAATGACGGCGGCATATCACTGGGACAGGCTGTTATAGCAGCAGAGCATTTTTGAGTATCAACTACCCCATTCTGTAATGCAGAAGCCTCTCCACAAACTCCCCTTTCTTAAGATGTTTTTCAACAATCTCATCTACATCATTTAAAGTTACATTTTTATACCATACACCTTCAGGATATATAACGATTGCAGGACACATCTCACCCTTTGGTTCAGTCTCCTTGCACACACTCAGGCACCCTCCCTTTGATGTCTTTATCTCTCCTTTGAGGTTATGTTCATCAAGTTTTTCCCTCAATGTCTTGAGTATTTCTTCAGAACCCTTTGCCAGACAATGCTTGCCCTGACTTACAAAAACATGCAAACGGTAAGGTTTCATACAATTTCCTCCTTATTTGCAGAATCCAGTACATCCCTGACTTTCCTAATAATGAGAATAAAATCAGGATACAAACGCAGGAAAAGAAGGTCTTTTTTATTGAAAGACTTCATGTTGATTTATATATACTCACACAAGGTGGCTGTGCCATTCGCAAACATTACAACTGAGAGTTATATGTGTTTTATAAGGCATGAATACCCCAGCGGTCCTGGTGTCGTTGCCAAAGTATCAAACCTGAAATCCCTGAGCCAGATAAAATCAAACAACCCTGAAAATGTTTCCCTAATCTCGGATTCTGTTACAGTAGGGGGACCATCTTCTCTCGGCTCGTTAGCATTGCCGCACAAGAGGAGAAAAATGCTGTTCTTTCTGGTTAGATGTTTCAACATTTCTGCATATCTAATTCTCTGGTCATTATCTATTGCGTGAAAACACCCCCTGTCAAAAACAAAGTCAAACGGTCCTCCTTTTATATTCAAATCAGGCAGGGTTGTTTTGATAAAATCCACCTTAATCCCTAAAGCCGCTGCCTTTTCATTTGCAATTTCTATGGCAACATCGGATAAATCTACTGCTGTAACATCAAAGCCCTTTTGAGTAAGGTAAATGGCATTTGTCCCTGTCCCGCAGCCAAGATCCAATGCACGGCAGGGCGCAACAATCCCGCTGTCCAGCGCCTTTACAAGTTCAGAAGACGGCAAGCCGCTATCCCATGGCGTATCCCCATGTTTGTAACTTTTATCCCAGTCTCTTTTTTCACTCATAGCAATAGCACAGAGCATAGAGAACAATGAGCAGTGAGCAGTGGTATTTCCTTGACCCCTTGACCCCTTGAACCCTTGACCCCTGTCTCCACTCCACTCTTTGCCCTATGCTGAATTATTACGGATATAGCCCTCTTGCCTCTATTGCCTCTGCAACCCTCTTTACGCCAAGCATCAGCGCTGCTGTTCTCATATCAAGCCTTTTTTCTGCTGAAAGGACATTCACCTGTTTATAGGCATTTATCATAATCTCTTCAAGCCTTTTATATATTTCCTCCTCTTTCCAGAAAAACCTCTGCAAATCCTGAACCCATTCAAAATACGAGACAACCACACCCCCTGCGTTTGCTAGTATATCAGGGAGTATGACAACACCCTTGTCATTCAAAATCTTATCCGCATCCTGTGTTGTAGGGGCATTTGCGCCCTCAGCAATGATTTTTGCCTTTATGTTTTTTGCATTTTTTGAATTTATCTGCCCCTCTGTTGCAGCAGGTATCAATACATCGCAGTCAATGCTGACAAGTTCCTCCAGAGTAATGTTATCAGCAGGTTTATATCCGGTAACTGTTTTATTTTGCGCCTTGAATTTAAGGACATTGGTTATGTCCAGCCCTTTTGGATTGTGTATTGCGCCTTTTGAATCGCTTACAGCAACAACCTTTGCTCCTTTTTCATAAAGGAGTCTTGCAGCAATTGCGCCTACATTGCCAAAACCGATTACCGCAATCTTAAGTCCATCAACAGAGAGTTTCATATTTTTGACCGCTTCCAAAAGCACCACCACAAGTCCTCTTGATGTAGCCTCTTTTCTGCCCAAAGAACCCCCTATGCAAATAGGTTTTCCTGTAACAACACCCGGAACCGAATATCCCTTTGCCATGCTGTATGTATCCATAATCCATGCCATGACCTGCTCGTTTGTATACATATCAGGCGCAGGTATGTCCTGCTCAGGACCGATAAATGGAAGGAGTTCATAGGTATACCGCCTTGTCATCTTTTTGATTTCATCTCTTGACATCTTTGTTGTGTCGCATGCGATACCGCCCTTTGCGCCGCCGAATGGTATGTCAACCAATGCGCATTTCCATGTCATAAGCGCTGCAAGAGTTGTTATTTCATTCAAGGTTACTTTGGGATGGTAGCGGATGCCCCCCTTTGTTGGTCCCCTCGCAGTATTGTGCTGCACCCTGTAGCCGTCAAAGAATTGGACAGAGCCGTCATCCATCATAACAGGCACAGATACTATAATAGAACGTTTCGGGATTCTCAGCCTGCCATATATGCCATCCGGAAGGTTTAAATATTTATTCACTGCCTCAAGCCTGTCAAGGACATCTTTGTATGAATCATTTTGTTTTTCTGTCATTTAAAGCCTCCTGCAATATAAAATTTACC
>MGPS01000051.1 GCA_001797495.1 Deltaproteobacteria bacterium GWC2_42_11
ATATTATTGTTGCCCCGCATCTCGGGTTTCATGAAAAACTGGCAGAGGCTGCTGTGGAGAGGATAGAAGAAGCCATGAATCAGGGGTCAAGGATAACTCAAAACCATGCCCCTGCATGTTTTAAGCAGGGGTCAAAACTCAAAACTCAAAACTTACCAAACCAACATCCTATTGAGGCTGAGAGTTTCCGTATCATTGAAAGACAGTTAGACTGTTCAAGGTTTTCTCCATTTGAACTCCCTATTGTAAAAAGGGTAATCCATACCACTGCGGATTTTGAATATGCAGATTTAATCAGATTTGGAAATCATGCAATTGAAAAAGGGATTGAGGCAATTGCAAGGGGCGCTGATATAATTACTGATGTCAGGATGGTGGAAGTCGGGATAAATAAAGAGAGGATTGATAAATTCGGAGGAAATGTAAGATGTTTTATATCTGATAAAGGCGCTGCTGTTATAGCAAAAGAGAAGAACATTACAAAGACCTCTGCTGCAATGCAGAAGGCAAAGGGGTTTATAAATAGCAGCATCGTTGTTATAGGCAATGCACCAACTGCCCTCCTCAAACTGATAGATATAATCAGGACAGACGGCATAAGACCTGCCCTTGTAATAGGTGTGCCTGTTGGTTTTGTTGATGCAGAGGAATCAAAAGAAGAGTTGATGAAAATGGATGTCCCTTATATCTCTATAAAAGGTAAAAAGGGCGGAAGCACTGTCGCTGTTGCAATTGTAAATGCCATGTTAATGCTCGCAGAAGAAAGGTTATGTCATAGATAAGGAGGTGGTGACTAAAAATTTCTAATCTCTAATTTCAAATAAAAAGGGAGGATATTATGAAAAAAACATTTCAACAAAATTTATCATTAGCGCTGCTCACCATTATTTTTATGCCGTCATTGGTTTATGCGCATACGAGTGTAGGGCATACCGCCGGCTTCACATACGGATTGAGCCATCCACTCGGCGGCATAGACCACATCCTTGCAATGCTCGCAGTCGGAATCTGGGCAGCGCAAACAGGCGGCAGGGCTGTATGGTCTATCCCCCTTACCTTTGTCAGCATAATGATATTAGGCTCTGTTTTGGGCATGTTCGGTGTTGCCCTGCCATTCATTGAACCGGGCATTGTCATGTCAGTATTGATTCTCGGTGTTCTTATCTCTGCGGCAGTAAGTTTGCCTCTAGGGTTAAGCATGGCAATTGTAGGTCTTTTTGCGGTATTTCACGGGTATGCGCACGGGACTGAGATACCTAACGCATTATCAGGACTTAATTACAGCATAGGTTTTGTTTTTGCTACTTCTTTGCTGCATCTATCCGGCATTGGTGCTAGCATCTTATTCAAAAAGTTTGATAGACCCCAATTATTTCGTTATGCCGGTGGTGTAATCACGATAGCCGGGATTTATCTGGTTTTTGCGTAAAATTTTATTATGTTCATAAATATCTAAAAAGGAGGTGATGAATAGTTTTATAAGTGTGTATTGTCTTGATGTTAAGGGAAGTGAGGTGCAAGTCCTCCGCTGCCCCGCAGCCGTGAAGGGAACGAAAGCCCAAATACAACCACTGTTATGGGTAATGCCATAATGGGAAGGTGGGCAAGTAGATAGCCCTTAAGCCGGAAGACCTATCAGACAAGAACAAAAAATCTCGAGGGAGGAAAAAATGAAAAAGGTTTTAGCAGCAATTTGTTTCGTGTTGTTTTGCCATGGTTTTGCCTTTGCAGCCCATCCTCTTATAACAGACGATACAGGCACACAGGGGGAGGGGAAGTTCCAACTGGAGATAAATGGAGAAGTTACCCATGATAAAGAGACAACGGATGGAGTAACCACAAAAGAAAAAGGGGGCGAGGCAGCGGCAGCAATATCATACGGCATAACAGATGATATAGATGTTGTTATAGGTGTGCCCTATCAGTGGAAAGAGGTTAAAGAAGATGATGCTGTTGCCTCTGATAATGACGGCATCTCTGATGTGTCCATTGAACTAAAGTGGAGGTTCTTTGAAAGGGATGGATTTAGTTTTGGTTTAAAGCCCGCAGTCATCCTGCCCACAGGTGATGAAAACAAAGGGCTTGGTAATGGAAAGGCATCCTATGGCGCGACATTTATTGCTACAAAGGAGGCAGAGCCCCTTACATTCCACCTGAATCTTGCATATACAAGGAACGAATATAAACTTCAGGAAGATGAAGCCGCCAACAGAAAGGATATATGGCATGCCTCTCTTGCAATGGAAGCAGAGATTATTGAAAACTTAAGGGCTGTTGGAAATATTGGTATAGAAAAGAACCCTGACAAGGCATCAAATACAGACCCTGCGTTCATACTTGCAGGCATAATCTATTCTGTAACAGAGGATTTTGATATTGACCTTGGTGTAAAAACAGGGCTTAATAAACCAGAAACAGATTATTCAATCCTTGCAGGAATAGCATTAAGATTTTAATTTACCAAAAGGAGGGTAAAACAATGGAAAAAATATTCAGCAAAGAACAGGGGATGGGAAAGGCATTAGGGCTGGCAGTCGTGCTTGTGGCAGCGGCGATTATAATGACTGTGGTCGTATATGGTGTGGAAACAGTTGTGCCCGGTGTGCATGATGCATTTCATGATTTCAGGCATGTTATTGGAATGCCGTGCCACTGATGAGTTGAGGAGTTAGGGAGTTAATGAGTTTTAACTCCTGAACTCCTAAACTCTATAACTCTACTAAGGAGGTATTTATGCAATTTCAATTTATTGATTGGAAGAAAAGCATCATAATGGGCGCAATTGCAGGTATGCTGTGGGGATGGATTGCCATGTTCGCTAATACGGTTACAGGCGCATTTGCATTTGAGCAGAGCCTTTTACAGCATCTTGTTACCTTTACTGTTGGCGGGATAATATTTGGAATTGTGGTATCAGGGTTTTTGAGTCTGCTAAAGGATTTCCTTCCTTTTAAAAATAGCCTCGTATCATCAGTTTTTATTGCAACAGGACTCTGGATTGTATTATTTTTAGGCGGGTATGGGCTTGCATTAGCAGATGCTGAGAGATATCATTTTAATATACCGCAGGGGATTCAGGGTCTGATACTGGCAGCGCTCCTTGGTGTTTTAATTGGGTTTTCGTGGAAGATAAAAGAAAAAGAGGCTTAAAAAAGGGCTATACCACAGGCACATGTGCGGCTGCTGCTAGTAAGGCAGCAGCCGCAGCATTCCTTACGAAACAGAAGGTTAAAGATGTGGAGATAACCCTGCCGACTGGTCAGTCTGTTAAGTTACCTGTTTACAAATGTGAAATAGAAAACAACAGGACAATTGCATCTGTTATAAAAGATGCAGGTGATGACCCTGATGTAACAAATGGGGCGGAGATTGTTGCAAAAGTAGAGATAGGGGTCAGGGGTCAGGGGTCAGGGGTTAGGGGAATAAAGGCATTTCAATTCACGGTTCACGGTTCATGGGTCACGGTTTATGGCGGTAAGGGCATTGGTATTGTTACCAAACCCGGGCTTGCAGTTAAAGTTGGTGAACCTGCAATAAACCCTGTGCCGAGAAAAATGATAAAGGATGCAGTTAGAGAGGTGCTTTCCCCTCACCCCACCCATCCTTCGGATGGGTACCCGCTCTCCCCAGCGGGGAGAGGGTTAGGGAGAGGGGGCAAATCAGGGCTTTATATCACCATCTCTATCCCAAACGGCGAAGAAATCGCAAAAAAGACCATGAACCCCCGCCTCGGCATAATCGGCGGTATTTCAATTTTAGGCACAACCGGCATAGTTGAACCTCTCTCTCTTTCAGCCTATCGCCATTCAATAATCTGTGCCATAGATGTAGCATCAGCATCAAATTGCAGCGAGATAGTTTTTTCAACAGGCAGAAGCAGTGAAAAGGTAGCCGAACAAATCCTCAATCTGCCGGAAGAGACGTTTATTCTCGTTGGCGATCACATGGGGTATGCGCTGAAAGAAGCAAAGGGCAAAGGGCAAAGCGGGTACCCATCCGTAAGGATGGGTGGGGGCAAAAAGATAACTATCGTGGGGCAGTTCGGCAAATTCAGTAAACTTGCAGCAGGACATTTTGAAACACACTGTGCAGACTCAAGCATTGAATTTGAGTTTTTAGCAGAACTTGCAGAGAGGGAAGGGGCAAGCAATACTGTTGTTAAGAAAATAAGAGGGGCAAATACAGCAAGGCAGGTATTTTTTATTCTAAAGGAAAACGGGCTGGAAAAGGTTTTAAAAACAGCCTGTGAAAAGGTCAAAGAAAATTCCGTTAAGATTGCAGGCACTCGTAACATAGACTGCGTATTGGTTGGATACGATGGAGAGGTTGTTATAAAACTATGATTTATATAATAGGTGTAGGTATAGAAGGCAAGTCAAGCCTCTCTCCAAAGGTACTAAAACTAATCGAGAATGCTTCTATTCTAATAGGCGGCAGGAGACATCTTGCCTGTTTCCCTGAATTTAAGAAGAAGAAGGTAGTAATTGGCTCTGATTTGAATAAAATCATAAAGGTTTTAACTCCTCACTCCTCACTCCTCACTCCTAACTATGCTGTTGTCCTTGCCACAGGAGACCCAAACTTCTTCGGCATTGCGGATTTCCTGATAAAAAGGTTTGGTAAAGACAAGATGGAGATGATCCCAAATGTCTCCACCATGCAGGAGGCATTTGCAAGGATAAAGGATAATTGGAATGACGCAAGGTTTTTGAGTTTGCATGGGAGAGGGAAAAGCAGTCGGCAGAAAAAAGATACTATAAAGAGTGCTATTGATGAAATAGTTCGCCATAACAAGATTGGAATCTTTACAGACCCTGAAAATACACCGTCAAAGATTGCAAAGGCATTGCTCGATAAAGGTGCTAAAAATTATCGCGCATATGTATGCGAGGATTTGGGGACAAAAAAGGAAAACATCACCGAAGGCGCATTGGCTCAATTTTTGCGAAAAAGTTTTTCTCCATTGAATGTAATGGTTTTGATAAGACAGGGTCATGGGCAAGAAGAAAAAAAATCTCACGCATCACGCATCACGCATCACGGCACTTTCGGTATCCCTGATTCTGAATTTGCCCATTCAGGCGGTATGATAACCAAAGAAGAAGTCCGGGTCATAAGTTTGTCCAAACTAAATCTCAGGCATGACAGCATACTTTGGGATATAGGTGCAGGCTGTGGTTCAGTATCCATAGAGGCAGCGCTATTTGCAAAAACAGGAACGGTCTTTGCCATTGAAAAGGAAAAACAGCGGATAACCTATATTGAGAAAAATAAAGCAAAGTTCAATGTAAAAAATCTTGAAATTGTACACAAAACTGCACCAGATGGACTGAAGGGACTGCCTGCACCTGACACTGTTTTTATCGGAGGTGGCGGCAAAGACATTGAGAGAATAATCAATAAATGTTCAAAGGAACTAAAACGTGGCGGAAGGATAGTTGTGAACGCAATAACCATTGAAACCCTGTCAACTGCTGTTAAATCTTTCAAAAGGGCAGGGCTTAATACAGAGATTATCTCTGTGAATATTGCAAAGACAAAACTTGTCCCGCGTATCAAGCATGTCCCTGCAAACATTAAGCGGGGAGACGGGGCAGGCTCTACGTACTTAAAGGAGGGAGTTGAAACAGGTTTGAACCTGTTCAATGCCTTGAATCCTGTGTTTATAATTGTTGGAGATAAACCTCACGAGCCTTTGGCTCACAAATGGGCATGAAAATCTTGTTAGCATTTGCGATTGCCTGCCCCGCTTGCGTGGTGGGACAGGCATCTTGCCTGTCATCACAGGCGGAAGCCTGTGCCACTGGCGGGGCAGGCAATCGCAGAAAGGTATTTTCGGGGGAAAGATAATGGCTGTAAAGAACGTATCAGACATCACGTTAAGCGGGGGCATCACGCACCCCGTTAAGCGGGGGCATCACGGCATTCTTTATGGCGTGGGTATTGGTCCGGGCGACCCCGAGCTCCTCACATTAAAAGCCATCCGTGTCCTGAAAGAAGTTGATATTATTGCTGTCCCCAAGTCAAAGACAGATGGCGAAAGCATTGCCCTTGATATCCTGAAAGGGGTAATGGATTTACATGGGAAGGAAATTATAGAACTCACCTTCCCCATGAAAAAGAATCGGGATGAACTTGCTGCATCGTGGAATAACGCAAAAGACGAGGTGCTGAAACAACTTGATATTGGAAAAGATGTTGCCTTTATCACAATAGGCGACCCCCTTCTCTACTCTACATTCATTTATCTGATGGAAGCACTTAAAAACAACGGAGGTTCAGGCATCAAGATAAAAATAGTACCGGGTATCTCCTCAGTAAATGCTGCTTCCGCATCTGCCTGCATTCCGCTTGCAAACAGCAGTGAAAGGCTTGCAATAATACCTGCAACATATGAGGAGGATAAATTAAGACAAACCCTTAAAGATTTTGACACAGTGGTCCTGATGAAAGTAAATAAAGTAATGGATAAGGTCATTCCGCTCCTTGAAGAACTGGGTTTAAAAAAGAACGCAATCTTTGTATCCATGGCAGGGTGGAAAGAACAGGAGGTAGTAAAAGACTTGGATACACTTAAGGGAAGGGAACTTGATTATTTCTCAATAATGATTATTAAGAAGTCCTAAAACCCCTCCATCTCCCGTCAATCTATACCATTGACACCTTTAAATGCCTGCATATATAATATGAAGGTCTGTCATCCATTTAATATAGTATGAGAGATATTTAAAGATTTTTGCTATAAAGTAACATTTTTCAGTGTAAACTAAAAAGAGAACTCAGTTGGAAAATATAAAAAATATACTTGTGAGAGTTCCGAATTGGATCGGTGATGCGGTATTCTGTGAGCCTTCCATAAAGAGTATAAAAAATAATTTCACTCATTCAAATATTACAATCCTTGCAAGACCATGGGTTGCACCGCTGTTTTTGAATAACACTTCTGTTTCGGGATGTATTGAATATGATCCAGAAGGAATACACAGAGGGATTGCAGGCAGAATAAGGCTTATTAAGACCCTGCGGAAAAAACAGTATGATCTTGCCATCCTTTTTCAAAATGCATTTGATGCAGCATTTCTTACATTCATTGCCCGTATTCCTGAACGGTGGGGTTATTCAACGGACGGAAGGGGATTTCTGCTCACAAAATCTGTCAGAGTAACGGGTGATATAAAAACCAGCCACGAGGTTTTTTATTACAAAAACCTCCTTAAACAAATCGGCCTAAATGTTGATATAGATTTAAAGCCGAAATTATATATATCTGATATTGAAAATGAGTTTGCTGAAAGGTTTTTGATGGAGAACGGCTTGACATCTGCCCGACCTATTACAGGTATAAACCCCGGAGCGAGTTACGGGAAGGCAAAAAGATGGTTGTCTGAAAGATTTGCAGGTGTTGCAGGGAGACTCATGAATGAATACAGGGCGCAGATAATAATATTTGGTTCAAAAGGTGATGCCGCTGAGTGTAGAGAGGTTGCAGAAGGGTTGAAAGGGGATTTAATAAACCTTTGCGGAAGGACAAATCTTCGTGAACTCATATCGCTTATAAAAAGATGCAGCCTTTTTATCACAAACGACAGTGGCCCGATGCACATATCAGCGAGTCTGGGTGTGCCGACAGTTGCGGTATTTGGTTCAACAGACCCCAGACTAACTGCCCCACTAGGCGAGAATGTGTCTGTTATCAAAAAAGATATGGAGTGCAGTCCATGTTTTGAAAGGGAATGCAGATACGGGCATTATGAATGTCTTAAGATGGTTACAGTGGACGATGTGCTTGCAGCATCAGTAAGGTTTTTAAGGGCAGGTGTAAATGGCTGAAAAATTTGCTGTGTTCCTTGACAGGGACGGAACCATAAACGAAGATACAGGGTATATTGACTCCCCTGAAAAGTTGGTTATTATCAGGGGTGCATCTGATGCAATAAAGAAACTTAACGAGAACGAATTCGGGGTTATTGTTATCAGCAATCAATCAGGGGTCGGCAGGGGCTATTTTTCAAAAGAGGCAGCGGAAGATGTAAATAAAAAACTTGTGAAGATATTGAACAAAGGAGGTGCACATATTGATGGAATATATTATTGTCCGCACCACCCTGATGACAATTGCGATTGCAGAAAGCCAAGAACAGGGCTTATTGAGATGGCAAAAGGGGATTTAAATCTGGACATTAAAAAATCTTATGTTGTTGGTGACAAGGTTTCTGATATTGAACTTGCCATGAATGCAGGAGCAAAGGCTATCCTTGTGTTGACAGGAAGAGGGACTGATGAAAGAAACAGACTCATCCGCCAACCCCATTACATCGCCTCCAATCTTAAAGAAGCGGTTGAGTGGATAATAAAGGACAGTGATGCGTGTGCGTGATGCGTATAAAAGACCGTGTGCGTCATACGTGATGCGTGAAAAGAAAAGATTTTTACGTATAACGCATCACGTTCACGTATAACGGTTTTTACCATGAAGATACTTATCATAAAACTCTCTTCAATCGGTGATGTCATCCATACCTTGCCGTCTCTGTATGCGATAAGGCGGAGGTACCCTGATGCAGTTATTGACTGGCTTGTGGAAGAGGATGCATCAAGGCTTGTAAATGGACACAATCTCTTGAACGACTGCATAATCGTGAGACGAAAAAGATGGTTAAAAAAACCGCTGTCTGCTGAAACATGGCAGGAGGCATCCATAATTTTAAAGACCTTAAGGGACAGGGAATATGATATTGTTATAGACTTCCAGGGTTTAATAAAAAGCGGTATATGGGCATTTTTATCAAAAGGTAAAAGGAGGGTGGGGTTCAGACGGAGGAGAGAGTTAAGCAGTATATTTTTAAATGAGGCACTGCCGCCTTATAACCCTGACCTGCACGCTGTTGACAGGTATCAGAAACTTGCGCAGCATATAGGTGCAGAGGTTACTAATGTTGAATTCCCATTGTCTATAAGTGAAAATGAAAGGCAAAATGCCATTTCCATCCTTAAGGAAAACGGGGTATTGGAAGGACAGCTATTTATTGTAGTAAACCCCATGGCAAGGTGGGAGACTAAACTATGGGGGAATGACAGGTTCGCCTCTCTCTGCAATCTGATAACAGACAAATTTGATATGAGGGTGGTCTTAACAGGTTCAGGCTCAATGGTTAGCGAGATAGATAAGATTATTGCCATGACAAACGGAAGGACAGTTAATCTCGCTGGTAAGACTGATTTGAAGGAATTAACGGCGATAATAAGTTACTCAAAACTTATGATAACTGTTGATTCAGGTCCAATGCATATTGCCGCCGCAATTGGCAAGCCTGTTATCGCACTCTTTGGTCCCACCGCACCATGGAGGACAGGACCTTACGGTGACAGGCATATAGTTATCAGGAAAGGACTCCCGTGCAGCCCATGTTTTTTGAAAAAGTGCAAGGATGTTAAATGCATGAAGGAGATTAAAGTTGAGGATGTTATTAAGGCAGTTGAAATACAGTTAAAGACCGGCAAATCAGTATATGACAGCCAAACTATATAACCTATTCTTCATCAACCTACTGGAAACACTGCTCGATTACGACAGGTCATTATTCTATTTCTTAAACGCTGTCTTTACAAATCCGGTCTTTGATGCAGTAATGCCTTTTGTTACGGATAAGGCAAACTTCTTAGAAATAATACTGCTCAGTTGGTTTGCGATATTCACGCTTACCGGTGTAAAGGGCAGGAAAACAGCATTAATACTCCTTGTAATAGTCCTGATAAGCGACCAGACAACCAATCTCTTAAAAGAGTTGTTTCATCGTATAAGGCCCTGCACTGCACTTTCGGATGTAAGACTCCTTGTGGGCTGCGGTGATTCATACTCATTCCCTTCAAACCACGCAACAAATATTTTTGCTACTATGCTTTATCTCTCATATAAATACCGCATGCTGTCACCACTCTTTATTGCAATAGCATTAACTGTGGCATATTCACGGGTGTATGTTGGCGTCCACTATCCACTTGATATAACGGGCGGGGCGGTACTGGGTGCAGGGATAAGTTTTGTTGCAGTAACAGCAGAAAGGAAATTATTGCCTGAACAAAAAATGAGAGGGACTGATTGAAATACAGAAATTATATTATATTCTTTTTAACCGTGGTTACAGCGTTCAGACTTCTCTATATATGGCTTGGTCCCCTTGACCTTTCACCTGATGAGGCACATTACTGGGAATGGAGCAGAAGGCTTGATTTAAGTTATTATAGCAAGGGTCCATTAATTGCCTATCTGATTGCCTTTTTTACAGCGATAGGCGGCAACAATGAATTTTCTGTCAGGATTGGTGCTGTTTTAATCTCTCTGTTTGTAAGCATAATTCTGTATGCCATTGCAAAAGATATTTTTAAAAGTGAAAGGGCAGGTTTTTATGCAGCGCTCATTCCATCTTTGACGCCGCTTTATTCAGCAGGCGCAGTACTTATGACAATAGATGCACCGTTTATACTTTTCTGGGGTTTGGGAGTATATGTTTTTAGAAAGGCAGTGATATGGGAGGCGGGAGGTAGGAGGTGGGGGGTAGAAAAGGCATTTTCCACATCCCACATCCCACACCCCACACCCTATTGGTATCTTCTTGGCATTATTATCGGGCTTGGGCTTCTGACAAAATATACAATGGCGCTTATATACCCGTGTATTGCCTTGTTTTTGTTATTTTCAAAAAATGATAGGTTCTGGTTAATGAGAAAAGAGCCATATATTGCTATTGTATTAAGCATTGTTATATTCAGTCCTGTCATTATCTGGAATTTCCAGCACGACTGGGTAACGATAAGGCATACTGCAGGACAGGTTCATGTTGCAGATGGCTTGAAAATTTCTCTGAAGGATTTTTTAGAGTTTATCGGCTCGCAATTTGGTGTGATAACCCCTTTTATATTTTTAGGACTTTTGTTCGGCATGTGGAAAACAGGAGTCTTGGGTCTTAAGAATAATGATAGAGATTATCTTTTGCTTTTTTCGCTGTCTGCCCCTGTATTCGCATTTTTTCTTTTAAAGAGCATTCAGGCAAAGGTTCAGGCAAACTGGGCTACGCCTGCATATTTTACAGCATTTATAGCAGCAAGCGGTATTTATGAAAGGCTTTTTTTTCAACAGAAGAAAATATGGCTTAAACTATTTATTGTTATGGCCATTATAACAGGTGTAATTACAACAATCATTGCGCATGATACCCGTTTGCTTAATATTGGCGAGATAGATTTGGAGGCAAGGCATGACCCCACAAATCGTCTTATGGGCTGGGAGGTACTCGGTGCAAAAGTTGGGGTGATATTTGACGATATGTTAAAGAAAGGCGATGCATTTATATTCAGCGACAGTTATCAGGTTGCAAGTGAACTTGCATTCTATGTGCCTGGCAATCCTGTTACATACAATGCAAACCTCGGCAGGAGGATGAACCAGTATGATATGTGGCAAGGTTTTAATTCACTTATTGGCAAAAATGCGGTATATATCCAAGATAGCAATGTAACACTTCCTCATAAAGTTGGCAATGCATTTTCAAAATGCGAAAAAGAACCGCTTCTGAACATCTACAGAAACGGCTTTGTGGCAAGGAAATTCAGCATATTCAGATGCTATGATTTTAAGGGTATTGAAATTGGTGTGGATAAGGTAACATATTGAAATGGAGGAGATGTTGGAAAAGGTTTCGATAGTAATACCTGTCTATAATGAAGAGGAGAGCATCCCTGTCCTTTATAAGGACATCAAAAAAGTGATGGACTCCATTGGCAGGGAATATGAGGTCATATTTGTTGACGACGGCTCAAAAGACAGGAGTTTCTCTGTCCTTAACGACATACATACATCTGACAATAAGGTTAAGGTAATAAGTTTCAGAAGGAACTTTGGGCAGACTGCAGCAATGGCAGCAGGCTTTGATTACGCAGAAGGCGATATTATCATTACAATGGATGCAGATTTGCAGAATGACCCTGAGGACATACCCAAACTTTTGGATGCAATAAAGGATGCGGATATAGTCAGCGGATGGAGAAAAAACAGGAAGGATAAATTTTTAACACGGAGACTGCCGTCAATCTTTGCAAACTGGCTTATATCAAAGGTTACAGGGGTATACCTCCATGACTACGGCTGCACATTAAAGGCTTACAGGAAAGAGGTTGTGAAGAGTATAAAACTTTACGGCGAGATGCACAGGTTTATACCTGCTGTTGCAAGTTGGATCGGCGTTTCAATAAAAGAGGTGGAAACAAAACATCACCCGAGGAGGTTTGGAAAATCAAAGTATGGGATATCCCGCACAGTGAGGGTAATACTTGACCTTATAACTGTAAAGTTCCTGCAGAGTTTTTCAACCCGTCCCATACATGCATTTGGCACAGCAGGGCTTTTATTCGGCGGCACAGGTTTTCTAATATCTCTGTATCTCGCTATCGAGAAACTTATTTTCGGTCATGATATTGGCGGAAGACCCCTTTTACTTCTCGGTGTTCTCCTTATAATACTTGGTGTGCAGTTCATTATTATGGGGCTACTTGGCGAGATGCTGGCAAGGGTTTATCATGAATCCCAGAACAAGCCGATATATACTGTTAAAAAGATACTGAAATAAAAGGGACGCTATTATGGATATCAGGAAATATATATATCTGCTTTTAAAAATAGCCATAAGTGTTCTACTGCTTGCCTATCTATTCAGAAAGGCAGACATCAGGAATGTTTGGGCAACCATAAGGTCTATGGAACTCTCTGTATTTATATTTGTGGTATTTTTATGTGCGTTTGCACAGGTTGTATCCACATACAGGTGGTCCTTATTTTTGCCGCGGGCAGGGATTCATATGCCTTTTCCAAAACTCATCTCGCTTTATTATATCGGCATGTTCTTTAATATATTCCTGCCGACAGCAATAGGCGGTGATGTGGTAAAAACTTATTACCTCTATAAATCCTCAGGGAAAGGCGGCAATTCACTTGCCACTGTATTTCTGGACAGGTTTACCGGCTTTTTTGCACTTGTTGTTATTGCAACGGTTTCTCTCATCTTTGGCTACAAATATGTCAGGGAAACATATGTCCCGTTCTTCATAATAACACTTGCCGTAATATTTTTTTTTACGGTAATTATCTTGTGGAACGAAGGTCTTCATAAGTGGGCACTTTTGATGATAGGGAGGATGAAACTTTTTGGTATAAATGAAAAGGTAGAATCCATTTACAATGCTGTCATGCTGTATAAAAATGAACCCCTGATTATTCTAAAGGCATTTGCAGTATCATTTATTATACAGATTATTGGTATTGCAACATTTTATCTGATATCAGCAGGTCTTGGCATGACCGTTCCAATAGGATATTTTTATCTCTTTGTGCCTGTTGCCGTAACCATTTCAATGATACCTGTGTCTCTGGCAGGACTTGGTTTGAGAGAAGGTGCATTTGTATATTTATTTACAAAGGTAGGCGTAACTGATGCACAGGCAATAAGCATCTCACTTGCAGGTTTTTCAGTATCAGTTTTATTGGGTCTTATAGGCGGCATTGAATATATCAGAAAGGGTTCAGAAATGAATTCATGGAATAAAATTAAAGATTCAGATATAAGAATCTAATTTCAAAACATGTCCCTGCAGGCATTAAGCAGGGAGAGGAGGGTATTATGCCTATTGATAAAGAACTTCTGGAGATACTTGCATGTCCGAAATGCAAGGGTGATATAAAACTCACAGAAAAAGGGGATGGGCTTATCTGCGATGCATGCAAACTTATGTATCCTATACGGGAAGACATCCCTGTAATGCTGATAGATGAGGCAGTTAAACTGAATTAACTCAAAACCCAACGTCCAAACCTAACAGGTCCGATGCTCAATGCGGAGTTCCGGCTTAACTCCGCATTCTCCCTGAGCGAAGCGAAGGGAGAATGCGCAAGGTCAGCGGTGGCTGTAAGCCATCCGCTGGAGTGTTTTGTTAGACACTCCTTTTTATTTAAATGGTCGCTGTCCCTGTTTTCTTCTAATGGTCGCTGTCCCTGTTTTCTTCTCGCTGGAGTGTTTTGTTAGACACTCCTTTTTATTTAAATGGTCGCTGTCCCTGTTTTCTTTCTGTTTTCTTTCTCGCACGAGCGACTTGTTATGTGAAATTCATGGAAATATTCTGTATATATCTTTGCGATTAGCAATGCGCTGGCAAATTATCAAGTTATTTTTCTTATCAATAGTGATTCCGATTCTGTAGTCTCCAACCCGAATCTTGTATTTATCTGGATAACCTTTCATACGTTCAATATATCCCAGCGAAAAAGGATTTGCAGTCAATAATTCTTGAAAAACTATACCTTCTGCTCGGCTCTGGATTTCTTTTGGCAAGCCTGATAGTTCTTTGAGAAAACGTTTGGTATACTCAATTTTCCACATCAGTCTTCAATGATTGATAATATTTTTTCGCATCTTCTACCGAGAGTCTTTCATCATTACTAACATCGTCAATCAATTTTGATAACCCATAGTTTTCTATAACTTCCTCTAATCGTTCAAACTCCTCAATAGGTACTTGAACGGCAAATGGTTTCTGTTGCTCATCAAGCACTATTTTTTTATGTAACGTTAACATTATTACCACCTCCTGATTTTATTTATATTTTAGCACATAACGCCGTGGTTCAGCGGAGAAGAATAAAGGGGAAAGAATAAAGGGGACGGTTCTATTTATTCTTTTCATTTCCTTAGTCGAGTCGCATTATTTTTCATTTAAATAGAACCGTCCCCTTTATTCCCTTTCCTTTAATTCTTACTTCTAACGCTCTGGCTGACTGGCAGGGGCAATGGGCAGATGGAAAAGTGCCGAGGCTATTTCCTGTCCAGTCAAGCCAGTTGTTAAAAGGAGGTTATTTATGATTTTCATTTGGCTTATCCGCTTGATTTTGTTTTGTCTTCTGATAGGTTTGATTTGTCTCTTGATTGCTGAATATCGTCTTCTTCGGGAATTCAAAGAAAGTTACAAGAACCAATATGGTTGTGAGTATAGCGATAGCCCAAGTCAAATAAGTAAGTATTTTCGTAAGCTTTACAATTCTTTTTGTAGATTCTTCAGCTTGTCGAGACAATTTAATAAGGAGAGATGAAAAATATGCAAGGCTCCGACTTATACGGGTTGATTGATTGTGGGCAAGATGGTCATTTGAGCAAATAAAGATTTCTTTCAATAAATCTTCATCAGATTTTTGAAGTGAATCCATTGCTTCTTTTGATTCACGCTCTCTATCACGTCTTAATTGTTCGTCTGGGTCTATCATATTTTTCTTTTACTTTTAACATTCTTTTTTATGTTGCATGCGTATATTTGTGCAGATTATAGGGAAAGTTATGAGTCAGGTCAAGCAAAAACA
>MGPS01000052.1 GCA_001797495.1 Deltaproteobacteria bacterium GWC2_42_11
CTCCCATCCAAACGGTTTGCCAGCAGGGCAGGCAGCCATAAAAAAGTATTTTCGGAGCAATTATGATAACAAACGAACTGCCAAAATCCCAAAAGATTCTTATAGTTGAGGATGATGAGAGAAATATCAGACTCATTTCAGCCATACTTGCAAATTATGGTTATCCCTTTGATACAGCAAGGGATGGCATTGAGGCAATAGAGAAGACAGGACTTTATAAGCCCGACCTTATCTTACTCGACATCATGATGCCGAAGATGGATGGATATGAGGTGTGCAAGAGATTGAGGGAGAACCCTGAAACAGCGCATATACCAATTGTTATGCTTACTGCCCTTACTGACAGGGATTCAATGGTTAATGGGCTGGAGATTGGGGCAAATGATTTTCTTACCAAGCCTGTTAATGCTGCTGAACTAATGATTAGAACAAGGAATCTTCTGAGGATTAAGGAGTTTGGGGATTTTCTAAATGACCATAATAAAATACTTGAGATGGAGGTGGATAAGAAAACATTTGAGTTAAAAGGGGCATATGTTGATACAATCCATAAACTCACTACAGTTGCAGAGTATAAGGATGAGGAGACAGCATTTCATATTAAGCGGTCCGGTTATTATGCCTCAGCCATCGCCAGACATCTTGGCTGGCAGGATGGTGAAATAGAAAGGATATTTTATGCGGCTCCGATGCATGATATCGGTAAGGTTGGCATACCTTCTGAAATCTTGCTTAAACCTGCAAAACTGAATCCCGAAGAATTTGCCCTGATGAAAACCCATACAACTATAGGCGGAAGGATTTTAAATGGTTCGGTTTCGGATATACTCAAGACAGCAGAGGTAATCGCTCTTAGCCACCATGAGAGGTGGGATGGCACAGGTTATCCAAAAGGGCTTAGGGGTGAGGAGATGCCTATTGAAGGGAGGTTATACAATATCTGCGACCAGTATGATGCCTTACGGAGCAGCAGGCCGTATAAACTTCCATTTGAGCATGAAAAGGTGTTTAAGATAATTACAGAGGGGGATGGCAGGACAATGCCTGAACACTTTGACCCCGCGGTACTCAAGGCATTTAAAGAGATTGCACTCAAATTTAAAGAGATATATGAAACATACAGCAATCCTTTCTGAAATCCACACCTTGTTTGTGAAACTCTGCCATCTGAATTCTTCAAATCTATAAATAAAGGGTAAAAGATTTATGGATATACTGAATGCATTTATACTGGGCATAGTAGAGGGTATCACTGAATTTTTGCCGGTTTCCTCTACAGGACATCTTATACTTGCAGGAGATTTGCTTGGTTTTAATGACGAGAGGGCAAAGGTCTTTGAGGTTTTTATACAATTAGGCGCCATACTTGCAGTGGTATGGCTTTACAGGGAAAGGGTTCTATCGTCTATAAAGGGTGTCGGCACAGAAAAGGCAAACAGGTTTCTATTAAACCTTTTAATAGCATTTCTCCCCGCTGCTTTTTTTGGTTTCTTTGCCCATTCATTTATAAAAAGGTATCTGTTCAATCCTGTAACAGTTGCGTCTGCGCTTATTGCAGGAGGCATTGCCATACTTATAATCGAAAGGCTTGTTAAAGGTGGACAGGTAAATGATATTGATGATATATCTCCTAAAAGGGCGTTTTTCATAGGTCTGGCACAGGTTTTATCGCTTTTTCCAGGTGTCTCAAGGGCAGGGGCAACCATAATGGGAGGTATATGTTCCAGACTTTCAAGAAAGACTGCCACAGAATTCTCATTCTTCCTTGCTATACCAACGATGTTCGCTGCAACATCCTATGATTTATGGAAAAATTTTGCTCTTTTGAACACAGGCGATTTTCTGTTCTTTGCAGTTGGTTTTATAACATCATTTTTTTCTGCACTGGTTGTAATAAAGGCATTCCTTAATTTTGTTTCAACGTACAACTTTACATCCTTTGCTATATACCGTGTTACCTTCGGTGCAATTGTGCTCCTTTATTATTTGTCTTAACACCTTATTTATCCCAGTATCTTTATACCTCTGTACATGTAATGAATACCAGAGGCTATTGTGAAAATCATTGTTAGCATAATCAGGATAAAAATTAAATCTACGTGCGTCCCTGCCGCCATTATAACAGATATCACTGTTATTACCTGAAGCATTGTCGTGATTTTACTGACAATGGAGGGGCGTATTTTAATCTCTTTATCCATTAAGACAAGGACAATTATGCCTATGAGTATTATTACATCCCTGCTCACCACTACTACAGAAAGCCAGTTGGGGAGTATATCCTTTATGGCAAGGGTGATGTATGCTGACATTAAAATGAGTTTATCTGCCACAGGGTCGAGGTATGCACCGACGAGGGTTTTCTGATTAAAGAGCCGTGCGATAAGTCCGTCAAGTGCATCTGTTATGCCTGCTGCTATGAAGACTATGAGCGCTTTTGACAACTCATCGTTTATGATGAATATTATGAAAACAGGGACAAGGAGTATCCTGGATATGGTCAATAGATTTGGAATGTTTATCCCTACTGCAGCCATTCAAAGTATCTCTTTTTTGTTTTCTTATCTTTTATATCTTTTACAGTTTCAGGATAACCTGGAAGGGTTGAAAATGCACCATCAACAACCTTCTGCACCATCGGTTCATATATCTTTGTAATCTTTAATTTCAATGTCTCCCTGTCAAGGCTTATGCCTGACTCTTTATGCCCATATTCTGCTGCCCATACCCTTTCACCTGTGCCTGCAGCATACATCTCAAACCTTGCCTCTATCTCTATAGATGCGTATGTCAGGAAAAAATCAGTATCCCAGTCTGTGATAGTTACATATACAACAGCATCGGCACCTAGCAGGTTAGCCATTTCTGCAGGGGGCTTGTTTAAGAATTCCTTTCTGCCTATATTTGCCTTTGTAAGCACATCGTCAACCCCTTCCATCGGCATGAGTTTATAATTCAACTGTGAAAGTTTTTCGTGTGTCATAACACGGAACAGATACCTCGCATCGCTTTCTGCCTTTTCACCTCTTACAGGGAGAACGGCGATATATTTTGGAATCCTGCTGGTATAATCTTTTACTATCTTGTGCGATACTGCCGGACCGCAGCCTAATATATTTATAACTATTAAAACTGTGATTAATAACTTGTGCATGTGTTCTAGTTTTTCTCCTTTCCCTGATTAAACTTGTCCCCGAAATCTTTAATCGGGGAACTTTCAGGGACATGTTTTATTATCTTTAGATTTATTACATCACCCGATACATCTGTTGCTTCAACTTTTAAACCGTCAAGTTCTTTTGAGGTTATGGTGTCCTTAAGGGCACTTGTATCGTAAGAAGTTTTGATGCCTATTATAATCCTTCCGCGTGCGAATGTCCTGTAAAAAATCTCCTTAACTCCCTTTAGTTCCTTCAGGAAGTTTTTTAACTTAATGAAATCACTGTAATCATAGATATCTGTTATGGTCAGGGTCACACTCTTTTCACTACCTTCGGCATTAATAATCAGTCCAAGTTTCTTAAGGTCGTTATGTAAGATACTAACTGCTATACTAATCTCTACTGAAACCTTATAAAAAGTCAAAGGTTTTTCAAGCCCTTCAACAGTCTCCTGTACCATTTCTTCTGTTATTATGCGGAAGTTTGAAATATAGGCGCTGGCATCTGAGTATATCTTGTCTTCCAGTATGTTTTGATGCCTTGCAAAATCTACATTAAAGGTTCCGTTTTCTATAATCTGCTTAACAGCATTTTTAAAGGCATCCTTCAGGGAGGCTTCCTTTGATTGTGCTATATTGCCGTCAGATACAAGTGCAATGCCGCCCGACTCTATCTGGATATTTTCAGCAGCAGGTGATGACACTGCCAACATTATCCATGGGGCAATGGAAAATACGCAGTATAAAAAAGTTTTAAATCTATTCTGCATACTTAATCCTGCGAAGTCAGAAAACCTCTTATCATTGATACCATTGCATTTATATCGTTTGCATCAACCCACCGTATATCAGGTTCTTTATTAAACCATGTAATCTGTCTCTTTGCATACCTTTTTGTATTTTTCTTGATTTCATATGCCATATTTTCAAATGTCAATTTCCCGTTAAGATATTTTGCCGCTTCCCTGTATCCAAGTGCCTGCATTGCCTTAGATTCTGGCGAATAGCCCATATCTATAAGTCCTTTTACCTCATTGATAAGACCATTATCGACCATCCTGTCAACCCTTGCCTCTATATCCCTGTAGAGTTCTTTCCTCTCCTTTTTAAGACCCATGTATAATACATCATAGGGTTTTTCAAGGAAACCATGCTCCGTTTGAAAGGAAGACATGGTCCTTTTTGTTGTAAAATATACCTCAATCGCCCTTATAATCCTGACTTTATTGTTAGGGTGTATCTTTGATGCTGAAGATGGGTCAACCTTTTTTAAAATATTATAGATGTAATTACTCCCCTGCTTCTCCGAGAGGTCTTTAAGTTTTTGTCTCAGTTTTTCGTTTTTTCCGGGACCCATAAAAAGCCCCTTTATGAGTGTCCTTATATAGAGTCCTGTGCCGCCGACAACAAAAATATTTTTGCCGCGTCGGTAAACATCCTCAATTGCCTTTGATGCCTCGTTTTTAAACCTTGCTGCTGTATAATCTTCATCAGGATTTGCAATATCTATCATGTGATGTTTTATCTCTGCCCGCTCTTCTGAAGACGGTTTTGCAGTGCCTATATCCATGAACCTGTAAACCTGCATTGAGTCAGCGCTAATTATTTCAACGTTGAATATTTTAGCGAGTTCTATTGCCGCCTTTGATTTTCCGGATGCAGTGGGACCGGCTATTACAGCCACCCTAACCCTGTTCATCTTCTCTTTAGCATCGTTTCTATTTCTGTCTTTGAAAACATTTTTACTACAGGTCTTCCGTGAGGGCAGTTTGAAGCAAAATCAACCTCTGATAGTTGTTTAAAAAGGGACACTACCTCATCCCTTGTAAGTTTGCGTCTGCCCCTTATAACACTGTGGCATGCAAGTTTTACAAGTATTGCATCTATTGCATCTTCTATCCTTGCTGCTTTTCCAAAGGAACAAATTTCTTCAGTCATGTCCTTTAAAAGACCGCTGCATCCTCTTCCCGAGAGTATTTCAGGCACTGCCTTGAGTATAAATGTATTCCCGCCGAACTGTTCTATCTCAAACCCGAGGTCTTTTATAACATCTATGGATGAGTCCAGCGCCTCTTTTTCAGCAGCAGAAACCTCGATAATTTCAGGCACAAGGAGTATCTGACCCCTGATGCCGTAACTGTAATATTCCTTTCTAATCCTTTCAAATGCAATCCTCTCTGCTGCGGCATGCTGGTCAATTATATAAAACATGGATTCATCATTACAGATTATGTATTCATCCCATAACTGTCCGACAAAATTTAATTCAGGAAAACTTATTCCATTAGTCCCATGGAATGCCTTTTCAAAGAGGGCAGCCTGTCTGTCTGCAATGTCCTGTGTTTGGTAATGTATTGCAGGTTCTCTTATCCTGTCCTGCGGGACTGAAGTGTGTAATGCAGTAACTGTTCCATCAGGATAATCCTTATTCTTCTGCAAGATGGCATTTCTAATGGCATCTGAAATTACATCATAGATAAACCTTGGGTTTTTGAATCTTACTTCAGTTTTTGCAGGATGGACATTAACATCAACATCTTCAGGCGGGAGTGATATGAACAGGACAGCGAGCGGGTATCTATCTCTCATTAACATATTTTTATAAGCCTGCAGGATGGCATAATTTATGCCTTTATCCCGTATCCATCGTTTATTCACAAAAACAAATACCCCCTTTGTAGTTGGATATGTGATATTTGAGTTTGAGACAAAACCCATGACAGATACACCTCCGCCATTGCCCTCAACAGGTATGACACCCCTCATTATATCAGTCCCTAGTATGTCGCATGCCCTTGTTTTCAGGTCGCTGTTTGCGGATGCATTCAGTAAGATATTTTTGCCGTGAGTTAGTTTGAACCTTATATCAGGGTTGGCAAGGCTTAAGTGATGGACTACATCCTGTATCCTCCCCATCTCTGCTGCATTAGACCTTAAAAATTTCAGCCTTGCAGGGACATTAAAGAATATGTCCCTTACTTCAACAGTAGTACCGTCAGGACATCCGAAGTCGCTTATATCTTCAATCTTGCCGCCTCTTACCCTTATTCGTGTCCCTGCAATTTCACCGGCAACTTTTGTTGCAACCATCGCATCACTTACAGATGCAATACTGGGCAGTGCCTCACCCCTGAACCCCATTGTGCTTATTGAACATAAATCGTCATCTTTTAATATTTTGCTTGTCGCGTGCCTTTCAAACGCAAGGACTGCATCCTCCCTGGACATACCTTCGCCGTTGTCATAGACTCTAATCAGTTTTTTACCGCCGTCAACAATATGTATTGAGATATCTGCTGCCCCTGCGTCTAATGAATTTTCAACCAGTTCCTTCACAACAGATGCAGGTCTTTCGACAACCTCGCCTGCTGCAATCTTTGCTGCAAGGTCAGGCGGCATTACCTTTATCTTGCTTTTTATCATGCAGTTTTTGTTGTCTTCTGTTCTTGTGCTTTTGCCTTTGGTGCAGCCTTGACTACCTTTGATGTTGGTTTTACCGGTTTTTTCTCCTTTACCTCTTTAATCTTTTTCGGATTCTTTTTTGCCTCTGCAATAAGTGTCTTGATCCTTGCCTTTCTTGCTTTTTCCTTCCTGTGCCGTCTTCTTCTTATTTCCCTGTTTCTTTCCCTCATAAAATTCCTCCTCTTGAATATTTAGTTTGCAGTTACCAGTTGGTAGTTTGCAGGATTTACAGCAAGGATAACATAAAATTTAAAATCACCAAAGTTTTTTATTGGATAGAAAACCTGCATCTGATATAATCATGCTGTATATGAAATACGGAGAAGAGGCAATAGAAAAGGCAAAACTTGAAGTATGGGAAAACCCGTATCCTGACAGGGACTATAATATAGAAATCTCCTTCCCTGAATTTACCTGTCTGTGCCCTAAGTCAGGTTATCCTGATTTTGCAACAATATTTATAACATACATACCTGATAAATGTATTGTTGAACTGAGGTCATTAAAACTCTATCTCAATAGTTTCAGGAGCCAGTATATATCCCATGAGTCTGCTGTAAATAAAATATTTGATGATTTAAAAAATATTTTAAAGCCCCGCAAACTGGATGTTACAGGTGATTTCAATGTGAGGGGTAATTTAAAGACAGTAATAAAGGTAAGTTTGTAATTGGTTGACGCTTTTCAGGAGAAAATACTTAACTGGAAAAGGAGGGACTAAAATGAAAAAGATTATCTTTGCCTTATCTTTAGTTTTATTAACCATTTCAACGGCATTTGCCGACTGGGAACTGGATTTAAAGAAACTTTCAACATCTCTGAATATTGCTGTCTCTGATAAGGACGGCGAAAGGGAGGTTACATCAACATTATCGCTTGAGTTTAACAAGACTCAGGACTGGATAATCAAAACAAAAGGTGAAACAGGTCTTACATATGGCGAACTTTCAATTGCATTGTCAATAGCCCGGCAGACAAATAAAGATGTCAATATAGTAATATCCGACTATAAAAAACACGGACATGCATGGGGCAGGGTTGCTAAGGCATACGGTGTAAGGACAGATGATTTAGTTCAGAGTGTCGGCAAGGTAAATGAAAAGGCAAAGGGGAAGGGTAAAGGCAAAGGGGCTGAAAAAGGCAAAGGACATGGCAAAGGGAAAAAGTGGGAAGATTAAATTAGCACAGTATTTTTTAAACAAAGGATAAGTTTTTCAAGGAGGAGAATGTTTTCTCTTCTATTTTTTACCGCAGCCCTGAAAAACTTATCCCCCAAGCCGAATGATGAACAATCTCTTATCAAAATGCTGTCTTTTAGCAGAGTATCGCAAATCATCTTTGATGTAATGCCTTCTTGTGTTATTCCTACTACAAAATAATTTGCTTTGGATGGATACGGTTTTAAGCCGTTTATTGATTTTAACCCTTCAAACAGGAATTTAGGTTCTGATGTAAACCATTTTTTTGTGCTTTCTATGTGGTTCTTATCCTTTAGACTCTCAATAGCAGCAATCTGCGCCAGAGTATTTACAGACCACGGCGGCTGAAATGTCTTAACCTTTTCTACAATCTTTTTTGAGGATATGAGATAGCCGAACCTTAATCCTGCCATTGCAAAGAATTTTGTCATAGAGCGGAGGACAATCAGATTATCCATTGTTACAGCATTGTTTTTAAATGACTCATCCTCAACAAAATCTATAAATGCCTCATCAACAACAAGAACTGTAGAGTATTTCTGACATTCGCAAGCGATTTTCAAAATATCATCCCTTTTAAAAAGAGCGCCTGACGGGTTTGCAGGGTTGCCAAGATATACAATGTTATAATTATTTTTTAACCTTTTGCAGAGTTCATCAATATCAGGCAAAAAATCAGTTTCCTTTCCTGCAATGAAACTCTCTATTTTACATCCGTAAATTTCAAGGGAATTTCTGTATTCACTGAAACAGGGTTCTATTATAAGCGCCTTTTTAGGTTTAAATACCTGCGGGATAAGGTATATAAATTCTGTTGAGCCGTTTCCTGCCAAAATATTTTCTTTGGGGATGTTATGGAATCTTGAGAGTCCATCTATAGCATCATTTGCAGAAGGTTCAGGATAAGATGGGATAATTTTATGAGAATCTTTTAATGCCGAGACCGCCTTTGGCGACATACCGAGAGGATTGATGCTGGCACTGAAATCAATAATATCCTGATGGGATAAGCCTGCTTCTTTTGAGACCTTCCATATATTGCCGCCGTGGGTCTTGTTCATAACATTATCCTTGCATCAACCGCTATAACTCCATCAGGATATGCAATAAGGGGATTTATCTCCATCTCTTTTATTTCTTCCAATTCTTCCATGATACTGCCTATCTTTATAATAACATCAGAGATTGCATCAAGATTAACAATGCCAGAGCCTCTGTATCCTGTAAGCAGGGGGTATGCCTTGATTTCCTTCACCATTTCAAGGCACTCTTCTTTTGTAACAGGCGCAAGCCTGAAGGAAACATCCTTTAAAAGCTCTACTATTACACCGCCAATCCCAAACATTACTGCCGGGCCAAATTGCGCATCTCTAACCCCTCCCACAATCACCTCTACACCTTTATCAACCATCCTCTCTATCAAAAAGCCTTCAATCTTCGCTGTCGCATAATGGTCAGACAGTTCAAATATCATTTCATTAAATGAATCTTCAACCTCTTGCGCATTTTTAAGCCCGGCCATTACCCCGCCTGCCTCTGTCTTGTGGAGTATATCCCTTGACACAACCTTGAGCACAACAGGATAGCCAATTTTATCAGCAGCATCCTTTGCCTCTGCTGCATCGTGGACAATAATATATTCTGACACAGGGATTCCAAATGCCTTTAAAAGTTCCAATGCATCTGGCTCTAAAAGTGATTTCCTGCCTGATGATATGGCATCCCCTATAATCTTCTTTGCTTCTTGTTTTGCCATAATTTGTCTAGAAAAACTGTGAACCGTGATGCCGCCAATAAGGAATTCAATAAGGAATTCCAGGGACACTTCCCCTATTAATCGTCTCAATCAAAATACGGGAAGTGTCCCTCTATTCTCCCTATTCTCCCTCATTCTCCCTATTCTCCCGACAAATTCAATCGGGGGAAGGCATACTTTTTTAAGATACAAACGCAAGGTTTGAGCCAAAGACAAGGAAAATCTGGCTGGGCAAGACGGAGCATACTCTTTTAGGTATGTGAGTATTTGGACAGACAGCTTTGACACAGTATTTGGCCAAAGATTGCGTTTGTCTTATTCTTCAAGTGTTGACACATCCCCCGGCTCAACGCCTAGTTCCTTTGCCTTCAAGACCCTCCTCATTATTTTACCGCTTCTGGTTTTGGGCAGCCATTCTGTAAATTCAATCTCTGCGGGAATGGCAATTGGTCCAAGTTCTTTTCTTACCTGCTTCTTTATCTCATCCAGCAGGGAGTCGGATGGTTTATGCCCTTGTTTTAATATCACAAACGCCTTTATAATTTCACCTTTAAGCGCATCAGGTTTCCCTATACATGCTGCCTCTGCAACAGCATAGTGCGATACAATAGCGCTCTCAATCTCTGCTGTGCCTAACCTGTAGCCTGAAACCTTTATGACATCGTCTGTTCTTCCCATGAAAAAGAAATAGCCGTCTTCATCCTGCCGCGCCATATCGCCTGCCATATAGAAACCGTCCACTGTTTTCCAGTATTGTGCATATCTTTCAGGGTCTTTGTAGATTGTCTTCATCATGCTTGGCCATGGTTTCTTTATAACTATAAAACCACCGCTGTTAGGGGGCAGCGGGTTTCCATCCCTATCAACAATCGCTGGCTCAATACCAGGGAATGGTCTTGCAGCAGAGCCTGGTTTTAGTTTCATGCAAGGAAGCGGTGTAATCATTATCATGCCTGTTTCTGTCTGCCACCATGTATCCATTATGGGCAGTTTATTCCCCGTAATCTTTCTGTACCACAGCCATGCCTCAGGGTTAATCGGTTCGCCGACACTTCCAAGTATCCTCAGACCAGACAAATCGTGTTTTTGCGGCCAATTATCACCGTATTTCATCAGGAGCCTTACTGCAGTGGGTGTTGTATAGAATATATTTACCCCATATTTTTCAATGAGTCCCCACCACCTGCTCGGGTCAGGATAGTCAGGGGCGCCCTCTGCAAATAGTATTGTTGTGCCGTTCAAGAGAGGTCCATAAACAATGTAACTATGTCCTGTTATCCAGCCCGGGTCTGCTGTGCAGAACATTATATCTTCATCCTTTAAATCAAAAACCCATTTTGTAGTAATGTATGTACCAACCATATAGCCGCCGTGGACATGCTGAACACCTTTTGGCTTGCCTGTCGTGCCTGATGTGTATAGCATGAACAGCGGGTCTTCTGAGTCCATATGAACAGCCTCGAACCTTTGAGACGCCTTTTCCATTGCCTCGTGCCAGTCAATGTCTATCGGATTCAGGTTTATTTTTGGTTCTCCCCGCCTTACAACAAAGACCTTTTCAACACTAGGACAGTCTTTAACAGCATCATTGACAATATTCTTCAAAGGTATACACTTTCCTCTCTGGTATCCACAGTCAGCGGTTATAACTATCTTCGATTCTGCATCAACAATCCTGTTTTTAAGCGCCTCGCTGGAAAAACCTGAATAAACTAAACTGTGGATTGCACCAATCCTCGCACATGCAAGCATTGAGATAATCTGTTCAGGTATTCTTGGAAGGTAGATTGTAACTCTGTCTCCTTTTCTTACACCAATATCAAACAGCATATTGGCGCAGCGGTTTACATTCCTCAGAAGTTTGTCATATGTGATAACCCTCTCCCTGCCGTTTTCCCCAACCCATATTATCGCTGCCTTGTTTCTCCGCCATGACTTTACATGCCTGTCAAGGCAGTTGTATGTGATATTGCATTTTGCGCCGACAAACCATGAAGCCCCCCCCATCCATGGCTGTTCCCACTTCAAAACCTTTTCCCATGGCTTAAACCATTCAAGTTCAGATGCAATCTCTCCCCAGAATGATTCAGGGTTTTCTACTGACTTCTTGTAAACCTTTTCGTAATCCTTGACCCATGCCCTTTCAATTACTTCTTTTGAAGGTTCAAATACTTCCTCAACTTTCAGCATGCTCTCTACATGTTCCTGTGTCATAAAACCTCCTTTTTTGAATTGTAAAACTTATTTATAATTTATTTGCCAACAACCCTGCTGCCCTCACTGCATCCTCAGGCGTTGCAAATACAGGTAGTCCGTTCTCTTCAAAAAGTTTTTTCTTTTCCTGTGTGAATCTGCCACCTGGGCTGCATATAATAACAGGCTTGTTTAATCTCTTAGAAACCTCTTTAATATTGTAAACAAGTTTGTCAGTAAGCCCCGGCGGCCCCCAGAGTGCTGCAACAATGGCGATGTCAGAATATTTTAATCCTTCTTCCAGAGCAATCTTGTAGTCATTATCAGTAACGCTTCCTGTCAAATCAATTGGGTTTGCTATACTGCAAAATGAAGGAAGTTTTTGGGAAAGATTATTTTTTGCATCCTCTGGCAAGGCAATAACATCCAATCCCATCTCTATACATAAATCTGTCAGGCTCACTCCAACACCGCCGCCGTCTGTCAGGATAAATACCTTTTTGCCGTCCCTGCTTAAATCTTGCAGAGCCTGCCCCGTACTTGATACGGGGGACAAGTTTGCAGGTCTCTGCATTGAGAAAACCTTGCAAGCATCTAACAACTCATCGTATCCTGAGACCTCAATTATACCTGCCTTCTTGAACGCAGCCCTGTATATCTCATATCTCCCTGCAATAGCGCCTGTATGTGATTTTGCAGCATTTGCACCTGCTTCATGTCTCCCAACCTTTATGGCAATAACAGGTTTTTTTTCAGAACATCTCTTTGCAGCATCAACAAACCTCTTTCCATCCTGAACTGCCTCTATGTAAAGGGCAACAACCTTTGTATTGTCATCATCTGCAAGGAATTCAAGCAAGTCAGATTCTCCAACATCAACCCTGTTTCCGTAATTCACAATCCTTGCAAGACCAATACCTTCCATTGCAAGTGTATCCATTATACTTACAGCGAACGAGCCGCTTTGTGAAACAATTGAAAGTCCCCCTTTTTCAGGACGTTCGAGCCTTTCTTCAGGGATAAAGAATGTGTCAACACCAGAAAAACTATCATAAATGCCCATGCAGTTAGGTCCTATGACTCTTATGCCGTGCCCATTCACAATCCCTTTTATCTCATCTTCCATGAGCGAGCCGCTTTTCCCTGTTTCTTTAAAACCTGCACTTATAACTATCGCACCCTTTATACCCGCATCTGCCGCATCTTTCAATGCCTGTATCACTGCATTGGAAGGGACAATCAATACTGCTATATCAACACCCCCCTCAATTGCCTTTACCCCCGTATAGCATTTCAATCCATTTATGGAGTTATATTTCGGATTAACAGGGTATATGCTGCCCTTAAACCTCTTTTTAAGGCTGCGCAGGAGTACATTTGACAATTTACCATATGCCTGCGAGGCGCCGATAACCGCAATGGAATCAGGATTAAAGAAGAAACCTATATTTTCTGACATATCATTCATGCCGCAGGCATTCAACCGGGTCAAGGAGAGAAGCCCTTCTCGCAGGATAAAAACCAAAGAATATCCCCACAACCGATGAGAAACCGAAAGCCAGTGCTATTGACCATATTGATATAAGCGTGTTCCATTCAGCAAAGTATGTTATCGTCTTTGTGCTGGCGATGCCGATTAATATACCTATAAAACCGCCAAAAAGGGCAAGTACCACCGCTTCGATAATGAACTGCATCAGGATATCACGGGATTTTGCACCTACAGCCATCCGTATCCCTATCTCCCGTGTCCTTTCTGTAACAGATACGAGCATTATATTCATTATGCCTATACCGCCGACTATGAGTGATACAGATGCTATTGCTCCGAGCAGGATGGTCATTATCCTTGACGCATTTTCAGATGCAGACATCATATCAGTGAGGTTTCGTACAGTAAAATCATTTTCCTTGCCCTGTGTTATATGATGTCTCTGACGCAGCAGTTCCTTTATATCCCTTTCAGCATCATTCAACACATCTTTCCCGGCAGCCTTTATGTAGATTATTCTTACCATACCGGGGAATGTTGTGCCGAACAGCCTCTTCTGTGCAGTTGTAAGAGGTATATAGATAGCGTCGTCCTGGTCCTGACCAGTGGGTGAGAGACCCTTTCTTGCAAGGATACCTATTATAGTAAAAGGTATCTTTTTTATCCTTATAGTCTTCCCAACAGCGTCTTCACTTCCAAAGAGATTTTCAAGGACAGTCTGCCCGATAAGTGCTACCTTAGTCGCGCCGTCAACATCCTTCTCTGTAAATGCCCTGCCGGATATCACAGGCCATTCCCTTACATCAAGTATTTCAGGCGTGGTGCCGATTATAAGTGTACTCCAGTTCTGGTTTCCGTAGACGACCTGTGCTGTGCCTGATAGAATAGGCGCGGTAAATGCGACAGTAGATAATTCCTTTGCTATTGCCCTGGCATCTTCTGCCGTTAAAGTAGGTTCAGTCCCCATGCCTATCCTTATACCACCGCTTGTAGTTGCACCTGAAAGCACAAGGAGGAGGTTAGAACCCATGCTCTCTATCTCCTTTGCAACCTTCGCCCTGGCACCGCTGCCTACAGCAATCATTGCTATGACTGCGCCGACACCTATTATTATTCCGAGCATTGTGAGGGCAGACCGCATCTTATTCGCACGGAGTGAGTCAAGTGCAATAGCAATGGCAGAAATTATATTCAATACAGTACCTCCCTGCTGCTGCCTGCCCTGCTGGTGGCACAGGCTTCCAGCCTGTGATGACAGGCAAGATGCCTGTCCCACCAGGTTTGCAGGCGGGGCAGGCAACAGCAAATGCTAGCAAGATTTTTATCCCCTTTTGTGAGCAACTTGTGAGCAACAAGGCTTATGAATGTTTCATAACATATTTTCCTGTAAAATCATATTACTTTGTAAGCCTTGCTATAACTTTATCTTTTTGTTATCATTCTAAAATATGAAAAGGTATTTGAGACTTTTTTTTATCACAGCACTGTTTTCCATGGTTTTTACCGTTGCTGCAGGATATGGTGTTTACTGGTATTTTACGAAGGATTTGCCTGCGGTGAATACATTGCAGGAATATAATCCGAATATCATAACAAAGGTCTATTCAGACGACGGGCAGGTGATAGGGGAATTTTATATTGAAAGACGTATAGTC
>MGPS01000053.1:0-465 GCA_001797495.1 Deltaproteobacteria bacterium GWC2_42_11
CAGAATTTATCGCCCTGACAAGCATTGTCAGGGTTTCAGGGTTTTCCTCAAAGATATTTTCTACTGCCGCCTTTATATTCAATCCCCTTGCCCTTTCCAGAACCCTGCCCCATGTCTCAATGCTGTTTTTCAGCCACATATCAATATGACCATTGTATCTCCATTTGTCATAACCGGGATGGAATACAATTATCTGAGGATTAAAGATTTCAGCAACGTTGAATAATCGGTTAAACCTTTCCAGAGTAACCTTTCTTATGAGTTTATCAGGCGAGCCCGGTGACAAATCATAAAAAGGCGCATGAAATGTAAATCCCGGGGCATAATCCAGTTCTTTCTTGAGTTTTTTATAATCTCCAATATCAACAGAATCCAATGTATCCGCATCAAAATATATTTCAAGGTTGAGTTTTTTATCCTTTACCAGTTTTATGTTTTCAACTAATTTTGGATAGGGTATGTGGA
>MGPS01000053.1:591-49801 GCA_001797495.1 Deltaproteobacteria bacterium GWC2_42_11
GCCATCAAAAGTAAACGGAGGGATCAGGGCAAACCTTCTTACCTGCTCAAACCTTGATAAATCCCTTGACAATTCTTTTATCCTCTTTTCATAAAACCTGTGGACAGTGCCATCGGATAAAACCTTTTCATCTGAAATTTCTCCCTCGCCCTCTTTTATGGGGACAGATTTGAAATCTGTCCCCAGTGGGTGTCGCAGGCATATCTTTAGTTTTTCCATATCAGGCACTATAAGGGCAGCAAGATAAGGCTTTTTGTCCCCAAATACAACAGCCTCTCTTATGAATTCATCTGCCCTTAAAATGCCTTCAATCTTCTGCGGTGATATATTTTTGCCGAATTCAGTAATTATAATATCCTTCTTCCTGTCTGTTATCCTGACAAAACCATCTTCGTCAATTAAGCCAATATCACCTGTATAAAACCATCCGTCCCTTATTGCCAGTGCAGTTGCCGCAGGCATATTAAGATAGCCTTTCATAACATTATCACCTTTTACAATGAGCTCTCCGTCATCTGCAATTTTAACCTCAACTCCAGGTATTGGTCTGCCAACTGTCCCAAGTTTTACCTCCTTCATTGTATTTACAGAAACAACAGGAGATGTCTCTGTCAAGCCGTAACCTTCAAGAATCGGTATGCCGGTTGTCCAGAAGAATTCATTGACATCTACAGGAAGCGGTGCACCGCCTGATATAAAATATCGTAAGGTTGGGCATATGGCATTTCTAATCTTTTTAAAGACAAGTCTGTCTATCATTGTTCCCATAAACTTTGAACTTTGAACTTTGAACTTTGAACTTTTCTTATATGCCCACCAGAACACCTTTTTCTTCATAAATGAACCGCTTTCTACTGCATCCATCACCTTGCCCTTTATCCTTGCAAAAAAGAACGGCACACCAATCATAATTGTGGGGTTAAATGTTTTCATATCAGCAGCAATAGTTGCAAAGCCCTTTGCATACGCTATCTGCGCTCCCTGATACAATACTGCAAGCTGTACAAGGTGTTCAAAACTGTGGCTCAAAGGAAGGAACGAGAGATATCTGTCTCTCTCTTTTATATCAATCCTTTCAAGTGATGCCATGATATTTGAGACAATGTTTTTGTGTGTCAGACACGCGCCTTTAGGTCTCCCTGTTGTGCCTGATGTGTAGATTATAACAGCAGTATCATCTGCCTTTATGCCTGCTTGCCTGTTCTCAAGTATTGTTAAATCCTTGAACTCTTTGCCCATATTTATAACCCTTGAAAACTGGATAGCATCTCCTGTGTCTGTATCAGCATCAAGTATGATTATATTTTTAAGACTTGGCAGAAGCCCTTTAATGGAGAGAATTTTCTTTAGAAGATGTTCATTTGAAACAATGACTGTGCCGGCTTTGCAGTCGCTTAATATAAACTCTGTTTCCTTTGCTGTAAGGGTTGTGTATACCGGGACTAAAGATGCACCTATTGATAATATTGCCAGTTCAGATATTATCCATTCATGCCTGTTTTCGGAGATAATTGCAACCCTCTCACCGCTTTCTATACCTATTGATATAAGTCCGAGAGAAAGGTCTGTTACTGTACGGTCAAACTCCTCCCATGAGATGGATTTTACAGCATCTCCCTGATAACCCAATAATGCTGTCCGATTTCCAAATCTTTTAACCCTGCTTAAAATAAGGTGAGGAATGGTTTCAGCGGAGTTCAATTTCTGCCTCGCTCTTATTAACTATTAATATCTTTTAAACCCCTTTCTTAACGATTTTCTTGACTTAGCTTTTTGTTGAGTATAAATTAAACTTCAGCGCTATTCAACTTTAAAATTTTTAAAATTGCCGAAGTGGCGGAATTTGGTAGACGCGCTAGATTCAGGTTCTAGTGGGCGAAAGTCCATCGGGGTTCGAGTCCCCGCTTCGGCACCATTAAATCTTTAAAATCCATCCGCTGCTTTTTCTCGTATCTTAATAATTGCAGCAAGTTTTTTAATCTTTTTCAGGATTAAGGTTCTGACCGACTATTATGGATATACAAGTTTTAAAAACCTGTATTGAAAATAAGGATGAAGAAGGGATAAAGGATTTTATCCTGCCTCTGCACCCGTCTGATATCGCAAAAGCCCTCACCGAATTGGAAGACACTGAACAGATAATTGTATTTAAATTCCTGCCTGCTGAAATTGCATCAGATGTCCTTCTTGAGGTTGACGAACACACCAGAGAAAGATTGATATCGTCCATCTCCGACAAGGAGTTGATAGAGGTTCTCGCTGAGATGGAGACTGACGATGCAGCGGATGTTATCGCAGAACTGCCGGAAGATGATGCGGAGACTGTCCTCGACGGCATCAGCCGCGAAGAGGGTGTTGAGGTAAGAAAACTCCTCAAATATCCCGAAGATTCTGCCGGCGGCATAATGCAGACGGAACTCGTGTCTGTATCGGAAGATGCAACTGTACAGGAAACCATTGAACAGGTGAGGGCAAAAAGTGAAGATGTGCCTAATATACACAATGTCTTTGTTACAGATAATGACGGGAGGTTCAAGGGGACTGTGTCCCTTGACAAACTCATACTTGCAAAACCGCATCTCTCTGTGCATGATATAATGAATCAGGAGACGGTAAGGGTAACTGTTGATACAGACCAGGAGGATGTTGCAAAGATATTCCAGAAATATGATGTGGTTACCTTGCCTGTCATAGACGCAGACGGCAAACTACTGGGAAGGATTACAATAGACGATGTGGTAGATGTCGTAGAAGAAGAAATTTTTGAAGACTTTTACAAGATGGCAGGCCTTAATACAGACGAGAGGGTGCTTGACCCGCCATCAAGGTCTTTTAAACTCCGGGCGCCGTGGCTCCTCTTGAACCTCGCAACTGCGTTCCTTGCAGCAAGTGTTGTAAAGGTGTTTGAAGGCACGATCCAGACCGTTGTTACGCTTGCCGTTTTTATGCCTGTTGTAGCAGGTATGGGAGGCAACGCGGCCACACAGACAATAACCGTTGTTGTAAGAGGGCTTGCCCTTGGCGAACTTGAGTTCAGACACGCAAAAAGGGTTCTTTTAAATCAGGTGATAGTGGGTTTTGCAAACGGTATTCTCACAGGGACTGCTGCTGTAATTGTCGCACACCTTTTTGGGATAAGTTACACAATAGGGATATTGCTATTCCTTGCAATGATTACAAACATGATTATCGCGGGGTTCAGCGGGACTGTCATACCGCTTATCCTGAAATGGTTCAAGGCAGACCCTGCGCTTTCTTCTGCTGTATTTGTTACCACATGCACTGATGTGGGCGGATTTTTCTCGTTTCTGGGACTTGCAACCCTTTTTCTGAAATACGGGTATCTCTGATGTCTGCCCTTTACAAAACATCTGCGCTTGTCCTTAACTCAACAGACTACGGCGAATCTGATAGGATTGTAAACTTCTATACCATGGACTATGGAAAGATATGCGGCATTGCAAAAGGGGCAAAGCGGAGCAAAAAGAGATTTGTAAATTCCCTTGAGTCGTTCTCGTTTGTGAAACTCATCTTTGCAAAAAAACAGGGCGCTGGACTTGCACGGATTGACCAGTGTGAACTGATTGACGGCTTTCATAATATTAAAAAAGACCTTGAGACCATTACAGCAGCAAGTTATTTTGTGGAACTCCTCTCCGAGATGGTGCGCGAATGGCAGAGAAACACTAAAGCGTTTGAACTCATCCTGAACTTCCTCAGGATGCTGGATGACGGAAGGGAACCTGAAACCTTTTCACGGTTTTTTGAAGTAAAACTCCTTACAATACTGGGATATCAACCGCACCTTGATAAATGCACTGTATGCAAATATGCACCTGATGCTGATACTATAATATATTTTTCCTCTGCAAAGGGCGGAATTGTCTGCAAGAGATGTATTAAACCCAATGAAAACAAAATCCCCATATCTGCCGGCACTGCAAAATCCCTTGCCCTTGCAGCAAGAACCAATTTAGAACACTTAAATAAACTTGTCTTGCCGCCTCTGGTGTTAAAAGAGAGCAAAGAACTTCTTGGTAATTTCATAAGATATCAACTGGGCAAGGAATTGAAAAGCATGAAGTTTATGGAAACTATAGGCTAATGATTATACGGACATTTATAACATGGTCTTTGGGCTTGATAATTACCATCTCCCTTTTCCCGTTCGTTCTCATTGCAGCCATATTTGACAGAAGCGGAAATTCCGCACACTCTATCGGAGGGATATGGGCAAAGGCAATCCTTTTACTTAGCGGCGTGGGGGTCAGGATAAGCGGCACTGAAAATATCCTGAACGCATCGCAGATATTCATATCAAACCATCAGGGTGCGTTTGATATACTCGCGCTTCAGGCATATCTCCCTGCGCAGTTCCGCTGGCTTGCAAAAAAAAGCCTCTTCAAAATACCGGTAATCGGCTGGAGCATGAGCATTGCAGGCTATGTGTCTATTGACAGAAAGCATGCAGGCGCTGCGTATCACGGGCTTGAAAAGGCAGCAGAAAAACTAAAAAGGGGGGCTTCTATCCTCATATTCCCTGAAGGGACAAGGAGCAGGACAGATGAACTCCTGCCGTTTAAGAGGGGCGGATTCCTCCTCGCTTCAAACACAAGTTTCCCGATAGTCCCCATCTCCATACAGGGCACCAGTAATATAATGAAAAGAGGAAGCATATTTATAAGACCTGCCAGTGTCAGTGTGAAGATAGGCAAACCAATATATACAGAGGGGATTAATGATAAGGCATTAATGGAAATTACCAGAAAAGCAATTGAAGACGGATTATGCAAAAGTTTGTAGTCCCCCTTGGTTCAAAAGAAAGTCTCATTGCAGATAATGTGGGCACAAAGGCAGCAAACCTCGCCTTTATGATAAATAAAGGCATCCCTGTGCCGCCCGGTTTCTGCATAACTGTAGATGCATACTCTGCCTTTTCAGAAGAATACGGGTTCCTCCAGAGGATAACCTCTCTTTTTAAAGATGCCGACATGTCCAACCCCCATCTCGTCGGTGCAGTGGCTGAAACAATCCGCAGTATTATGAACGATGCAGAAATACCACGATATGTAATGGACGAAATAAATCCTGCGTTTGATGCACTTACAGAACTTACAGGGATTGCTGAATTGAAGGTTGCTGTAAGGTCATCTGCTGTTGCAGAAGACCTCGCATCAGCCTCATTTGCAGGACAGTATGAAACCATTCTAAATGTCAGAAGGGATGGACTCCCCGCAGCAATAAAAGAGTGCTGGCTTTCACTCTGGGCAATTAAGGGCATCCTCTACAGGGGAAAAAAGGCAATAGACCATAGTTCATCACTGATGGGCATCCTTGTACAGGCAATGATACCTGCAGAAGCAGCAGGTGTTGTATTCACTGCGAGTCCATCCGGAAAGGATGATGGGCTTATATGGATAAACGCAGGTTTTGGCGTAGGTGAGGGGATTGTTTCAGGTCGGTTCAACTCTGATATTTATAAGGTAGAAAAGAAATCTCTTGGGGTTGTGCATAAAGAGGTCAGGAAAAAGGATTCAGCATACTTTGTCTCCAGTAGAGGTATTGAAGAAAAAATCCTTCCGGCAGAAATAGCGGGGAGCGCTGTTCTCTCAGATGAAGAGATACAGGAACTCGCAAGCCTTGCACATCGCGTAGAATCTATCAGCAATACAGGCACAGGATATTTTGCAGATATTGAATGGGCTTTTCTGAATAAAAAGTTCT
Source organism: Deltaproteobacteria bacterium GWC2_42_11 (assembly GCA_001797495.1). GTDB lineage: Bacteria > Desulfobacterota > GWC2-55-46 > UBA9637 > GWC2-42-11 > GWC2-42-11. Next base: position 6,316 of record MGPS01000053.1, read on the forward strand.
ACATATTGCAGGTAAGACCGATATGTGCTGCTAATACTGCGGTCAGCACTCAGCAGTCAGTAACAGAAGATTCAAGACACAAGATGCAGGTTGCAAAAACCCCGATAACCATTTCAGAATTTTTAAACCTCCTGAAACACGGCAATATGTCTGAAACGAAAAAGGTGATGGCAGAGGGAAATGTCAAGGGGGTCTCCATGGCAAATATACACAGGATTGTTGGTGCCTGCAGAGAATTCCCTCAAACAGCGCATAACATCAAAACCTTTTATGCAAACCTTTTTAAGGGCGGTATTGAGGGTGTTAATTTTATGAAACTCTCTGCATATCTTCCAAAACTGTGGGAGGGTCTCCCTGAAGAATTTAAAAAAAATACACTGGAAGGTGTTGAGTATATACTCAAAACAGGCAGCGGGTTCAGCGGCACAAACCTTGCTGATATTATGAGATATGGACTGCCTCTTGCTGAAAAAGATATGCCTTATATAAAAGCCGAATGGGTAAAAACCAGGATTATTGAATCGCTTGACAAGGGTACAGGAATGGAAGATGCATCGGTCAATGAGGTAATAAATACAGGACTAAAAATGCTTAAAAGAAATTATGACTGGCTAGATAGTGTCCTTAAAAATGGCATCAGCAGGATTTTACGGCAAAACCTGAAGCCTTTGAGTTTTAGCGATATAAAAAATTACTGCATTCCTGCCTTGCAGGATGAGAAGTTCATTTTCAGGGAAGATTTAAAAAGGGGTGTTATAAAACTCCTTGCAGAAGGGAAGACAAAAACAGACCTTGCTGATGCGCATACCGGGCTGAAAATGTTTAAAGAGTCAGGCATTAGAGATATTGGACTTAAGGAGGCTTTGATAGCAGGACTCAAGATATGTCTCAATCAGAAAAAAATATACACCATAGCAGATACAAAGGACGAGGGGATTATCTATGCTGTTTTTAAACCAATTACTTATCTGTTAAAAGATGCAGGCAGTGTTGAACTTGAGACAGCATTTTACAGAAACGCTGGGGCGCTTTTTGACGAGGGATTAGAGGGGGTTGATGCAGACGATTCAATGCTCGCATTAAAAGATGTCCTCCTCCTTGCATCAGAATACACACCCCATAGAAGACTTGAGGCGGCAAGGAGGGGTTTTATAGAGAGGGTTTATAAAAACCTGCCCGGTGCTTCTATTATGGGTATTGACTGGCAGTCCCTCCATAATGATTTTGAAGATATAACAGATGTTGTGCCAACTGAATTAAAAAGACTTGCTGTTGATTTGAGAGACAGTTTCCACAATACACTTGATTCCGGGAACCTCGTCAAGGCACAAACACTATTAAATGAACTCCTTACAAACTACCCCGGATACACAAAGGCTATAAAACTTGCAGAGGGCATTGTCCATTGGCTTACGCTCGCCTACAGACCTGTTGTTGAACAAGCAGGCGATGTAAAAAAAATAGAAGGGTTGTGGTCAGACCATTTCAGGATATGCTTCAAAGAGTTGATCTCCTTGTACAGAGAATTTGAATCAACTTATGAAAACGGAAAACTTATTGATGCGGTTGTAAGCCACAGCAAAATCAGGGCTTGCATAGGAAGGCTGCTTTTAAATCCTGACATGGACATATCAAGAGAGGACAGACTCACGTTATACCTGACTGATATAAACCTTGAGAGGCTCGAGCAGGGTTTTTCCAGTATCGTCAACGAAAGATTCTCCACACTATCCGGGCTTTCAGACCTTTATGAATTAAGCCACTGGATAAAGGCACTCCTTTTCAGTGCAAGCAGGTATCTCATTGAAATAGAGGATAACCTCTCTCTGGCAGAAGGTTTTTCAGATGCCTTAAAAGAGGGTTCATTTTTTAAGGCAAGGGAAATTTGGTGCAGGATAAAAACAGTTGTAAGCAGTTTAACAGAAAGCAGAAGGGTCTTAAGCCTTGTCCTCTTTGACATACCTGCTGAAAAGATAGACAGTTTCTTTTTTGCTATCTCCCCGATTGCAGCAGGTGAGGCAGAAGGCTATGTCCGCATATTTGAAAGGGTTGGTGATGAAAGACTGGCAAGGGTTTTAAACGACCCTGTAAAGGGCATAAAAGAAGACGAGGTTATAGTCATAGAGTATCTGCCTGAAATCTCTGAACTAAAGATATTTCCTAAGGCATTTATTATAGAAAAGGGCTCTGTGGGCTCGCACACAGCAAAGGTTGCAGTAGAATTCGGCATACCGGCTGTAAGGATGGAAGGAGCGACAAAAAGGTTCAAAGAAGGAGAAAGAGTTTTTGTAAAAGTGCCACCTATGCTTGATAAGGCAGAAGCAGGTTCTGTAAGTTATGAAAGGATTACTATGCCGAAAGGGGATGTAACACCGTTCCACCACGGTAGTGCAGAAGGGATAGTGCGGTTTTACAGGGGCGATGTTGAATTTTTAAAACCGCCTGGCAAAAGGGAGATATTTGTCCTCTCATACCTTGACATAAAATACCTTGATGTCTTTGCAGAGGGTGACGGACCATCTGCAATAATAGTTGAAAAAGGCGGAGAATTGTCTCACCCCATGATTGTTGCAAGGGAGATGCTCATAAGACTAAAAAGGACTATGCCCATCCTTCGGCTTGAAAATGCATTTGATATATTAAAAGAAGGCACGGCAGTAAAGATATTCATACCAGAGGATATGGGAGGGGCGGAGATATATAAGACAGAAAAAATCTTGTGAGTAAAATTCATCAACAGTTTTTCTTTCATCACACCTCTATTATCAGCGGCAGGATCACAGGTCTTCTTTCCAGTATCTTATTAAAATATCTCCGCAAAGACTTTCTTACTTCCTCTTTCACCTCTGCCCAGTCTGTTAATGCCTCTTTATTAACACCGGCAAGGGTTTGAAGGACAATCCTTTTTGCCTCTTCAAGCAGTTCGGCGCTCTCTTCCTCAAACACAAGACCTCTCGTAATTATATCGGGCCCGTATATAATTTCGCCTGTAGTTTGGTTTAATGCAATGACCGCAATGACAACACCGTCCTGTGAAAGGTGCAGCCTGTCTTTTAACACCATATTGCCGACATCTCCAACACCCTTGCCGTCAACAAATACCCTGCCTGATTCCACCCTGTCAGCCTTTGCAATCTTATCAGTGGTAACCTCAATAACATCACCGTCTTCTGCAATTATAATGTTTTCAGAAGGTATGCCTATCCTCACGGCAAGTTGGGCATGTTTTATCAGGTGCCTGTATTCACCATGCACAGGTATAAAGAACTTCGGCTTTGTGAGATTGAGCATTATCTTCAATTCCTCCTGACTTGCATGGCCTGACACATGCACCTCTGAAACCTTTTCATATATGACCTCTGCACCGCGTCTGAACAGATGGTTCATCATGTTTGATATTGCCTTTTCATTTCCCGGTATGAATTTTGAAGACAGGATTACTGTATCGCCTTTCAATATCTTGATATGCTTGTGGTCATCCATTGCCATCCTTGTAAGCGCTGACATTGGTTCACCCTGACTCCCTGTTGTGATGAGACAGACTTGTTCCGGCGGCAGGCTGTCCATCTCTTTAAGGTCAACTATCAGGTCATCAGGCGCCTTCAGGTAGCCAAGTTCCCTTGCAATCCTTACATTGGCAACCATGCTCTTACCATTGAGACACACCTTTCTCCCGAATTTCTGAGCAACATCCATTGCCTGCTGGACCCTGTGGATATTAGATGAGAATGCAGCAAGTATTATCCGTCCATGCGACTCTCTGAATATCTCTTCAAATGTGTTGCCAATCTCCTTTTCGGAGACCGTGTAGCCCTCTTTTTCAACATTTGTTGAATCGGATAAAAGGACAAGCACCCCGTTTTCACCGTATTCGGAAAACCTTGCATAATCCAAAACCTCTCCATCAACAGGGGTCTGGTCAAGTTTAAAATCGCCTGTGTGTATGACAGCGCCGACAGGGGTTTTTATTGCAAGCCCAACACCGTCAACAATAGAATGGCTGACCCTTATAAACTCAATATCAAAATGACCTATTGAAACAGTCTGTCTTGGTTTTACCCGGATAAATTCAGTTGACTTATCAAGATTAAATTCCTTAAGTTTTTCCTGTATAAACCCGATGGTAAGGGTTGTTGCATAGATTGGCGCCTTGATTTCATTTAACACAAACGGCAAAGCGCCGATATGGTCTTCATGCCCGTGTGTTATTACAAATGCCTTTACCTTTTCAATGTTTCTTTTAAGATATGAGATGTCAGGGATGACGATGTCTATGCCAAGCATGTAGTCTTCAGGAAACATGAGCCCGCAGTCTATAACAATGATGGAGTCTTCATACTCCACAACGAGCATATTCATGCCGATCTCGCCAAGACCGCCAAGCGGTATGACGCGTAATCCCCCCTTGCTCTCCCCTTTAGAAAAGGGGGGTTGGGGGGGTTTTATGAATTGCGGATTTGGGACTTCGGATTGTGAATTTACTGACGCATTTAAAGTGTCTGTCATAAAAGTTCTTTAATCTTCTCCATTGCCTCTTCAGGGGTTTTCACCTTTATAACGCCTTCTATATCCCATGTGTCAATGCCTATTACAACCTTTTCCATTTTGAGCGCTAGGGCAATTTCAGAAAGGGTTCCGTATTCTCCTGTAATTGCAACCACAATATCTGAACTTCTTACAACAATAACATTTCTTGCATGACTCAAGCCCGTTATTATCGGAATGTCTATGTGTGGATTTGCATCTTGTTTATCAAAACCCGGAAGTATCCCTATTGTAAGACCTCCTGCTTTTTTAGCACCCTTTGCCGCAGCCTCCATTACGCCGCCAAGCCCGCCGCAAACCAGAACAAAACCTGCCTCTGCAATGAGTTTTCCCATCCTTTCTGCAATACGGCTTATATTTTCATCACATGAACCTGCGCCGATAATGGCAATAATCCCTTTTTCAGGCATTATTCTTCTCCAGCAGCGGAAACCCCATCTCTTCCCTTTTCTTCAGATACAAAACAGCACACTGCCTTGCAAGGTTTCTTACCCTTCCTATAAATCTTGTCCTCTCTGCAACGCTTATTGCACCTCTGGCATCAAGGAGATTGAATGTATGCGAGCATTTGAGTGTATAGTCATATGCAGGGAGCACAAGTCCCTTTTCAATGAGTTTGAGAGATTCCTTTTCATACATATCAAAAAGATTAAAGAGCATGCTGCAATCTGCCTCAAGGAAATTATAATTTGAATACTCGACCTCACCCATAAAATGCACATCGCCGTATTTGACGCCCTTTGTCCATTCAATATCAAAGACACTGTCAACACCCTGCAGATACATTGTGATTCTCTCAAGTCCGTATGTTATCTCGCCTGAAACAGGTTTTAAATCAATGCCCCCTGCCTGCTGGAAATATGTAAACTGGGTAATCTCCATGCCGTCAAGCCAGACCTCCCAGCCAAGCCCCCATGCGCCGAGTGTTGGCGATTCCCAGTCATCCTCAACAAATCTTATATCATGCTCAAGAGGATTTATCCCGAGTTCTTTAAGACTCTTAAGATAAATATCCTGAATATCATCAGGGGATGGTTTTAATATAACCTGAAACTGATAGTAATGCTGGAGTCTGTTCGGATTTTCTCCGTATCTGCCGTCAGTAGGCCTTCTTGACGGCTCAACATATGCTGCCTTCCACGGCTCTGGTCCCAAAACCCTCAAAAATGTTGCAGGGTTAAATGTGCCTGCACCTTTCTCCATATCATAAGGCTGCTGTATTATACACCCTTGCTTTGCCCAGAATTTTTGTAACATTAGAATTACATCCTGAAAATAGATTTTTTTCACCTGCAACTCCTTGAATATAGGAATGACTTACTTTATAATCAAATAATCTCGTATTGTCAAAGTGAATTTATCACAGGCACTAATCCTTGACAACAGGCATCGCATGGAATAAACTCTTGCATAATATATATGACTCACGACCTTATCACCCTTTTAATCTCCCTTGTTGTCATTGTAATCGCTGCAGAGATATTTACCAATGCTATTGAATCCCTCGGCGCCAAACTAAAGTTTTCTGAGGGTGTAACCGGCAGTATATTTGCAGCAGTAGGCACTGCCCTCCCTGAAACAATGGTGCCGCTTGTTGCTATTTTTGCAGGCAATTCTTCTAAAATAAGTGAAGAGGTTGGCGTTGGTGCCATACTCGGCGCCCCTTTCATGCTTTCAACCCTTGCCATGTTTCTGGCGGGTATGGCATCATGGTGGTATAAGGAAAAGAGGAAAAGGGCAGCAATACACTCCGAACACTCCGGACTCAAGCGAGATCTGGAGTTTTTCCTTTTTGTATTTTCTCTGGCATTTTTTGTGTCATTTACACCAGCAAACTGGCGGTTACTGCGTATATTTATCGCACTTGTGCTGGTCATCTCATATTTCTATTATGTCCTTGAGACCATAAAGGCAAGCAATGCCCTTGCAAAAAACGGTCATGCTACTGAAAAAAGCAAGAACCTTTATCTCTCTGCAATATTCAGAGAGCATATGTTTTTTGTGGTTGTCCAGTTGTTTATTGCCCTCATACTCATAATATTAGGGGCAAAGGCATTTGTCGGAGGTATTGAACACCTTGCAAAACTCCTCAATATACCTGTAATTGCCCTATCGCTTCTCATCGTTCCAATCGCCACGGAACTTCCGGAAAAGGTCAACAGCATCCTATGGATACGGCAGGGTAAGGACACTATGGCAATCGGTAATATCACAGGGGCAATGGTATTTCAGGGGAGCCTTCTTCCTGCGATAGGCATATTCCTTACACCGTGGACAATCAATTTGACAGTTACTGCAAGTAGTGTTATTACCATTGCTGCAGCCATGTGGTTATACATCCTTGCAATGAAAAAGATTAAGATGACACCGCTTTACCTTACTGCAAACGGTGTTTTATATGTTTTGTTTGTTGGTGTTGTGATATTCCGCATTTAATCAGGATGGCGTAATGACCGTATGAAACATTCATGCCGACTTATCGGCACAAAGGGGCATGAAAATATTGTTGCTGCCTGTCCCGCTGGCAAATCGTTTGGAAGGGAGGTTTTTAGAGGCTACGGGTTTGCAGGCGGGGCAGGCAGCAACAGCAAAAAGATATTTTCAGATGAAAAAGAGTGAAGGGTTCCTCAAATTTATTATCATTGAAAAGTTTATCCTCGGAATAATATCTGTCTTATTATCTCTTGGGATTATAAGCCTCATAAACCATGACATGGAGAAGTTTGCGAACAGCCTTGTTACCCTGTTTAATCTTGATATGGATAATTACTATATAGAAACCGCTATCGAAAAAATCGGGATGCTGGGGAACGGGACTATTATCGGGATTTCAATAGGCGTGATTTCTTACGGGACGCTCAACCTTGTAGAATCCTACGGACTGCACAAGAGGAAACGGTGGGCAGAATGGCTTACTGTAATCACAACAACGCTGTTTATACCTTTTGAAATATATGAGATTGTCCAAGCGCTGACCCCTGTCCGCATTGGCGCATTGATACTTAACATTGCCATTGTCTATTACCTTGCAAAACACAAGGAACTGTTTAAAGGAAACGGTGTTCTGTCTCGCTTATTACAAAAATCAAAGCCTTAATCGTATTTTTTCTCTTCTTGTGTATTCCAAAAAATTAGAACCACTGACGGAAGATCCCTTCGTGTAATAATTATAGGGTTCGGGAAAGAAAGATGGATTTGTTAAATAGAACCGTTGTCCATTTCTCCCGTCCCCATATTTCTATTTCTCACATATGTTTTGCCAATTTTGGGGGTATAGCCAGCCTTACTGCACATAACGGCCGAGCTAACCAGTGCGAATGGAGCGAAGCGTAATGAGCATCGGTGTTGAGCGATTTGTTAGGGCTTACTTTATTTGTTTTATGCCAAGATCCTTGCATATCTTTCTTGCAAGGTTATCGTTGATTTCTGTATGCCGTGGCACAGATGATCGTTTGTTTTGAACTGGATTCCACCACCACGAATGACGACTACCTTCTCTGATAAATTCACATCCTTGCGACCGTAAATACTTCTGGAGATCATTGCGTTTCATATTGCAATTTTTTCTTCTACATATCCAGTTCCTACCGCAGAGAGCGCGTCTTGACGATTGAACTCAAGTGCCTCTTTTAGAGTAGCTCGGAGGCTTTCCATTAACTCTTCACGAGTATGTTCTTGACAGTTTACGCCTGGAATTTCTTCTATCCATCCAATCCACCAATCACCCTCTTGCTTTACTATAGCAGTATATTCTGTATTCATAATTTGCCCCCTTTCAGATATTATAATTATACCTTAAAATTCACTAATTCAGGTAGCTATATTTGTTGCCCTAACGTCCAAGCTCAGCCGCGCCGTTTTTCGGCGTCGGCTGGAGCGCATTGTTGGGCGGTTTCTGCGCTGCCATGTGGCTTACCAGCGCTCCCGGACATTGCGGATCAACGAGTCAAGGAGATCATACCCAGCCCGAGCTGCCGCGTTGTCTCGTTCTTGGAGAAAATCGAGTGCACCGTGGATAGCGATGTTTCGAAGGTTGTAAAGCATCTCAAGTATATCGGCCCCAAATTCCGTTTGTGTGTTGGATTCAATTAAGCTAACAAGGCCACTAAGAGTCGTGACGGTTCGCAGCTCTTGAAGAGTCAGTTGTGCAAGTGCCCTCGTGGCCGACGAGATACTTATTGGCGGCGCCACTCGATAGAAACAGCAACCCGTTGCTCCGACACCCAAGGCCGGAAGGACTTGGTGAAGTGTTTCATCAAACACCATTCCGACCGGTGAGTCCAAGGCGCGGTGGTGAGCATCGTAGGCATCGCGAAACTGTTCTCGCGTGAGTGTAAGCGCATGGGTCTGACGAACACGTCGGTCTGATCCGGTGCGCCAAGGCCTGTTGATTCGCGGTTCGAGTGTAGGTGAACTCTCAGCGGCCCGGAAGAAGACTGAGATCACGTTGTCCGCAGCGAATCGTGGATAACTGCCTCCGTAACCGTCCGTGACACGATGTGGGTAGTTATACGCCGAGGCATGTATCACACATCGACCCACGTTGACAACTCCGGAGCCGCTTTCAAAGAATCAAGACACCCGCGGTCATTTTGCTGCCGGGTGTGCGCGAAGAACCAATGGTTGAAAATCGCCCAGAGCCGCTGATATTCGGATACCCAATCAGCTTCCCGGTAGCGTCGTCTCAAGTCGTCAAAGTGTAGTCCATTCGTCATTATCTATCCGCCTAACATTTATTTTTATGCTACAGCAACATTTGTAAGGGAATATATCATAAAAGTAAAACGGTTCAAAGGTCTCTTTGTATATATTCTGAAAAGTCTTGTTTAGTGCAGTATAATATTTAAAATTTAAAGGTTTATGTTGCAGCAGTATAATTTACATGAAAATTATATTGAACGGATCTAATTTCAAATCCCGAAAGCGGGATTTGAGTCAAAAGGTTTCCTTTTCCTGTTTTGATTTCCATGAGCCGAGTATTAAAAATATAACTGCTATACCGAGATACCCCAGAACAAACTGCCATGTATATGCCGGACCATAGGCATTGATTATTACACCATCAACTATTTTGTAGCCGTGCATAAGTCCTGTTGCGCTTACGATTGCGGCAGTAATTGCCCAGCCGACAGCAGCGCGGTAATGTTTTTCAATCAAGGCGACTGTCATGGCAGCCAAAATCATTGATGTAAATATAAAGCCCCTTTCAAGAGAGATAAGTCCTGCAATTGGCAATTGGCTCGTAAGGGCAGGAAGCCCTGTTGCCCCTATATTTGTCCCTGCTGCCCGAAGCCCGTTTTCTATCATAAGAAGCCCCCATGCTGCCATAGCAGGGAAGAACCCTACTATTACTGCAGGAGCATGATTTCTTGGTGTTGCCTGAAATGCCTGAGATGCTATTGTTACACCAATCCACAACAAGATTGCAGCGCCTGCCTCAACAGGTATAAGGGCGCTTACAAAACCAACAAGCCCAAGAAGGCACAGGATTGTAATGACAATACCGTTTGCAACAGAATAGCCTGCACCAGCACCCATCCCTTTCCACCCGGGGTGCCCTATATAAATCGTTGTGGGGAAAACACTGCCAAAACATGCTGCGGCAATAGTCCCTATCCCGTTTGCTGAAAGTGAACTTCTGACAGGATATGTATCGCCTGCTGCTTCAGCACTTTCAAGATTCTGCAAAGAGCCGATAAGGTTGAACAGCCCCATTGGTATGATAACAGGCAGAAACGTTATCATATAAGGTGAAACCACAGTGCTTAACAGGTCTGAAATGTATGAAGAGGGGAGTTGTAAATTTATATTAAAGGCATTTGCAAGGGCAGTGCTGTCCATCCTGCCAAACATCCATGCAAGAAGTGTCCCTGATATTACTGCTACAAAACCAGCAGGGACCTTTGCAGGCAGGTAAATCCCGCCTATATATTGCAGGAAAATAAATGCAAGGGGTGCAAAACCTACCAGCGGGTCATCAAAGATGCGGAAACAGAAATCCATGGAAATAAATGTTATGGCTATACCTGCAAGTGTGGCAAGCAGCGCAGCGCGAGGCGTTACCCTCTTTACCCATCCTGCCACAAACGCCCCGCCGAATTCTATTATCCCTGAGCCAAGACATGCAGCAAGTCCTACCCTCCATGCTAGTTCCACATCCTTTGTCTGTTCTACTACAGGCTTCATCACAAAGAGGATATAGGCAAAGAGCGATACGGTATTTACACCGTAAGGCAGGGCAGTTACATGCTTTTGTCCTGTGCGTAAGAAAAGTGAACGTGCCTGAAATGCGTAAAACATATTTCCAACCAGAAGGCTCACTGCCACACCGGGCAATATCCTTCCGTAAATCAGTTCCCCGGGCATACCCAGAACCTTATCACAAAGAAGAGAGATGAGGATTAACTGGATAAGGTTGTCAACAAAAAGCCCGAAGAAGCCGTCTAGGTCCCCCTTCTCCCACCATTTAAATCTGTTTATGGTGTCCATCTGTTTTATATTTGTCCTGAAAATACCTTTTTAGGCTGCATGCCCTGCTGGCAAACCGTCTGGATGGGAGGCTTTTATGAGGATTTTTCTCTCTTAAGAGAGAAAAATGTTTGCAGGCGGGGCAGGCAGCCGTAAATACTCACAGATTTTCATCACCCTATTATGCCTGCGCATGTGCGTTGCGCGCAGACAGGTGAGCCTATGGCTCATGGGTAATTCAAATTGACAGTTTTACCTTCTCTGATGCTATCTCACGCAGCGCTGTTACAATTGCCCTGTTATCCTTTGATTCAGTAAGAGGTTTGCTCCCTTTAAGGAGTTGTTTTGCCCTCTTTGCTGCCAAAAGAGTAAGGACAAACCTGCTTGGAACTTTATTCAGACAGTCCTCAACCGTAACCCTTGCCATTTTAAATCACCTCCTGTTAAGTATTTATATACCGAAGAGTTTTTTTACCTTATCCTTTACCCTTTCTCTCCTGGTTTTCTCTGCTATTATAACCGATTTAAACTTTTCAAATGCAGCACCAATGTTTTCGTTTATTATTATATAATCATACCATGCAGACTCTTTTATCTCTTGCTTTGCACCCTCAACCCGTTTTCTGATTGTCTCTCCATCGTCCTTGCCCCTGTCCTTAAGCCTCTCCTCGCATACCTCAATTGACGGCGGGAGTATGAATATAAAAACCCCCCTTTCTTTACCTATTGCAGACTCTTTTACCTTCTTTGCACCCTGAACATCAATATCAAGTATAACATCATTCCCGTTGGCAACAAGTGAATTAAGGTCTTTTACTGATGTGCCGTATCTGTACCCGTACACCTCTGCCCATTCAAGAAACTCTCCCTTTTTCAACATATTATCAAATTTATCAGGACTGACAAAATTATAATCAGCGCCGTTTGCTTCACCGTCCATCGGCGGTCTTGTCGTGTAAGACACAGAGTGCCGCATGCCAGAAAACATATTTTCAGCCATTTTGCATAATGTGGTCTTTCCGGCACCAGAAGGCGCAGAGACTATAAAAAGGAGACTCTCTCCACCGAGCGTATGTACTAACCTATTATGCCCCTTTTCATTCAACATTTTGCACCTGCTCCCTTATCTTTTCAAGTTGCGACTTGGATTCTATCAGGATATGCGAGGTTTCTACGCTTTGCGACTTTGATGCAGCGGTATTCAATTCCCTTAATATCTCCTGACATAAAAAATCCATCTTCCTCCCTACAGGCTCATCAGAAACCAGAATCGTCTTAAAAATGGATATATGGCTTTTCAGCCTTACAATCTCTTCGTCTATGCAGCATTTCTCGCTGAAGATTGCGACTTCGTTTAAAAGCCTTGCCTCATCGACCTCTATATCTTTCAAAAATAAGGATATACGCTCCCTGACCTTCTCTCTGTATATATCAGCAGCCTTTGCTGAAAGGATTTCAATATCTTTAACCATCTTATCAAGTGTATTGAGCCTGTCCGAAAGGTCTTTGAAAATCACTTCGCCTTCATCCCTCCGCATCTTTAAAACCTCTTCTGCTGCCTTTTGTAAACCGTCCTTTAAGGGTTCCCAATCTTCTTCAGCATCAGAAGAACACTTACTGCCAACGGCAAATATATCCCTGAAATTTATAAGCATGCCGATGTCAATATCTCCCGGCAGGTCGAGTGCCGTCTTTATCTTTTCTATCGCATGAAGGTATCTTTTTGCAGATTCTATATCTGCATTTATACCTTTTACAGACCCTTCGGTTGACCACACATAGACCTTAACACTTCCCCTTGAGAAAATAGATTTTACACTATTCCTTATCTTCATCTCAAGGGGGAAAAACCTTTCAGGGAGTTTTACATCCACTTCAAGAAAACGGTGGTTAAGGCTCTTTATTTCTACTGTAAAACCTTCACCGTTTATTGTCCCGTTAAGCAGGATTGAAAAATCTGCCCTGCCATAGCCTGTCATGCTCTTTATAATATCCGCTCCCTCTGTATGCCTCTCATCTGCAATACATATATCTTTCTCTCAGACTGTTTAAAAGATTCCGCATACCTTCTTCAGCATAATCAGGGAATGTCCATTCCAGAGGCTGGAAACTCCTCCCCTTATATATCAATGTCAGGTCAGCATAAACACCTTTTGCAAGGTATATGCGGTGCGCAAAATTCTTGCATGATGCAATGACCATCTTTTCCATGGCTATATATCCCGGGTCTATATTTATCTTCCGCCTGCCATTGTCAGCATAATCGTCTTCCAAAAAGTTTGTCTGGATTTTTATTTCCGGAAGCATCTCCGGGTCTATAAGTGTGTCAAAAGAAACAATCTTTCTGAAAAGGTTTCCCCCCATCTCGCCATAGTAATATTCGGTGTGATGGAATTCCATCCTTTCACTGATGAAGTCTATGTCTCCGAACCTATCCTGCAATACAGGCAATATCTGCCTGATTATTCCCTTATCACTGCCAATAAGACTTGCTGTCAATTTCACCTTTTTTGGTGGTTTTGGTTTACTCACGTCTAAAAAGCATAACAGGAAAATTTATTCGGTTCAAGTCAAACTTCTTGACAATGATGTCTTTTATCAGATATAAATTTTATGTTGTTATTACATGTCTGTTCATGCCGAAGTGGTGGAACTGGTAGACACGCCATCTTGAGGGGGTGGTGGGGAAACCCGTGGGGGTTCGAGTCCCCCCTTCGGCACCAAAAACCACTGAATCGCCTTAAGCATAACCCATCTTAAAAAAACTCTTTAATCACAAGTTTTAAAAATAAAAAAGCCCGTGTATCCATCGGGCATTTTTTGGAGCGGGCGACGGGATTCGAACCCGCGACCCCAACCTTGGCAAGGTTGTGCTCTACCAGCTGAGCTACACCCGCAATAAAACTTGTATTGCTTTTTAAGACAGGTTGTAATAAGTTACTTAAGCGATAATATTTACCACATTATCATATACAACTGTCAAGGAAATTTTATGGGCATACAGCAGGAAGAGGGGGTTAGAAAACCCAAAAACTGGCTTGAGAGTTTAAACTGTGCAATAGAAGGGGTTATATTCGCTGTAAAAACACAGCGGCACCTGCGGTATCATTATATTACTGCTTCTTTAGCACTCCTCGTAAGCCTGCTTCTAAACCTCCCAACAATAGAATTTGTCCTGTTTGCACTCTCAATTGTAATACTGCTTTTTGCAGAGATGTTCAATACTGCAGTTGAACAGGTGGTTGACCTTTTATGGGAAAAACATCATAGGCTGGCAAAACATGCAAAGGATGTTGCAGCAGGTGCTGTGCTTATATCATCTGTTGGCGTGTTTATAATGGCTTATGTTATATTATCAAAGTATCTGTTTCACCCCATGGAAACAGGTTTGAGGACCGCAAAAATGTTATCCGGACATCTGGCAGTAATATCACTCTTATTCGTTTTTATTGCCACAGTTTTTCTTAAAGCATATTTTCATAAAGGAAGGCCTATCCATGGGGGCATGCCCAGCGGGCATTCAGCAGTTGCATTCTCCTTATGGGTATCCATTACTTTCATTACCTTAAACCCCCTTGCATGCATACTTTCATTTGTTACAGCAGCAATGGTAAGCCACTCACGGCTCATCGGTAATATACATTCTTTATTTGAGGTGGTCATGGGCGGCTTACTCGGCGCTGGTCTTACATTTCTTGTATTTTATCTCTTTTCCTTTACCGCCTGAATGATTAAGAAACTTAAATTGGCAGTTCTATCTTCTTTGCTTATGGTCTTTGCCTTCCCTCCTTTTGACCTGTGGTTAATCGCATGGTTTGGCATGGTGCCGCTCTTTTTTGCTGTTTATGAAGAAACACCTTCTGTCGTCTTTAAGACAGGTTTTGTATGGGGGTTTGTATTTTTTGCAGGAACTGTGTACTGGGTTGTAAATTCAATGGTCAATTACGGCGGTGTTTCAATATATGCAAGTGTTCTTGTCCTTTTACTGCTCGTTACTGTTTTAAGCATTTACCCTGCCGTATTCGTTTATCTTGCATCTAAACTTACAGGTGAAAATCAAAAATCCTCTGTCAAAAACCTGATTGTGGTTCCATGTATCTGGGTGTCCATTGAATATATAAGGACACATCTGTTTACAGGCTTTCCCTGGGTTTTACTTGGATATTCGCAAACAAGAAACCTGGCAATATTACAGGTCGCTGACATAACAGGGGTTTATGGTATATCGTTCCTGATAGTTATGTTTAACTTTTTTATCTTCCTGTCTACAAGCCATTTTTTAAAAAATGGCGGCGTGCGGTTCAAAGAGGGCGCCGCGGTCTTTTTAATAATAGCGGTTGTTTCAGGATACGGATATATAAGGATTAACCAGATTGACGAACTGGTCAAAAACTGGAAAAAAATGAACATAGGTATTGTCCAGGGGAATATAGACCAGTCAGTGAAATGGAACCCTGAATATCAGGAAAAGACTGTTGAAATATATAGCGAACTTAGCATGGGCATGAAAGATAAGGGCATTGAACTCATTGTCTGGCCCGAAACAGCAACACCATTTTATCTGCAAGATGATGAAAGACTTTCACATAATGTTTTGACCATCGCAAAGACATTATCTGCAAAACTCATTACAGGGAGTCCTGCATACGGTTATGCAAAAGGCGGGGGTGCAGTTAATTACTACAACAGCGTCTTCCTTATCTCAAAGGGGGGTAATATAATCGGAAGATATGATAAGGTACACCTCGTACCGTTTGGTGAGTATGTCCCATTAAAAAGATTTCTGCCGTTTGAAAAACTCGTTGCAGGGGTAGGGGACTTCAGTCCGGGCAGTGATATGAAGCCCCTTTCTTTAAATAACGGTGCAGCAGGGATACTTATATGTTTTGAGGCGATATTTCCTCACGCGGCGAGGGAGTTTTTAAAAAACGGCGCAGACTTCCTTATAACAGTGACAAACGACGCGTGGTTCGGCAAATCATCAGCGCCTTACCAGCATTTGTCGCAGTCTCTGGCAAGGGCAGTGGAAGGGAGGGTATATCTTGTGCGTGCTGCAAATACAGGGATAAGTGCAGTGGTTGACCCTGTCGGCAGGATAAAAACACAGAGCGGTATTTTTACAAGAGAGTCATTGATAGGTACAATTTCTTTAAAGGAAAAATCATTCAAAACATTTTACACAAGATACGGCGATGTGTTTGCGATTGGCTGTATGATTATTTCTATAGTTATGTTTATTAACATAATAAGGTATTTCAAAAAGGCACGTCTGTAACGAAGAAGATTATATAACGACAAAATCACCGGTGGCTGTAAGCCATCCGCTGGAGTGTTTTGTTAGACACTCCTTTTTATTTAAATGGTCGCTGTTGTCCCTGTTTACTCTCTGTTTCCTCCTCTTTACTTCTTAAATCGTAAGTAATCGCGTTACTGCCTGAAAGTTATATTAATATTTCCCAAATCCAGATTTTTAGTTGCTGTGTCGAGTTTTATTTTGCCCGGAGAATTTTCAACCCTGAATTTTTCAGGCAAGATATTATAGGGAATGGTTTCCTTATCAGTCATGACCGCAATCATAAAATCTCCTTTCCCTAAATATTCGAAAGAGAATTTTCCCGCTGGATCTGATTCGCGTACATCCAGCAACAGCCCTGTCAGCGAAACATTTTCAAATTTGTGAACAGAGTCTGTATATGCCAGAAGGGCTATTTTTATGTTTGGTGCTTCTTTCCCATTTATTTTTAATGTCCCGCTTATTTTCCCGTCCGTAAAAACCGGTTCATCAAGAAAGGTTGCCTTTGAAACATCCGCCCCTTTTTCTTTTGATTCTTTTACCAAAGCCTTTGCCTCTTCTATTAAGTTGAAATGCATGAATCCCTCTGCCATTCTCAGTCCATGTTTGCCGCCTATATGCCATCTGCTTTTATCCGAGAAGGATTTTAGATAAGATAGATTTTCAGGTGTGACAGGAAGATTTTTAAGTCGTGCAAGCATCATCATGCGAGGCAATAACATGTCATTTGAACTCTTAAACTGCCATTCAATGCCTTTTTTGATATCCCATAATGTATGATATCCGTTTATAAGCGCATCCCTGCCGGCATACATGAACACGGAACCTTCTTTATGTTTATCGAGATAGTCTTCGATTTTTTTTAGGTTTTCATAGGATAATTCTATTGTGTATGTTCCGACGAAGCTGCTACCCATTGTCTGCATCGGTAATTGCTGAGGAGCTGTTTTGTCTGAGGCGAATAAGACTACAGTCCTGCTGCTTGATACCTTTTCGGGAATTCCTACAGCCTCCGCTAGATTCTTTTTGTTAATGTCATATTTTTTTGATGCATTCTGATATACACCTGCCACGACAGATATGAAAATTATGAACAATATAGAGGGAAAGATAATTCCGGTTATTCTCTGCCTTGTTTCTTTGTATGTTGGAGAAAGAGCTACGATTACACCCGCCAGAATGCACAGAGAGATGCCTGACATAAACATTAATCCATATGCCAGAAGTTTGAACCCAAGATATGATGTCTCTCCTGTTTTGTCCAGTACCTCTGATACGAGGATAAAATATTTATTGAATGCCCAGCCGTTAATAAAAGAAAGCAGATAGGCTATGATGCCTGTCATGCCTCCCATAAGAAAAGTCTTAGCAGGTTTTGCATTATTGCCTATTCTCCACGATGAGAAATCGCCTGCCCAGCCTGTCTCGCCAGCAAAAAACCATAGTATGCCTGTTATGAAAACAGATAATAAAAGGATGATGCTATCAGGAGATGTTGATTGAAGAAAAAAGATTTTGTTTAAAAAAAGTAGAGGCAATATCAGATATCCCAAGCAGCCAAGGAAGACAACCAGCGCCTTAAATATGGTATTTTTGTGTCTAAGGGCATTCAGTATATTCTGGTTCATGTTTGAGGCAAACAAAACAGAAGCAGTAGTCGCAAGAATCAGGAACACTACTGATGTAATCGTCATCTTGCCTGAGCCCGGTGAAAAAATTAATGATTTAGACATCATCTCAAAATCGGTTTTTTCCTGAAGTGAAAGAAGCATCTCGGAATAATTAGGCATGCCAACGGAGGCAAGGATTATTATTATCCCAAGACCTAGGGCTACTCCTAAGACAGTCATGACAGATATAAAAATTATCTCTTTCTTCATATCTACTCCTTTTTGTGGTAGCTCACTTCTTGTGTAATTCAACGGGGCCAGGGGGAAACATGGACAGCTGTCCCTATTTTCTTCCTATTTTCTTCTATTTTCTTAAATCTCATTATTATCTCGATTGCGGTCTATATGTGCGATTTGTCCTTTTTTAAAATTAGTATCTGAATTGTAAGCAAAACATAATGCGCAGCGGCGCCGACTACTATGAAGTACTTTTGCCTGTCTGTCCGTGGGAATGAGTTTTCTTTTATCGTTTCTTTTCATTCTCGATAGATAACATTCTTTTTTAGCCTACATGCATTTTTTATTGAATTTTAGGTCAACTTACGCGGAGAGTCAAGGTGGAAAATATAAGATTTTTTGAAAGCAGCCTATTAGTTCCTTTTTATCCCTAATTCCTTCATCTTCCTCCAGAGTGTTATCCTGCTGATTTTGAGTTTGTCTGCGCAGTCCTTTATCTTCCAGTTCGATTCTTCAAATAATTCCTTACATACCAGATATGATATTGCAAGACCTGACCCCCAAAACAGAAAATTGTTGACAATACCACGCGATTTACTTCATGATAAAAGACGACCATATTATTATGTGTGGACTCTTTCATTGTGCACGAGATCCCCGCACTATTAGAACGAAATTGAAAAATCGAAATAGCCTGATAGAACCTAACAAACCGCTCTATCGGGCGCCAAACGACAGCACTCCGCTGATTTCGCTGTTCCAAAGTAAAACATCTCTATCCTTCAGAATATGAAAAAACAGGAGGAATTGTGAAAATCGTTCCCAACACTAAAAAGGCATTGCTCTTAATCTTTGTCTGTGCATTGCTGTCATATCCTTTAACAGGCTGGACAGATGAGCATAAAGAATCTCCCTCTCAGCAGAGATTTGATGGTATTCAAAAGTGGGTTGACATTTTTGAGGCCTATGAAAGGGCAGAATGGCAGAAACCTAAAGATGTTGTGAAAAAACTGGATATAAAACCCGGAGATACTGTTGCTGATATTGGCGCTGGCACAGGATATTTTACCCGTCTCCTTGCTCAGGCTGTGGGGCATGAAGGCAAAGCCATCGGCCTGGATATAGAGCCAGCAATGGTTGAATATATGAAAGAAGATGCCAAGAAACGGGGGCTAACAAATTATGAGGCCAGGGTTGTTAAGCCGGATGACCTAGAGCTTTCACCAAAGTCTGTTGATGTCATATTCATTTGCAACACATACCACCATATTGAAGACAGGATAAATTACTTAAAGAGGCTATCAAAGGCGCTCAAACCGAACGGCAGGATTGTAATAGTGGATTTCTATAAGAAACCTTTGCCTGTCGGCCCGCAATCTATTACCCATAAGATTTCTGAGGAGGATGTGAAAAAGGAGTTCGAGCAGGCTGGCTACCGGCTTACAAAATCGCTGGATTTTCTGCCGTATCAGTATTATCTGGAGTTCTCTTTATAATAAGAGAGAAAAGGGATTTGTGTAATTTCCTCTCCTTGAAAAATCTTTTGAATGTGCTATATCTTAACCATAAATCTGGGAAACAGGAAATTCGTATAATATAGCACTTTTTGCTAAATTTGCTATTTTATTGGGCGAAAGTTTTCCTCCAGATGTCTTTATAATCTTGTCAATTTTTGGAGAACCATAACTATGGCTTAATATTGAACATTTTAATTTAGACTTAAACATCTCGCGTTCATCATCAGACATATCTATTATATTGTAAAGAGTTATGCCAGACATTACAGCTAGATTATCAAAATATTCTTTGTCAAGATGAACATCTTTATGACAGGCTTCAAGATATTCCTTAAATCTATCTAATACAAAAAGAATGCATTGTGAAAATACTTTATTATAAAGATTCCAGTATGAAAAATAGCTTGACGGTTTGATATATTTTAGAAGTCTGAGAATAAATGCTCCCCTTTTCGGAAGTTTCAGCGAAAGCACGATTGATGTGGAAGCAATACATATTTGTTTGGAAAAAAACATATTAAGTTTTTCGATGTCGGAAGCTTCCGAATATTTACGACTAACATTTGTTTCTTTGGATACAAAATCAATAATTTGCTTTAAATTTATTTCCTCTGAAATATTAGTTTGATTATCATTCATATTTTCAGGCCTAACGCGGGGCTGAGCCATGACCCGTAGGGTCATTGGTTTCGTGCCCCTGGTTCTCCCGTAGCGTAGCGTAGCGGAGGGATGGGGCACATGGCTCAGCCCCGCGTTCTCCCTGAGCGAAGCGAAGGGAGAACGCAAAAGCTCACTGGTGCTTTAGCGCACCAGCGATAAAGCATCCAGTGTAGCGCCATTGTTAGACTTTTTATTTATATATTTGCTTTTGAGTGGATATTTTTCAGGATGTTCCAGATTATCGATTTCTAAATCAACATCTAAATCCGGCCAATAGAGGTGAAAGCCATGAAGTAATTCTACTTTTTGGATTGATTTTAAGGTTTGGTCCCTAAAATAGGGGTAGTCATCGAAAGTCAAAAAATATTCTTTCCCTTTTACAAATAGCCATATCCCAAACGAGGAAATATTTTCAACTGATACTGAAATATTTTTTCCATTCTTTAATGATTTCATTTTTGTGCTCCTCAACAAGTTTTTGTATTTCATTCAACTTTTTCGAACTAAGTTTATGATATGTTGCAAGCGAAATTATTGGTTCAATCCAGAATTTTGCTTCACCATCTCCGCAAATAATATGAACATGCATGTGGTCTTCTTCATTTGAAAGAAAATAGAACCTGTAACCTTTAATTCTCAAAATTGTTGGACTCATATTCAACCTTTTTGCTAATTATAACACAAAGGGTTGCCTTTGCTATAGGCTTTTTAATTTTTCCGAAGAAATTTTACCACCCCAAAGATCTTTTCGCATTGCTACTGCTGTTTTCTGAAAATTTTCTTGAGATGGATTTTCAATAAACTCACGCATTCTTGAAAGAACTTCATCAGAGGCAAAAAGAATCATATTATTCCATTCTAATTTTAATTCGTCTTGCAAATCTTCAATTCTGTTTATATAAGATCTGCCATGCTGATGTAACATTGGTTTGTTTTTATCAAAATCGAGATGACTCAAAAGAAGTAAAATTATACATTTATATCTCGTTTCTTTAAATTCTTGCTTTTGAAGTAAGGCTGAATTTTTCCTTTCCCATAAAATGCGAAAGTATGTCCCAAGCAAACCACCTAAGCCAAGTAATCCTAAAATTGTAAACACATTTTCAAGATTCATTTTATTATTTTCAGTCTAACGGCTGAAATCAGCGGCGGCGTTTACGCCGTCCATTGAAATGGCTTGTTAGGTGTTTTTTAATTTATACTACCCAATGGGCTTGCATTTTATTAGTATTGAAAATAAGCTTCTCT
This sequence comes from Deltaproteobacteria bacterium GWC2_42_11, assembly GCA_001797495.1. Classification (GTDB taxonomy): domain Bacteria; phylum Desulfobacterota; class GWC2-55-46; order UBA9637; family GWC2-42-11; genus GWC2-42-11. The sequence goes on from MGPS01000053.1 coordinate 27,894, forward strand.
TAATTTTTCACCCCCTTTCGTGCAAAATCTTTACTTAAAGATTCTTCAGGAACTCTCTAATCTCAATCTCTGCATCCTTCAGAGCGCCCTTCAAAGTATATCTATCAACTTCATCATGATAAGGGAAGACTATCTTCCTGCCATCGGGATGTTTCATTTTTACATGACTGCCTTTTCTATGAACCTCTTTAAATCCCATTCGGTTTAACGCTGCCAAAACCTCTCGTCCTGATAACAATGGAAGTTTCATACTGCCACTTCATAAACTTTATGACTCTCATCTTCCACTAACTCTTCATCCGGTTCTAAATATAACTCTATTGCTTCCCGAATATTTTTTAGTGCTTCTTCCTCTGTTTTCCCCTGACTCCAACAACTTTTTAATGATGGACAATGTGCTACAAAATAACCATCTTCACCTTTCTCTATTGTTACTTTTATTTTCATTCTCCATGCCTCCTGACAGATTTATTAATAACCTATCATTTTTTGTGGATTCTTGCAATACTTCAATCTTCCGTGCAATCAATTTTTTCACCTAACGTACAAGTCACCTGCCGGTGTGAAGCGCAGCGTAACACCGATCAGGTGAACTGCCTGGTTCGGCGTGGTCAGCTTTGCCACTTGTCATCCCGTCGCAGCTTCTTATGTTGCGAAAAATATTCAAAATCTCTGATGCTTTCTTTAGGGAAAATAGGGACAGCGACCGTTTTATTTTCCCTGCTTAGAGTCAGTATAAAAATGGTCGCTGTCCCTATTTTCTTCGTCCCTATTTTCTCCCCTACCCTAATTTAACCCTTCATTAAAAAAGAAAAATAATGTATATTCTAATCAATACAGTCTTGTTCACGCTCAAAAATTGCCCAGATGCAAGGCGCCGAGGAGCGAGCAGCGGAGCATACTTTTTAGGTATGTGAGCAGCACAGCGACGAAGGCAACACAGCAGATGGGTATTTTTCAGTGTGAACACATCAGGAGGCATTTTATGTTTGATGATATTCAGGGAAAAATCAGCAATATAAAAAAAAGGATAGATGACCTCAGAGGTTTTCTTTGACATAGAGAATAAAGAAAGGAGACTGAATGAAATTGATAAGATAACGGCTGACCCCAAACTCTGGGAAAGGGCTGAAGAGGCACAGAAACTGTTAAAAGAGCAATCTGCAATAAAACTTGAAATAGAAAAGGTTGAAAAACTTGACAGGGAGATAGAGGAGTGCAGGATACTCCTTGAACTGGCATCCGAGAGTTCAGATTCGGGTACTGCAAAAGAGGTTGAGACATCTCTGGAGGAACTGGGGAAAAGCATAAGCCGTCTGGAGATGCAAAGGATGCTCAGCGGAGAAAATGACAGGTTGAGTGCAATAGTTTCAATACACCCTGGTGCTGGCGGTACTGAGGCACAGGACTGGGCTGAGATGCTTTTAAGAATGTATTCACGCTGGGCAGAGTCAAAGGGCTATAAGACAGAGGTTGTTGATTATCTGGCAGGCGAGGAGGCTGGGGTAAAGAGTGTTACATTCACTGTTGAAGGGGAATATGCATACGGCTATCTTAAGGCAGAGGCAGGGGTTCACAGGCTTGTCAGAATATCCCCGTTCGATGCAAATAAGCGCCGCCACACATCGTTCGCGTCAGTGTTCGTATATCCTGAGATAGAAGACGATATTGAAATAGATATAAAAGACTCGGAATTGAGGATAGATACATTCAGGGCAGGCGGTGCAGGCGGACAGAATGTAAACAAGGTTGAAACAGCGGTGAGGATAACGCATATCCCTACAGGGATTGTTGTGCAGTGCCAGAACGAAAGGAGTCAGCACAAAAACAAGGCGACGGCAGTGAAACTACTCCGTTCAAGGCTCTATGAACTTAAACTCAGGGAGCAGGAAGAAAAGATGCAGGAATATCATAAAGAAAAAAAGGACATTGCATGGGGAAGCCAGATTCGCTCATATGTCCTGCACCCATACCGCCTTGTTAAGGACCATAGGACAGATTTAGAAATAGGGAATACCGATGCAGTCCTTGACGGCAGGATAGATGAATTTATAGGGGCATTCCTCTTGAAAAAGAAATAAGGAGATTTATAGTTTTAAATTGCAAAAACAGAATCTATGTGGTACAGAAATGAAAAATCTGCACAAAGAGGAGGCATATTTGTCTAAAGAAAAAACAGGCTCTTTTACTTTTGTTCTTCACTCACACCTGCCTTATGTCCTTTCACACGGCAGATGGCCCCACGGAGCAGACTGGCTGAATGAGGCTGCTGCTGAAACATACATGCCGCTGCTGAATGTTTTCAACCGGCTTGTCAACGAGGGGATAAGCCCCAAGGTAACCATCGGTTTAACACCTATCCTTACAGAAATGCTTGCTCATGATTCATTTAAAACAGAGTTCAAGTCTTATCTTGGGCAGAAACTTGAGGCAGCAGGGAATGATATTGCCGAGTTTGAAAGGCTCGGGCAGCCTCACCATGCAATGCTTGCAAGGATGTGGAAGGATTTTTACAGAAACATATACAAGGACTTCCTGGAAAAATATAACCAGAATATTGTAGCGCAGTTTGCAGAACTCCAGAAAAACGGTCATATAGAGATAATAACCTGCGGGGCAACACACGGCTATTTTCCACTCCTGTCACAGGATATAAGCATTCAGGCACAGGTAAAACAGGCTGTATCATCTTATATAAGGCATTACGGCAAACAGCCCCGGGGTATATGGCTCCCTGAATGTGCATACAGACCTTCCTATGAATGGGTGCCGCCTGTGCAGCATACAGAGAAAAACCCGAAGCCTTATCTCAGAAAGGGTGTTGAGGAATTTTTAAGTGAAAACAAGATTGAATACTTTTTTATTGACTCGCATCTTCTGAAAGGCGGAAAGGCTATCGGTGTTTACCTTGAAAGGTTTGAGGCGCTTCAGACGCTCTGGAGCAGGTTTTCCGAGCAATACAAACCCCTCCCGGAGGATACTGAAAAAACGCCATATAATATTTACTGGGTTGGTCCTGCAGCCGATGGGAATATGCCTGTTGCTATCTTTACAAGGGACCCTAAAACTGGACTGCAGGTATGGAGCGGTGAGCACGGCTATCCCGGCGACCCTAATTATCTTGATTTCCATAAAAAGAGGTTCCCCGGCGGACTCAGATACTGGCGGGTAACCAATGCAAAAGCTGACCTTGCAGACAAAACAGAATATGTGCCTGAAAAGGCGATAGCGAGGATACCTGAACAGGCAAAACATTTCAAAGATCTCGTAAAGGCAACACTTATTGAACACCATAAAAATGCAGGGGCGGCCGGGATTGTAGTTTCCCCGTATGATGCTGAACTTTTCGGACACTGGTGGTTTGAAGGTCCGGAATGGCTCTATCAGACCATAAGGGCGATTCATAATGACGGTGAGATAGATATGGTAACTGCGGGTGAATATCTTGATAGGACAAAACCTGTGCAGGTAATATCCCTGCCTGAAGGCTCATGGGGTGAAGGCGGTTATCACTGGATATGGCTGAACGATATAAACCAGTGGACATGGAAGCATATATACGAAGCAGAGGAAGAGATGATAAAACTTGCAAAAAGGTTCTGTGATAAAAAAGAAGACGCACTGCTCCAGGATATACTCAAACAGGCAGCAAGGGAACTCCTTATACTTGAGTCTTCTGACTGGCAGTTTTTAATCTCCACGCTTGCTGCAAAGGACTATGCAGAGATGCGGGTCGTCAGGCATTACGATGATTTCAAAAGACTTGCCCGGATGGCATGGGAAAAGGGCAGGGGTGAGGAGTTGAGCAAAGAGGATATGAACTTTCTGGACTACTGCCAGAAGCGGGACGATATATTCCCTGATGTAGATGTTAAATGGTATAAGGATCTGGAATTCAAGCCGCAAAAAACAGGTGACACCCACACGAGCCTTTAGCTCACAAAGGGGTATGAAAATCTTGTTGGCATTTGGGGCTGCCTGCCCCGCCTGCAAACCCGTAGCCTCTAAAAGCCTCCCACTCAGACGGTTTGCCGACAGGGCAGGCAGCCCCAAAAGGGTATTTTCGGAGCTAAGTTTTGGAAAAATGGTTTGAAAAGAAAGTCAGGCAGATTACCATTGAAGATAACTCTACAGCGGTCGCACTCTTCGGTGAGCATGGTGAAAACCTCAAACGGCTTGAAAAAAAACTCAACGTTAAATTGGACACAAGGGGCAACCTCGTAACAATCCAGGGTGAGGAATCAAAGGTAACCCTTGCAGAAAGACTTTTAAAGGAGTTGTGTACCCTCCTTGAAAAGGGTCATCCCCTGCACCCGACCGATATTGACTACGCTATAAGGATGTGCAGCCTTGAGGCAGATGCACACCTTGCAGACATATTCATGGATACAGTCTATGTCTCCTTCAAGAAGAAGGTTATTGCCCCCAAGAGTATCGCACAGAAAAAATACATAGACGCAATAAGGAAATACGATATCGTCTTCGGCATAGGTCCTGCGGGCACGGGCAAGACATACCTTGCAATGGCAATGGCTGTTGCAGCGCTTGGGAGAAAAGAGGTTGAAAGGATTATCCTCACAAGACCTGCTGTTGAGGCAGGTGAAAAACTGGGTTTTCTGCCCGGCGACCTTGCTGCAAAGGTTGACCCTTATCTCAGACCACTTTACGATGCACTCCACGACATGATGGATTTTGAAAGGGCACAGAAACTCATAGAGCGCGGTGCCATTGAGATAGCGCCCCTTGCCTTCATGAGAGGGAGGACATTGAATGACTCTTTTGTAATAATGGACGAGGCGCAGAACACAACAACAGAGCAGATGAAGATGTTTCTGACAAGGCTTGGCTTTAGTTCAAAGGCTGTTATAACAGGTGATATAACCCAGATAGACCTCCCGTTTACAAAACCTTCCGGACTTATAGAGGTTCAAAGGGTTCTGCAGGGTATTGAAGGGATTGAATTTGTATATTTCTCTGAAAAGGATGTAGTAAGGCACCCGCTTGTTCAGGATATAATAAGGGCATATGAGAAGACAGGTAAGAAACGTGAACCCCTTTCAGAGGAAGAGGCTGAAAAACAGTAAGAATGGATATCCTGATAACAGACTGCCAGAAGAGCCAAAAGAGGAAGACTAGCAAAAATAAGATTAAAAAACTTGCAAAAGAGATTTTAAAAAACCTCCGATGTCCTGAAGACATTGAAATAAGCATACTTCTCACAGACGACACTCATATCAGGGAATTGAACAGGAAATACCGCAAAAAGGATAAACCCACTGACGTTCTTTCGTTCCCACAAGGGGCAATTGGCAGTTATGCCAACTGGAAACTGGAAACTGGAAACTATCTTTACCCTGCCAACTGCCCCTTGCCCATTGGCGATGTTGTAATATCTGTAGAAACAGTAGAAAAACAGGCAGTCTTGGAGGGTATCTCTTTTGATGAGGAAATCATAAGACTTTTAATCCACGGCATACTTCACCTTTTTGGTTTTGAACATGAAAAAGGCGGACAAAAGGCAAAGGCGATGAGGGGAGAGGAAAAAAGGTTGTATGGTTTATGTTGTTTCCATGGAAAAACCTGATATCAGCGAAAACATAATAGAGAGTCTGGCTCAGGGTGTAATAGCCGTGGATAATCTTATGAATATTACGGTCTTCAATCAGGCAGCAGAAAAGATTACCGGCATATCGAGTTCTTATGCCGTAAAAAGGCATTTTACAGATGTGTTTACAAGGGACAGGTGGCTGCACGATATCATGAATGCAACGATTAAAAAATGCAATGTGTTTACAGAATATGAAGGGAGCATCGTTCAGAGATACGGCACTCCACGGTCTGTCTCGGTGACAACAGCGCCTGTATTTAATACCAAAGGAGATATGATAGGTGCGGTTGTGATATTAAAGGACACATCCCATATTAAACCCCTTGAGCAGGAATCTGCGAGGAGAGACCGTCTTGCCTTTATAGGCACATTTGCTGCAAGCCTTGCCCATGAGGTAAAAAATCCTCTCGGCGGTATAAGGGGCGCTGCACAGCTCCTTTCAAAGAGGCTGAAGGAAAAAACATTTAGAGAATATACTGACCTGATAATCCGTGAGTCGGACAGGCTCAATAGTATCATGGAAGATATCCTTGAGTTTGCAAACCCGAAAAAGATAAACCCCCTCCCTGTAAATATACACAAAATCCTTGACGATGTCCTCATGCTTCAGCAGTGCACAATAGATGCAAGGGGTATAAATAACATCATAAGGGAATATGACCCGAGCATTCCGCCCATACTTGGCGACAGTGAACAACTCATGCAGGTGTTCCTGAATATAATAAAAAACAGCATAGAGGCAGTAGGGAAAAATGGTGAGGTGAGGATAATAACCAGGGTTGCAGCAGACTTCCACCTTATTGAAGAGAGGTACAGGGGAGGCAAGTTCGCAGAGATAGAGGTCAGGGATAACGGCTGCGGTATACCGGAGGAATATATTGAAAAGATATTCACGCCATTTTTTACAACAAAAAAGAAAGGGAGCGGACTCGGTCTTGCAATATCATTAAAAATAATAAAGGAGCACGGCGGTTTTTTCAGAATAGACAGCACACAGGGTAAGGGCACGGTAGTTTCAGTGCTTCTGCCTATTACCAGAGAAGGATAATTATTTGCTGCTGCCTGCCCTGCTGGCAAACCGTTTGGGCTGGAGGCTTTTATGAGGATTTTTCTCTCTTAAGAGAGAAAAATGTTTGCAGGCAGAGCAGGCAGCAGCAGAAAGGTATTTCTAGAATGAAAAAAAATATAAAAATACTTATTGCTGATGATGACGAATCCATCCTGTGGGTTGTTGAAAGGTTCTTCACGGAAAAAGGGATTGCTGTAACTTCAGCAAAAAACGGCGTAAAGGCATACGAACTTATAAAGACAAACGATTTTGATGCTGCTGTAATAGACATAACAATGCCGGGGAAGAGCGGACTGGATATACTATCAGAGATTGACAAGGGAAAAAACCTGCCGATTATAATAATGACCGCACAGGGGACAATGAAGAATGCTATAGAGGCAATGCGGAAAGGGGCATTTGACTATATAACAAAGCCATTTGACCTGGACGAACTTGAGGTGATTGTTGAAAAGGCAGCGGAGAATAAGAGGCTAAACGAGCAAGTCCGTTCCCTTAAAGGGAGACTAAAGCAAAAACTCACAGAGGACGCTGTTATAATCGGAAACAGCAGGGTAATGCAGGAGATATTCAAAACCATCGGCAGGGTCAGCCCAACAGATGCAACTGTACTTATTTATGGAGAGAGCGGTACCGGAAAAGAGTTGATAGCCAGGGCAATACATGCGAACAGTTTGCGGGCAGAATGCCCGCTTGTTGCAATTAATTCTGCTGCCATTCCAAGGGAATTGCTGGAAAGTGAACTCTTTGGCTTTGAAAAAGGGGCATTCACAGGTGCATCCGAAGAAAGACACGGCAAGTTTGAACTGGCAAATAACGGGACATTGTTTCTTGATGAAATTGGTGATATGTCCCTTGATGTACAGAGTAAACTCTTAAGGGTTGTCCAGGAAAAGGAGTTTTACAGGATAGGTGGTAAAAAGCCGATAAGTGTTGATGTGCGGCTCATAGCAGCAACAAACCAGGATATTGAAAAAGCAGTTGAAGAGAAGAGGTTCAGGGAGGACCTCTTTTACCGTCTTAATGTAGTGCCGATAAAAGTACCGCCGTTAAGGGAGCGGCAAGGAGACATCCCTCTCCTGGCAGAATATTTTCTGCAGAAATTCAATAATGAAATGGGTATGGATTTAAAATCTCTGTCAAAAGATGCTGTTGACGCACTCTTTTCTTACGCATGGCAGGGTAATGTCCGCGAACTTGAGAACATGCTCCACAAGGCTGTAATACTTTCACCGAACCCGATCCTTTCGCGAAGCGACTTGGCAACACCAAAGCAAAGAGGCGCCCAAAAAGAACCTCTTGAAGAAGTTATATACAACAGGCTCGAGGATATTATAAGCAGACTTGAAGGGAAAAGCGCCCACGAACTATACGATATGATTTTGCCTTTCATGGAAAGACCTCTCATAACACTTGTACTTAAGAAAACAAAGGGGAATCAGATAAAGGCAGCAGAGATGCTCGGAATAAACAGGAATACCCTGAGAAAAAAGATAAAGGAACTGAAGATATCGCTTAAAGAGGCAGGAAAGTGAATATCTTATCACACTGCAAACCTGAAGTATATAACATCACCGTCCTGCACAATATAATCCTTACCCTGCAAACGCATCAAGCCTTTTTCCTTTGCACTTATTTCAGAGCCTGAATTTATGTAGTCCGCGTATGATATAACCTCTGCCCTAATAAAGCCCTTTTCAATATCAGAATGTATCACGGCTGCTGAGACTACAGCATTTGTGCCTTTTGTAATTGTCCATGCCCTGACCTCTTTTTTGCCAGCAGTAAAAAATGTTATAAGCCCTAATAATTCATATCCTTCTCTTGCAAGCCTATCAAGCCCTGATTCCTTTAAGCCAAGCCCTTTTAAAAACTCTGCCCTTTCTCCTTCTTCTAATTCTGCTATCTCTGCCTCAACCTTGCCGCACATAACAACAACCCGTGCCCCTTCTTTTTTTGCTATCTCTCTGACTGTGGCTGCATATGGAGATTCAGTTTGAAGCCAGTTTTCGTCCACATTTGCAACATACAGGACAGGCTTGGAAGTCATGAGATTCAATTCCTTTAAGAGTTCCTTCATATCATCATTTATCTCAAGAGACCTTATTGGCTTGCCATTTTCAAGGGTCTCCTTGAATATTTTACATGCATCCAGCGCTGCAATAGCATTTTTATCGCCTGTCTTTGCAAGTCTTGCTGTCTTATCAAAACGTTTTTCAACGCCCTCTAAATCGGCAAGTATAAGTTCTGTATTGATTATGTCAATGTCCCTCTTTGGGTCAACACTGCCTGCAACATGGATGACATCGGAATCTTCAAAGCATCTTACAATATGCGCTATTGCATCAACATTCCTTATATGTCCAAGGAACTGATTTCCGAGCCCCTCACCTTTGCTAGCGCCTTTTACAAGCCCGGCAATATCAAGAAATTCTACACTTGTAGGCGCAACCTTATCAGGTTTAACAATTTGAGCAAGTCTGTATAACCTTTCATCCCTTACAGGGACCATCCCCACATTCGGGTCAATTGTGCAGAATGGGAAGTTGCTTGCCTTTGCACCTGCTGAGGTAAGTGCATTGAATATTGTTGACTTGCCAACATTCGGAAGTCCCACTATGCCGCATGTAAAGCCCATGATTTGTTTCTCCTTATATTTTTATTATGAATTCTGTATTCTGGCTTTCTGTATTCCATTTGCTATTCCATAACCTCTCTTCAATTACCTTTAACAGCCCTCCCAACGTTTCAGACCTTATCGCAGATGTTGAAATCGCATCATATCTCCTGCAGAGGTTTTTTAAAATCACAGGGTCTATCTTGTCCTCTTTGTTAAAAACAAGTATGGTCGGGATATTATCCAGTCCTACATCTTTGAGGATTTTATTTACAGCATCAATCCTCTTTTCAAAATTCAGGCTGCTTGCATCAACAAGGTGTATGAGAATGTCCGCATCCTCCATCTCCTCAAGGGTTGCCTTGAACGCCTTCAAAAGGTCTTCAGGCAGGTTTTTTATAAACCCCACTGTATCGGTGATTATGGCATCCCTCTCCCTTGGAAACCTGAGCCTCCTTGACGCTGTATCCAATGTTGCAAACAAAAGGTCTTCTGTGAAAGTCTCACTCTTTGTAAGTGCATTTAATAATGTTGACTTACCTGCATTTGTGTAACCGACAATAGATATAATTGGTATGCCTGTTTCTGCCCTGCGTCTCCTTCTTTCATACCTGCCCTTGCTCAATGTCTTCAGTTGTTTTTCAAGATGGCTGATCCTATCCTGAACACGGCGCCTGTCAACCTCCAGTTTTGTTTCACCAGGACCCCTTCCGCCTATGCCGCCTGCAAGCCTTGAGAGTGCAGTACCCTTGCCTGTTAGTTTTGGCAAAAGATATTTTAACTGCGCAAGTTCCACCTGCACCTTGCCGTCCCTTGAGTGCGCCCTGTTTGCAAATATATCAAGGATGAGTTGTGTCCTGTCAATGACCTTTAATTCTGATATCTCTGCAATCTCCCTTAACTGTGTTGGGGTTAGTTCCTGGTCAAATACAATCAAAGTCGCTTCATTCTGGAGCGATTTTATAATAAGTTCCTTTATCTTGCCCTTGCCCATCAGATACTTTGGATTTATCTCTTTAGGTCTTTGAATCACTGTATCAAGGACAGTTATATTTGCAGTCCTTGCCAATTCTTTTAATTCCTCAATAGATTCTTCCTGCTCATCTTTGCCCTTTGTTGAAACACTTGCAAGGATTGCCCTCTCCCTTTTATCGTTTACATCCCTTACAACCGCCCTCCCCATCTCATCCTCAAGGGCAGTTATAAACTCATCAGATCTCATCTCAAACCTGTGGAATGGCAGAGACGAATGTATCTCATATGCCTTTGCTTCAGGGTTTAGAGGCAGGAGATGGGCAAGGTAAATATCCCCGGGAAGCCCATTTTCAAGGACACCAATGGCAGACATAATATCCAGCCTTAAGATGGCAAGGTCTGTTAAATCATCCTGCGAGAGTGGCTCATTTTTTAGATGCGTGTGAATGCACCTGACACCGCGCAGCCTTTTCCTGCCAAGGGGGTATCTTTCAAGCACAGGGATTAAAATCTCCTTTTCATCACCAACAATCACATATTCTGTAAAACCCTGACGGTTTACAATCAAACCTATCTGGCGGTTTATCTCTCGTGATATTTCTGTAATATATCTGGCGAGTTCAGGGGTGATTAACTGAGATGCAGGGATTCTGCGGCTGTAAATCCTCTCAATCCTTTTTAACTGGTTTGCCTTAAGACCTGTAGTGTTGCCGTGTATGATTGGAATACCTTAAAACCTCCGGGATAAGATAAAATTTACAAACAGATGATACTATGATAAATGAGTTGTGGCAACCATTTTTTAGACAGATACCGGAGGTTTCAATGACATTAAAGGTCTATAACTCACTTACAAACCAAAAAGGGGAGTTTAAACCTCTTAAACACAGCGAAGTTACAATGTATGTCTGCGGTCCAACAGTCTATGATTTAAGCCACATCGGACATGCAAGGAGTGCAGTTAGTTTTGATGTAATCTACCGTTATTTAAAATACAAAGGTTTTAATGTCAAATATACAAGAAACTATACTGATATTGATGACAAGATAATAAACAGGGCGTTGAAAGAAGGTGTTTCATCAAAAGAGATTGCAGAGAAATATATAAAGGCGTTTGATGACGACATGGCTGCGCTCGGTGTAGAACTTCCAACATATAGACCAAAGGCAACAGAGACAATAATAGAGATGATAGATGTTATTCAGACGCTCATTGATAAAGGTTTTGCATATGTAATTGACGGCGATGTGTATTATTCTGTCAGAAAATTTAATGGCTACGGCGAACTCTCTGGGAAAAACATAGAAGAACTTGAGGCAGGCGCAAGGGTAGAGGTTGATGAAAGAAAGAATGACCCATTGGATTTCGCATTGTGGAAGGCAAGCAAACCCAATGAGCCTTCATGGGAAAGCCCGTGGGGAAAAGGCAGACCCGGCTGGCACATTGAATGCACTGCCATGAGCCAGAAATTTCTGGGTGAGACAATAGACATCCACGGCGGCGGAAAGGATTTGATATTTCCGCATCATGAAAACGAGATTGCACAATCAGAGGCAGCAACAGGAAAACCATTCGTCAGATACTGGTTGCACAATGGCTTTGTGAATATTGAAAAGGAGAAAATGAGTAAGTCCATCGGGAATATCCTGACAATAAGGGATGCATTGAAAAACCATCCAGCAGAGGCAATAAGGCTCTTTTTACTTTCAAGCCATTACAGGTCTCCGATTGATTATTCTCCTGAATCCATTAAAAGTGCAGAGGCAGAACTAGGCAGGTTTTATACAACAATGGAGCGAATGGAAAGGGACTGGAGTGATGTTGTAAATGCCCAAATCAATGAGGACAGGAAGGGGTTGCGTATCCAGCCTTTTATAAATGCAATGGACGATGATTTTAATACTGCTGCAGTAATAGGTCTTATATTCAAAGAGGTGAACGAGGCAAACCGTTTGATGGATGATGCCTCAAGGGTTGGTATAACTGATGAATTCAGAAAAGTCCTGCCAGTAATCAGGGCAATATTTAAAGAGATTGGCAGCATCCTTGCCGTTTTTAATAAAACGCTCAAAGAATATTTTCAGGAAAAACAAAGACACATCCACATTGATTCTAAAGACATAGAAAAACTCATTGTTCAAAGAACAGAGGCAAGGAAAAACAAAGACTTTAAAAAGGGTGATGAGATAAGAAAGGAATTAGAAAAAAAAGGAATCATACTTGAAGACACCCCAAAAGGTACTATGTGGCGGGCGAGATAACTAAAACGGCACATCCTCATCAACAGGAGAACTGTTTTCCTGTGAAAAACCTGTCTCTTCAACTGCCTGCCCCTTTTGCTTGTTATCTTTGTTATCGGGGCTTCCAAGCATCTGCATGGTGTTTGCAACTATCTCGGTCATGTATTTTTTATTTCCGTCTTTGTCATCCCAACTGCGGGTCTGTATCCTGCCTTCAACATAAATCTGTTTGCCCTTTGCAAGATATTCGCCGCATATCTCTGCCAATTTCCCAAATGTAACAATCCTATGCCATTCTGTCCTTTCCTGAGTCTTGCCTTCTTTATCCTTCCATTTTTCAGAAGTGGCAATCCTAAAATTTGTGACTGCTGTGCCATTTGGCGTATATTTTACCTCTGGGTCAGCCCCGAGATTTCCTATCAGCATAACCTTATTAAGACCTGCCATAAAAACCTCCGTTTACACTAAAATTGTTATAACTTTATTACAAGGCAAATAGTTTGTCAAACAAAACTTCTGCGTATTATTTCCCTATGCAAAACTGGCTGAAAATCCTTTCAAGAATATCATCGCTTGTTGTCTCTCCAATTATTTCACCGAGACAATCAATCGCCCCTTTAATCTCGCAGGCAAGAAATTCTCTGGAAAGGTCGTTTTTTATTGCATCCTGTGCTGATTTTAAATTATCTAAAGCCTTATCAAGCGATTTCTTATGCCGTGCATTTGTTATAATCACATCTTGAACATCCCCTGCACTTTGCCCAACAGCAGATAAATAAATTGCATTTCTTAATTCATCTATGCCATTGCCTTTCCGCGCTGAAATCTTTACAATGCTGCGTCCTGCAAATGACTTGGTAAGTTTATCCATTGAATATTTATCTGCTATGTCCATTTTGTTAAATACCATTATAATCTTTTTGCCTGTCTCAACCTTTTCAAAAAGTTTTAAATCCTCTGAAATGTCATCTTGTGCTGCATCAACAACAAACAATACCAGTTGAGCCTTTTTTAATCTTTCCATTGTAAATCTGATGCCAATCTCTTCAACCGCATCTTTTGTTTCCCTTAATCCTGCTGTATCCATAAGCCTTACAGGTATCCCCTTTATATTTATCACCTCTTCTATTATATCCCTTGTTGTCCCGGGCATCGGTGTTACTACCGCCCTTTCTTCTTTTAAAAGGATATTTAAAAGGCTTGATTTTCCAACATTTGCCCTGCCAATGATAATTGCCTTCAAACCATTTAAAAGGATTTTACCTTCCTCATATGTTGATAAAAAATTGTTTATTGCAGCGATAGAGTTTTCTATCCTGCTGTTTATTCCAATGTTGGAAAGGCTGCCAATATCCTCTTCGTCAGGGAAATCAAGTTCTGCCTCAATATGACAGAGAAGGTTTACAAGGTCTTCCTTTGCTGCATTGATTTTTTCAGAAAGTCTGCCTGATAAATGTTTTCTGGCAGCCTCAAGCGCTAAATCAGTCTTTGCACGGATTATGTCTATCACAGCCTCTGCCTGCGCTAAATCCATCTTGTTATTTAAAAAAGCCCTTTTTGTGAATTCACCTGGCTCTGCAATCCTTGCGCCGCATTTCAGCACAGTCTCAAGAACCCTCTGAAGTATCAAAGAACCACCGTGGCAGTGGATTTCAACAATATCCTCGCCTGTGTATGAATGAGGAGATTTCATTATTGTTAAAAGGCCGTCATCAATTGGAGAATTATTTAAGGGGTTGATGATTGTGCCGTAATAAAGGCAGTGGCTTTTGAATTCTTTGACAGGTTTTTTTGGTTTAAAAAGTTCTGCAGAGATTTTTATGGATTGACTGCCGCTAATCCTGACAATGCCTATTCCACCCTCACCTGAAGGTGTTGCTATAGCAGTGATGGTATCCGCTGATTTAAAACTACTTTGCCCTTTCCAGGTATTTTCCTTCAGAGGTATCAACCCTTATCTTATTACCAACTTCAATAAATGCAGGGACATTCACAACTATCCCTGTTTCAAGTTTTGCAGGCTTTAGTGAACTTGTGACTGTTGCACCCCTCATACATGGAGGGGTTTCAACCACTGTAAGATCAACAACCTGCGGAGGTTCTATCCCTACAGGTTTTCCATCGTAGAAGTCGACCATGAATTTGATATTCGGGATAAGGTAATAAATATTATCGGCGAGTTCCTCAGCTGAAAGAGATATCTGTTCATAGGTTTCAGTGTTCATAAAATGGTAGTCTGTCCCGCTGGAATAAAGATATTCCATCTCGTGCTGCTCCATATTAGCCTTTTCTATCTTATCCTCAGACCTGAACCTGTTTTCCACAGTTGCCCCTGTCTTAAGGCTCTTCATCTTGGTCTGGACCATGCCGCGCCAGTTGCCCGGTGTTATATGCTGGACGCTTATAACCCTGTAAGGTTCGCCGTTGTACAATATGGACATCCCTACCCTTAACTGTGTTGCTGAAATCATCTTCTCTCCTTTTCAAAAATATTATATTGAGTACATTAAACCATGGGGGAGTTCTTTTTCAATCCCAAGTAACTCTCCTTTTTTGCAAAGATCCTGTATGGAGACAGAATCAAGGAACTTTGTTATCCTCTGACCTGTCTCTTCCCAGACTGACCTTGTAACACACTTCTCAAGCAGGTCGCACTTCTTAATCTTTTTTGCAGTGGTACAAAATACAAGTTGCAATGAGCCCTCTGTTGCTCGCAGGATGTCTCCCACTGTAATCTCTTTGGGCATCTTTGCAAGGTAATATCCACCGTGGGGACCCCTCTTGCTCTTTAACACACCTGTCTTCTTCAGTCTCTGGAATATCTGCTCAAGGTAGCGGGGCGAAATCTTCTGCCTTTTCGATATATCCTTTACCTGAACAGGCTGGCCGTCGTAATGATATGCTATGTCAAATATCGCCCTAAGACCATAAAGACTCCTTGTTGAAAGCCTCATAAACTACTCCAAAAATATGCATATTTATTAAAGATAATATTAAAATATATGCATATTCTTGTCAAGAATTTTGTTGCCTTTTAACGCCCCTGTTCAGCCAGTGCAAGGGGGTCGCTCACCTTTATAATCGTCCTCCCCATAATGATGCCCCCCCTGCTCACGATTATTTCTGTCTTACCCGAACCGCCGTCAAATCTTACAGTCTTTGCAGCCCCTTCGTTTATCCTGCCGTTATTAAGGTTTATCTTAATACCGATATTTCCTGAGACGTTTGTTTTTACATCTACAATCTCAAGTATCTCCTTTACCGCAGCAGTAAACGATTCACCGTTTGAATACCAGCGTTTAATACCATTTCCGTGTCTTATAACAATGTAATCCATCCTGGGTTCTTCAATTGTGACCATTATCTCGCCGATTTTTTTATCCCTGTAATTTACAACAATTGGATACTGTAATCCCTTGCCGTCTTTTGAATATTTTATCCACAAATCATTTGCTGTATTTATAGAATATCCCCTGTCCTCACCCCTGTTGTTTGTCTTATCACCGACAAAACCGAGAAAATTTATCTTAATGTCCTGTGATGCGGCACTATCTGCTATTACATCAATGAGTTTTATTACATCACCTCTTACGACTTTCAATTCCTCACCGTTTGACAGAACCTGTTTTCTGCCGTTTATCTCAACCACTAGATATCTTACCACGGGGATACCGCTCTTCTTATCAGCAAATTCTGACGCATTAGTAATAATATCCACTTCTCCGCATTTGAACCCGTCTTTTTTAACAACAATCCTCGTCGGTTCATTAATTTCAAAATCCTTCTGGAAATCGTTTGCTGTGCCTATACCCGAAAAATCCACGATCAAACCCCTTGCATAGTTTGCCTCAACATGCGAGACCCTAACCCTGTCGCCATTTTTTACATTAAGAGATTCACCGTTCTGTACAACAAATTCCTTTTTCCCGTTTATATTTATCAGCAGATACTTGAGCCTTGGTGATTCAAGAGAAATTTTCGGGTATTCAGGTACTATATTAAATTTCTCCATAAATGCGTTAACAACCATTGTCTGAAACCTTACCTTTGTCCCAATGTCCTTTATCTCTTTTGAGGTTTCTATGCCAAAGGCAGGTATCTCGCGGGTTGAAACTGCATAATATGTTGCTGACAGCCTCTGTTCCGAGTGCTTTGTGTCCCTTTCAAATGTCTTGTGGTTATTGAATTTGAAATGGTATTCAGGGTTCTCTATATTTTTGTTTACAGCCTCTGCTATCCTCCTTGCAAGTTCACCAAGCCTTAACTCCATCCCTGATTTTTTTGAAGTATAAACATCTGCATCTGCTATAATAGACTGTCCAAACCGCTTCGGGTTTCTTAAATCACTTACCCATCTCTCTGAAAAAAATCCAGACCCCTCATGCAGGTTAAGGAGGTAATCACTTTCCCCTATAAGGTCTTTCAGTATCTCCACAACCCTGTCCTCATAATACCCCCTTGTATTAGGGGACTGGAACCTGCGGTTCATATCGTTATTGATAAGTCTTTTATGCTCTATGATTGAAAGGAAATTTGCCCGCGGCACAACAATGAGGTTCCCTTTCTTAAGCGCCATATCTGCATAGAGGTCAGCGGCTATATAGCCCCCTGGCTCATCTCCCTGTATCCCGCCGATTATCATCATTGTCTTACCTTTTTCTGCACCGTATATTTTATAAACATTTAACTCGTAGTCTGTATTTTTGAAATAAACATCGTGGATTGTCTGGGCAATTGCAAATGCAGGAGAAAGAGGAGTAAGCAACAGGAAGCAGGCAGTAATAAGCAGTAGGCAGTAGGCAGTTGTGCCAACTGGAAACTGGCAACTGCCAATTATCTTTTCTTGACCCTTGACCCTATAACATCTCATAAAGAAAACTCCTTTTCCATGATAATCTTACCTGTCAATGAATAGACAATGACCTTTATGGATTTAAACCCTTTATTCTGTCCAAAGCTTGCTTCAACAACCTTAAACCTTCTTATAGAATACCAGTCGCCTTTTTTGAAGTCCTTCGGAACACCCTTTGAAAGTTCCATTGCAGGGAAAGATGCCAATGCCTTTTTATTATCATCGAATGCAATTACAGCAAGTCTGCCCTGCAGTTTATGCTCCTCACCTTTTTTATTAACTAGTCTAAATCTTGCCTTAAATCCTTTTTTAGCATATGCCTCGAATTCCTCTATAGCAATATTTAAAGCCTTTGAATTGTCACCTACTGTCTTCTGCTTCTCAGGTATACTGACTGCTAATTCCTGTCCTGTTTCAGCAGATTCCTGTTTTGGTCCCTTTCCCTTTTTCTGAACTCTGTCCTCTGGTGTCTGTATCTTTGCTTCAGCCTCTGCTGTTTGTCCTCCATTAACATTCACCGCTACCCTAACAGGCAGTTTTTCGGAGAGTTTTTCTGCTATCCCTGCAGGGTCTTCGGGGGGTATAGCAGTCCATTCCTCACCGATAACCTTTATTCCGTCATCAGTATACTCAAGATAGAGCCTCTTTATACCTGTATTATTTGTGCCCTCGCCTGTATATGTCTGTATAAACGAAACAATAAAGCCGTCATCGCTCTGTCCCAATATCTTGATCTCTTTTATTGAAACCTTCCGCGGTAACCCTATTTTATTTAAAGATGCCTTGTATCTCTTCCATGCATCCCAATCCATGCCCCTTGACTTAAATGCCTTAGAATAACTTTCAATATATTCATCAAGGTTTTTGTTTTCCCAGCTCTCCCGCCATTTATTTAAAAACTCCCTTATTCTCTGGTCCTCCTCTTTTACAAACTCCAGTGGGACAAACTCGACCTTATCAACTATTATTACAGGTGTTGTCTGGAGTTTTATATATCTGGCAATATCCAGCACATCTTCATTCACTGCAACCAGGCAGCCCTTTGTATCAAATGGTTTTATTGGTCTCGTGGGCTGGTCAGTGGCATGGAGCCAGATACCGTTGCCTGTCTTTCCATGCTGTCTATCAAAGAAATTTGGATAATTTATTGGTATTGCCATCAAACCATATTGCGGCAATAGTTCCTTATCTTCTTTAACATGGGTGAAAAAATAAACACCCTCCGGTGTCTTTTTATCACCTATATGCGATTTGTTCCCATTATTTTGACCTGTGGTAATCTGGTAGGTCTTTACAAGGTTATACGAACTGTCAATGAGGTAAAGTTTCTGAGACGATTTTTCTGCAAGTAGGACAAAGGTATTTTCCCCCCACCTGCCGATATTTATCAACTGTTTTGGAACCTCAAGCCTTGCAAGCGCATATGTAAGAGAAGTATCCTTCAATCCATTTCTGTCAGCATCAGGGTCTGTTACACTTGAATCTTTATTTGCGGCCGAAAGGCATGGAAGCAGCAAAAAGTATGTGCTTAAGATTATAAGTAAAAAATTCCTCAACAGATAACCTCCTTGTGCTCCTCTTCCTTACACATTTTTCCCGTGCAGGGTAACATCTTCACCCTTGGATTTCATTATGCATGTTCCCTCAAATATAACACCCTCTTCTATTACAATATTCTGCGTCTTTATATTGCCGTATATATGGGCAGGTGATTTGAGTTCCACCTTTGTCTTTGCCTCAATATCACCTTTTATCTCCCCGCTTATAATGGCAGAGCCGACTGTTATTACAGCCTCTATTACCGCACCTTCACCGATTATAAGGAATCCCTCTGCATCTATTTCCCCTTTGAAATCCCCGTCTATCCTGACAGAGCCGTCAAAACTCATTCTCCCGTCAATACTTACACCCTTGCCAATAAAGCCAGTCATCTCTGCTGCTATTGCATTTTCCTTTGCCTTACCTTTTCCAAACCCAAACATATAGACCTCCTTAATCAGAGTGATAGTTTTACCACTATTTAATTTCCAGAACTTTTTATACCCCTTATAATTTCAAAAAAATTATAAATTATAATTATATAGGAATTATAGGGACACTTCCCGTATTCTCCATTTCCGAAAAATTGGGAAAATTGTCCTATTTCCTCTATTTCCATTTCCATTGACCCCCTTTTCCCCATAAAAAACCTATAACCGTCCGATTAAATACTCCACATTATATTTCAACAACCCATATGCCTCGGATGTTAGGTGTTTATCTTTCTGTGCCTCCACTTCATTTATAAAGGCATTCAGGATGTTTTTGGCTGCATTCTTATTGCCTTGCTCAATCTTCTTTTTTGCATTTTCAAGTTTTGCATCGAGGCTCTGCTCTATGCCCTGATTAGTTATCCAGCCTAATGAAAATGCTTCGTGCTTCATGGAAATTATGTAGTCTATAAAGCTCACGGGCTTAAAATCAGCAGGCGGGGCTGTGGGGCCGAGGGTTTTAGTTTGATAGATTAGGCTGTCTTCAAGTTGCTTCGTGAGTTCTATGTTTTCCCAGTACTGCTCAGGCAAATTGTCTATGTCAATATCAGGTTCTATCTTAACATCTCTTATTCCTGGCAACCCATACGATGTCAATATAAAGCCTCCAAATGTTTGATTAGGCAAGATTAGGCTTTGTTCACTACCGCCCCACGAGACTGTTCCCATAACTGTAATGGCTGTAATCCAACCAGGAAATGGCTGACCAAAAGGTGGCTGAGCACCAACCGGTATTACAGGTTTTTGTAATACTTCCTTTATCCTTGCTACCTCTTCTTCAAAACTTCTAATTATCATCCCCCCTTGAGCTTTCACCCCTCTTCGAATCACAAGACCTGCGGAATTTAATTCTTGACTGTTCAATGGTTTCGTAATATCAATCTCAAAATGAAATATTTTTCCATCGTTAATAGGTGGGTTGAAGATTGAGTAATTATATGTATAGATACCCGTTGTGCTGTCTAACATTACCAGCCCTGTAACCTTGACATCTTTAAGCGGCGACGGAATCTGGGCAAAAGCTAACGAGGTTGAAAAGATAATTCCAATTAAAACAATAAAAATAACTCTCTTATTTATCATTGCCATACCTCCT
Organism: Deltaproteobacteria bacterium GWC2_42_11; assembly: GCA_001797495.1. Taxonomy (GTDB): domain Bacteria; phylum Desulfobacterota; class GWC2-55-46; order UBA9637; family GWC2-42-11; genus GWC2-42-11. Next base: position 48,382 of record MGPS01000053.1, read on the forward strand.
TACTGTGGGAATTCACAGTGTATTGTGGATTCTCGAACAAGATGCCCACCATAATCCTTGCAAATCTCTCTTATTGCGATCCTATCCACCCTTATCCACCCGTTCTGACTTTGGGCAGTTCTATCAATATCCACACCAGTTCCTTTTCTGTGGCTGGAATGTCCTCCATTCGGAGCATTTAAACAGGTATCGGTTGGATTATATGTCCCGCATATGTCAAACATCCCACCATCTGGCAGGCTCATATCATTTATCCCAAGCGTTGCATCAAACTGCTGATAATAATCCGCTGCCATGTTGCCTATATTCCCGATTGTAGTATATGTCCCGTAATGATTCACAGGATGGTTTGTTGTTTGACCTGTCAGCCTCCAGGCGTCTGATTCTCCCATTGAACCTAATCCCGGCACCCTAACCTTAATCTTTGCCTCGCTTTCATCTCCTCCTGTAACTGTTGCTATTATCCTTTCCTCACCACCAACCTCTGAGCTTGTGTATTTTACCACTGCAGAGTTCTCTGCATTACTCAAGTTAACGCTGCTTATTACATTGCCGCTACTGTCAGTTATCTTCCCTTTTGGCCTTGTGCCGCTGTGGCTGTGGCCGCCTGAGTTTGCTACAGGCTCAACACTCAGATTTACAGTGCATCCCTCTGGAGGCGCTGGATTGGTTAAAGACACGGTGATTATTGAGGTGGTTTGACTGCTTCCTGCATTCTTTGGCCAGACTGCATTTGGATTTGCAGTTATAGATATTTCACATTTCAAACACCCCTCATCTGTCTGTCCATTACAATTATTGTCTATCCCATCTCCGCAAACCTCTTGTGCAGATGGGTTTACAGCAGGATTATTATCATTGCAGTCCCCTGATGTGGATGTAAGTTCAGAGGCTAACTTGTAACCAGAAGGTCTTTCGCATTGGGTAAGGGTTGTGCCGTTTGAGTATCCGTCATTGTCTGTGTCTTTATACCAAATTGTAGCAGGATTTATATTTGGGTCGCTGTCATTGCAGTCATTGCCTTGCGGGCAGTTTGCAGAATTATAGGTATAATATCCATCACCATCTCCATCAACACACTGCTCCTCTCCGGGACATCTCCATTCGTAAGTTTCAGTTCTACCTCGTACATGGTTTATATAAACTGTGTCAGGGAAGTTACACGGAGGTCCCGCAGATATACACGCACCCGCATCAGTAACATATATAAAATCAGTACAAGGAGGAAAATAACTACAACCATAACCATACCATGACATCGCATAAATATCTATTCTAATAATTCCATTTATAGTTGAGGAGTATGGATATGGTGAACCTTCATAATAATCATGACAATATTGTCCTAGAGTACAGGATTGGGTTTGACAATATAAATCAACAGTACAATAAAAGGGATTTTGTGATGGTATATTAGATA
>MGPS01000054.1:0-3197 GCA_001797495.1 Deltaproteobacteria bacterium GWC2_42_11
CTCTGCAAATGCAAGGGAGGGGAGGAGAATCATTATAAAAAATATGACAATCTGAAAGGCGCCGCTAAAAAATGCCCTCTTCATAAAACCACCTCCTTAAATCATAAGAAAACTTTTTGTAATACGCAATTTATAGCAGAAGAAGTAAATATTGTCATTGACAGGTGTCACAATTTAAGTGTGATTTCTGTCACTCAAGACTTCGCGGCTCCTAAAGGGACAGGCAACTTTTTTACAAAAAAAGTAGCCTGTCCCTCTCACGCCCTGTCCCGCTTGCAAACCGTTTGAGTGGGAGGTTTTTAGAGGCTACGGGTTTGCAGGCGGGATAGGCAGCAACAAAACCAACAAGATTTTCATGCCCCGTTGCCTTTGTAAACCAGTGTAAACCAGTTGATAAGATATTTAAAATTGTAGCACTACCCCTGTGTTTGTCAATAGTTTTTATGTAAATTTTAGGTTATGATGCACTATTGCAAATTCCTTATAATTGGGTTAAATTATATTAAATGGAAAGGCTTGAAAATATACTGGAAAGGATTGCATCATACAACCCGTCTGCTGACCTTGAGATTATAAAAAAGGCTTATATATTCTCTGCAAAGGTCCATCAGGGACAGGTGCGCATTTCAGGCGAACCTTATATGGACCACCCTTTAGAGGTGGCATCCATCCTTACACATCTGAAACTTGACCCTGCGACAATTGCTACAGGACTGCTCCATGATACTGTTGAAGATACCTATACAACACAGGACAAGATAAAGGAGGTTTTTGGAGATGAAATCGCTGAACTCGTTAATGGCGTTACAAAGATAAGCAAAATTACATTTACCAGCAAAGAAGAAAGACAGGCAGAAAATTTCAGAAAGATGATTATAGCGATGTCAAAAGACATAAGGATAATCCTTATAAAACTTGCTGACAGGCTGCATAATATGCAGACACTTGATGCCCTGAATCCTGAAAAAAGGATTAAAATAGCCCGGGAAACCCTTGACATATATGCGCCGCTGGCAAACCGTCTTGGCATAGGTTGGATAAAAACCGAACTGGAAGACCTTTCTTTCAAATACTTAACACCTGAAAGACACAAAGAACTTGAGGAACTGCTGATGAAAAAGAGCGCTGAACGGCTGAAGTATGTTGAGGAGGTAATATCAATACTTGAAAACAAGGTGAAAGAACACGGTCTTGATGCAGAGGTTACAGGAAGGCCAAAACACCTCTACAGTATTCACAAGAAGATAGAATCGCAGGGGCTGGATTTTGACGATTTATATGACATCATAGCATTCAGAATAATTGTCGGCACTGTAAAAGAGTGCTATGAAACACTCGGCATGATACATTCCCTCTGGAAACCCATCCCCGGCAGGTTTAAAGATTTCATTGCAATACCAAAACCGAATATGTACCAGTCTTTGCATACAACAGTAATAGGTCCGCACGGGGACAGAATAGAGATACAGATACGAACGCATGAAATGCATAAGATTGCTGAATACGGCATAGCAGCGCACTGGCGGTACAAAGAAGGCATACAAATCCCTGAAAAAGACGATAAGAGGTTCGCATGGCTCAGGCAGATGCTGGAGTGGCAGAAAGAACTGAAAGACCCGTCAGAGTTTATGGAGACCGTAAAGATCGACCTCTTCCCTGATGAGGTCTTTGTCTTCACACCAAAGGGGGATGTAAAAGAATTCCCCAGAGGGGCAACACCAATAGATTTTGCATACAACATCCATACTGATATAGGGCGCAGGTGCACAGCCGCAAAGGTAAACGGCAAACTCGTCCCCCTTCGCTATGTATTAAAGAACGGCGATGTAGTAGAAATAATAACATCGCCTAACCATAACCCCAGCAAGGACTGGCTGAAGTTTGTCAGGACATCAGGGGCGAAAACAAAGATAAGGCAGTGGATAAAGACTGAAGAAAGGGAAAAGAGCATTGAACTGGGCAAGGAAATCTGCGAAAAGGAATTCAAAAAACATGACCTGGACTTTAATAAGATGCTGAAGTCAGGGGAACTGGAACATATTGCAAAAACCGATTTTAATATGCAGAATATCCTGAATCTGCTGGCAGGCATCGGCTACGGAAAAACATCTGTTCATCAGGTGCTCACAAAGATACTCCCCCCTGAAAAACTGAGGAGAGAGGAAAAGGGGTTTCTTGGTCTGCAGAAGGTCTTGCAGAGGATTAAGAAACCGCCTAAAGAAGGGGTTATTGTCAGGGGCGTAGACAATATTATGATAAGGTTTGCCAGATGCTGCAACCCCTTGCCTGGCGACAAGATAATCGGCTTTGTAAGCAGGGGAAGGGGAGTTGCAATACATACTGTTGCATGCCAGAATGTCCTGAACATAGATGTTGAGAGAAGGGTTGATGTTGAGTGGGATAAGGGTTTCAAGACAATCCGTCCGGCAAAGATAGAAGTAATATGCCGTGACACCAAGGGTGTGCTCGCGGATATGAGCGCGGCGATAACCTCCAAAGAGGCTAATATATCAAGCGCCGATATACGAACTACGTCTGATAAAAAGGCTGTCTGCACCTTTGGACTTGAGGTAAATGGACTTGCGCATCTGAAAGATATAATCAAGTCTCTTCAGAAGGTAAAAAATGTTATAAAGGTGCAGAGGATGGTGAGTTAGAGTTTGAAAGGTAAAAAGGGGACAGGCTACTTTTATGGATTAACCACAAAGGTGCATTCTTTACATTAAAAGTAGCCTGTCCCCTTTTTATGCTCGAAACTAGAAATGGAGGTTACTGTGAAGAAGGTAATAAAAACGAACAATGCGCCTCAGGCAATAGGGCATTACTCGCAGGCAGTAATTGCCAATGGTTTTATATTCCTGTCAGGACAGATACCAATAGACCCGAAGAGCGGGAATATCATAAAAGGCAGTATTGCAGAGCAGACAAGACTTGTATTGAATAACATAAAGGCAATACTCGAAGCAGCAGATGTTTCTCTGGCTGGTGTTGTAAAGACTACTGTCTATCTCACTGATATAAATAAATTTGCTGAAATGAACCAGATTTACGGAGAATTCTTTACACCACCATACCCGGCACGGGCTACTGTAGAGGTAAAGGCATTACCAAAGGGTGTTGATATTGAAATAGATGCAGTCGCTGTTTTATAAAACCCACATGACCTTCGGTCACAAAAGGGGATAAAATATTTATGG
>MGPS01000054.1:3221-5501 GCA_001797495.1 Deltaproteobacteria bacterium GWC2_42_11
GCCAGCAGGGCAGGCAGCCATAAAAAGTATTTTCGGGACAAAATTATTAGGCTGCCTTTGTGATACCGCCTGACCTGATGCACCTTGCACATACGTTCATCTTCCTGACCTTGCCGTTATGTGAGACCTTTATGCTTTGCAGGTTTGGGTTCCATCTCCTCTTTGTTTTATTATTTGCGTGGCTTATATTGTGCCCGAAAACAGGACCCTTTCCGCATATTTCACAGACCATTGCCATAACCTTCTAGCCTCCTTAATGAATTTTGGATTGAAATAAGTAACATAGTGTTATAAGATTTGCAAGGGAATTTTATGAAGAAAAAAATCATATATTCAATATCAGCAGGTATCACAGCCCTGCTCTTTTATCTTTTCTACCTGTTTATAAGCGATATAACTAATTACAAAGATGACTATAGTACAGCCGGGGCAATCGTTGTTTTGACAGGCGGCATGGGGAGAGTGGAGGAGGGCGCTTCCCTGCTTTTGGCAGAAAGGGCAAAATACCTTATTATTTCCGGTGTAAACAGGGAATCTGACTTGAAGTCAATATTTTTTACAATAGGGCTAGATATTGATTCATCAAGGGTGATACTTGAAAATAATTCAAAAAGCACTTATGAAAATGCAGTTGAGGCAGGGAAGATTATAAAGGACAAAAACTTCCGTGATATTATACTCGTTACATCAAAATATCATATGAAAAGGGCTTTATATGTTTTCAGAAGCGTTATCCCTCCTGATGTAAAAATCAATCCCCACCCTGTATCCACGTCTAACTTTGATGAAAAACACTGGTGGAAAAATACAACCAGCATAAGAATTATCTTCTTTGAGTTTATAAAATTTTACTGGTACAGGGTGTGGATATAAACTATTATTTCAAATCTCAACATGTTCCCCAACACCTATAATTATCCCTTTTGTTTGAGAACCCTTTAAGCCGTCTACGAACCTGTTTGCATCCTGTTTTATTAAATCCCATGTATTGTAATGCATAGGCACTGCAATCCTGGGCTTCAGGAAGATAGCAGCCTTAATAGCATCATCAATACCCATTGTAAAATTATCACCAATAGGCAGCAGTGCAGCATCTATATTGTTTGTCTCTCCGATTAGTTTCATGTCATAAAACAACCCTGTATCTCCTGCATGGTATATGGTCTTGCCGTCCATTGTTACAATAAAACCGCATGGATTTCCTACAGCGCCTGTGTCAGTTGTTGAGCCGTGATGGGCAATGGTCAGTTTAACCCTGCCGAATGGAAATTCGTGACTCCCGCCTATGTGCATTGGGTGTCCTTTTGCACCCCTTGCCTCACAATAACAAACCAGTTCATAAGGCGCTATTATTGGGGCATTGCATTTCTTGCTTATATAAACAGCATCCCCCAGATGGTCTGCATGACCGTGGGTTACAAGGATTGCGTCAACATCTACATCATCAGGCTTTATCTTTGCTGCAGGATTGCCGTTCAGGAACGGGTCAATTATTATGCTGTACTTGCTTCCTTCTGCAATAAAGCACGAATGTCCGTGATATGTGAGTTTCATAGGATTACCTCCTTATAAACACAGTGGGGTTGAAAACCAACTCTGGTCAAGTTTTTCAATATAATGCCCGATTTTGAGTTTGTCTGCAGATACCTTCTTTATCATATCTGTTCTGCCTGCCTATTTCTCCGGCGCCCAGTGTTCTTTAAATTCACCATCCTTTATAGTCCAGACAATATACGGCGCTTTTAAAACATCACCCTTTTTGTCAAACTGGATTGTGCCGAGTGCGCCTTCATACCTGATATTGCGGATTGCCTCACTTATCTTCTTTCCATCCAGAACACCTGCGTCTTTAATGCCTGTCAGGAGTATGTTTGCAGCATCGTATGCATATATTGAATATGGGCCATGTTCGCCATATCGGGCATGATATTTATCCAGAAGGGTTTTTGCGCTGGGTATGTTTGATGGGTCAGGGCTGAATGTAAGGTATGTGCCCTCTGCATTCTCCTTTCCTGCAATCTTTATAAACTCCTTGTCAATTGTGCCGTCGCCGCTCATGAACGGCACCTTTATGCCGAGTTCCTTTGCCTGCTTGACCAAAAGACCTGCCTCTGGATATATCCCGCCGAAATATATCAGTTCAGGCATCGTTCCCTTTATGCTTGTAAGGACTGCCCTGAAATCTTTATCCCCCTGGATAATAACCCCGTAATAAACTACCTCTGTTTCGCTGTGAAGCGCCTTTTTAAATTCATTTGCAAGCCCCTGTCCGTATGTTGT
>MGPS01000055.1:0-857 GCA_001797495.1 Deltaproteobacteria bacterium GWC2_42_11
CCTTTCCAGTCTTGAAAGGAGTGTGTTTGTTATTCTGAACCGCCTGTCTTTACTGGCAATGACAACGCCTGAGGGTACAGCCTCTGCCTCATCAGGAACGATTTCATAGTTGTTATCAGAGGCTCTGATTTTTTTTAGAAGGGGGATATCTCTTTTTGCTGCAATAACCTGCGCATCCCTCCCCTTCATGCTTCCGTTCCATTCAGCCAATGCCTCCTTTAAGAGCCTTTCCAGCACCATTGGATAATCCCTAACTTTTTGTATATCACCCAGCCTGTCCCGTGTTTTTTCCAGAACCCTTTTTATGCCGGCATCTCTCTCTTTAAGTACAATGCCTCTCGCATCAAGCCTTGCCTTAGCCAGCCTCCTTGTCCTTTCCATCTGCATACATGCCTTTATAGTTTCAAGCCCTTCTTTTTTCTTCTTCTCCATCTCCTCTATAGCCGTCTTTATAATAGCATCAGCCTCTGCCAGCGTGTTTTCAATAATAGCATTACATTCCCTTCTGGCATCGTCCTCAAGCGCCTTTAATAATTCCCTTTCACCCATTTCTCACACAGGATTGCACAGATTAGACAGCCCAACGAATACTGCAAAAAATCAAGAGATGTGTGATGCATCAGCAGCACGGGCTCATATCTGAATATCTGTGCAACCAGCCTCCTTTGTTCTAAAACAGGATAAGATAGGCTATGACAAAGCCAAGGATAACCATTGTCTCTGGTATAGCCATCAATATGATTATAATGCCGCTGAGCTCAGGCTTTTCAGCCACAGCCCCGGCCCCTGCAGAGCCTATCCTGCTCTGCGCCCATGCAGTTGCAAGCGCAGGGACTGCTATGGCAATGGCTGCAGCC
>MGPS01000055.1:978-14766 GCA_001797495.1 Deltaproteobacteria bacterium GWC2_42_11
CTGTCTCGTAAAACTTGCTGAAAAATTCCACATAATGAAGCCTCAATGAATGGATGGTGGGAACGAGTATACCGAGCAAAATATTCATAACATGGATTATGCCTGCTATGAGTATGCCAAGAAACACATTGCCTGCCATGCCGCCAATCTTGTTCGCAACGAGCGCCAGCACTACTGATGCTGTCCCTATTGCCATGATACGGGCATATGAAAGGATATTGCCGATTGTCTTGAATGCCTCCAGAGGTCCTATAATACCTTCAAATAGGATAAGGGCTGCGAATGCCGCCAGTACGACTATCATGCCGGGGCTAATCAGCTCCCTGGGCAGATATCCAGCCAGTGCAGCCAATATGGCAGCCATGGCGAATATCAGTATCAGCATGGATGCCTTTGCCATGGCATGTTTGCCTTTGCCCCTGTGGATATAGTTAACTATTGCAAGCATAAGCCCGACCGCCACATGCCCGACACCGATACCAATAGCCAACACAAGAAAAACCTGCATAGCCTTCAGCCTGTCAAATAGTATAGGATGAATAATGCCGAGCCTCTCCCCCAGGTCGCCAAACATCTCCCCGAACAAAATGCCAAATGCCACTGCAAAGAGGCTTGATATGAGAAAAATCGATGCCAGGTTTGTAATGAAATCTCTCCCCTTAAACCTCTTTTTAAGGTAAAGGCTTATCGCAAAGAGTATTACGCCGTATCCCGCATCGCCTAATATGAGCCCGAAAAAGGTGGGGAAGAATAATGCGAGATATGGGGTGGGGTCTATGGAACTGTATTTAGGCGGGGGCAGGACATTCAAGAAAATCTCAAAGGGTCTTAAAAACCCCGGGTTCTTTATATAAACAGGGATTAAATCTATCTCATCCTCCCTTATCCCCACCTCACACACCATAACCTTATCGCCAAATCTCTTCTTTACAGCGCCTGTAAGGACAGGAAAGTCATCCTTTGGTATCCACCCGAATATCACAAATGCAAATCTTGTATGACCGCAATATGCAAGGGTCTTCAACTCATCAACCGTATCGCGCACAAACCGCATAAGGTTGTCAAGTTTCGCATGCCACTGCCGTGACAGCTCTTTCAGTCTGCTGTCAATCTCAAGAACCATTTCCGGTATCTCTTCCCTCCTTCTAATCATAACCTTGAGCGCATCAAATAGTGTCATGTCAACATATCTGTGCGGGAGCTTTATCTCTGATATGTCCTCAGTGGAAATAAGCGCCTCTACTCTCGTATCATATTGCCGCGGATAGGTAATGACAATGCCGATTATATCTTTATCTATATCCTTTACAAAGAACTGATACCTTGTTTCTGTAATGCGGTTTATCTCATTTTCAAGCAAAGGTATAATATCTTCTTTGGCCCGTTCAATGGTAATGCCGATTGTCTCAAAATTACTGAGCCCCTTTAATTTTGCCACAAGGGGCGCAATGCCTTTTAATATCATCTCGTAACGGGCAATGGAAGAAATCTCCTCTGAAAGATCAGCCTTCTCAACATGCAGTCCCCTGACCTCTTTCTCAAGTTCATCCATCTCCTTAAGAAATGCATCAGAAGTAATATCTGCAATCACCATGCCCTCGCCGGCTTCAAATCCGTAACCTGAATCCTGCTCCGGCGGAGGCAGGAGAAGATATATGCTTTTGAGTTTCTCAATGAGCCTGTTGAGGCTCTCCCTGAGCATTGCCTTTTCCTTCTCAACCGGCACCCTGCTCAGGTATAAATCCTCAAAGGTAATCCTTGCAGGCATACTTTCTATATGAACGATACCGATATTATGAAGCGCCTGTATCACCTCATCAAGCAGCCCCCTGGATCCTATTATCTGAACCTTAGACATTATCTTTATCATTCCCTTATCATCAAACCGAAATTCGCGGCATTCAGTCTTCAACCTTCAGCCTTGAATCCTGTGCCTGCATTATATAACTCACCACATCTTCAACCGCCTCTTCCAGTCTCTTCTCTGCCATGGACTTTAAATGCCGGGCATCCTTTATTGCCTCTTCCTTGACAGCCTCAACCTCTTTATCAATCTTTCCGGCCTCTGCCTTCCTGTACTCCTCTGCCATCGCATTAATATCCTTTGACATGGACAGCCGTATCTCTTCAGCCTTTTGCAAGGCGTCTTTTTTAATTTCCGCAGCCTTCTCCCTTGCCTTGTTTAACATGCCTTCTAGTTCTTCTTCCTTTTGCCTTAAAGATTCTATAACATCCATGTCGCCCATAAATCAGTTACTCCTTAACAGATTCCCCTGCTTCTGCGTATAGATTCATATTTCTAACTTTAGCCACAACATCTTCTATTATCCAGTCAGGCGTGGATGCACCTGCAGTTATACCTACCTTCCCGACTTCCTTAAACCATTCGGGCTTTAACTCCGCCGCGATTTCTATGTGATGGGTATTGGGTTGTATTTTTCTACATACCTCGGCAAGCCTGTTTGTGTTTGCGCTATTTCTGCCTCCCACAACTATCATGCACTCGACCTTTGCAGCAAGGTCTGTTGACTCGTTCTGCCTTACTGATGTTGCATTGCATATCGTATTAAATACCTTTAACTCATTTGTCTTCTTCAAGCATGCTGAAACTATTGCCTGCAGGTTTTCTATTGACTGTGTTGTCTGGGCGACCACCCCCATCTTTTTTACACGAGGTAAACTCTTGATATCATCAACACTTCCTGCAATACATATATTCTTATTGGCATAACTTACAATACCCTTAACCTCCGGGTGTTCCTTTTCACCCACAACAACTATAAAATAACCATCTTTGCTCAGTCTCTCAACATATTCCTGAGCCTTTTTCACAAACGGGCATGTCGCATCAACCATATTCAAGTCTTTTTCTCTTATCCCCCTCATCTCGCGTGAGGTTATGCCATGGGACCTTACAATAACGGTACCGTTTTTTATATTACTGATATTTTCGGCTGTATGTATATTTGATTCTTCAAGTTTTGATACAACCTGCGGGTTGTGTATGATTGGTCCAATGGTATAGATATCCCCTCCTGATGCTGTGCCTGCAGCATCATATGCCATATTAATTGCCCTTTTTACGCCAAAGCAGAATCCTGCTGTTTTAACGATAAAGATTTCCATAGGAATACCCGGCTAGAGACTATAGACTTAAGCCTGTTCTTTTGATCACCTCCAGCATAGTTCTAACAACTTCTTCAATCGCCATATCGCTTGTATCAATATACACCGCATCTTCAGCCTTTTTTAAAGGTGAATGTATTCTTGATGCATCCCTTTCATCTCTATCTTTTATCTCTTTTATAATTTCATCTAACGGCACATCTTCATTCTTTGCTTTAAGTTCAAGATACCTTCTTTTGCCTCTGGTTTCTGAAGAGGCATCAAGATAGAATTTGAATTCTGCGTCAGGGAATACAACAGTGCCTATATCCCTTCCTTCCATGACTACAGCGCCGTTTCCTCCCATCTTCCTCTGCAGGCTTACCATTGTCTCACGGATATTTGGTTTTGCAGATACCTGAGATGTAATCTGTCCGACAAAGGGCTTTCTTATCTTTTCTGAATAATCTTCTCCATTTAAAAATATCCTGTTTTCTTCTTCTGTTGTTCTAAAGATAATATCTATCTTTCTGCAAAGGGATTCAAGCCTGTTTTCATCACCTGAATTTATGCCTTCTTCATGCGCCCTTACTGCAACAACCCTATACATAGCGCCTGTATCAATATATGTGAATCCCAGTCTGCAGGCAAGGAGTCTTGCAATCGTTGTCTTGCCTGCACCTGCTGGTCCATCTATGGCTATTATGGGTTTTTTCCTTTTGATACGATTCGGCATCTGGATTTTATTATTAAATCCTTCTGAGGAGTTTCAGAAAATCAGGGAAGGAGGTCTTAATGCATTCTATATCCTCTACAACCACTTCTTTATGGTTTCCTACCCCAGCCATTCCGGCAATTATCATGGACATTGCTACACGATGGTCTCCATAACTATTTACCTTTATACACTTATTCCTTGACCCCTGGTTAGTGCCCGCAGGGGCAGGCCCCTTGGCCCCGCGCCCAGAGGGCACCCCCCTTGACCCCTTAATAATTATGCCATCTGGCATTTCTTCTGCCTCCACACCAAGCCTCTCTAACCCATCTACCATAGTCTTTATCCTGTCGCTCTCTTTTACCCTTAATTCCTCTGCGCCTGTTATTATAGTTTCTCCGACAGCGCTTGCAGCCGCAATACAGAGGATTGGTATTTCATCAATTGTCCCTGGAATGTTATCTCTCGTTATATTTATCCCGGAAAGGCTTGAAGATTTAACAAGTATATCTGCCGCAGGTTCACCTGAAGATTCTCTTTTATTTAATAATTTAATATCCCCGCCCATCTTTAACAACAAATCAATAATCCCTGTCCTCGTTGGATTCACACCCACATTTTTTATTAGAATCTCTGAACCCTTTATTATAAGTCCTGCAGCAATAAGGAATGCAGCAGACGATATATCACCAGGAATATCTATCTCTCGAGCCTTTAACCTTGAGCCGCCTTTTATTTCAACCTTTGAATTATCAGCCTTTATATCCGTACCAAATGCCTTAAGCATCCTTTCTGTATGGTCTCTGGATTTTACAGGCTCTGTGACAGATGTAATACCCTCTGCATAAAGTCCTGCCAGAAGTATTGCTGATTTTATCTGTGCGCTGGCAATTGGTGAAATATAATCTATTGCCTTTAGTTTCCTGCCTGTAATTGCCAGAGGTGCAAGGTTCCCGTTATTTCTGCCATAGATTACTGCGCCCATTTTAGAAAGCGGCTCAACAACCCTTTCCATTGGTCTTTTTCTTAAATATGCATCACCAGTAATAACAGAAAAAAAGTTTTGTCCTGCCAGAAGACCAGTCAAAAGCCTTATTGTTGTGCCGGAATTTCCAGCATCTATCACATCAAAAGGCTCTTTTAAACCATTTAAGCCCTTGCCATGGATAAGGAGTTTACCTTTTTTTATCCGTTCTATCTCAATGCCCATAAGTTTAAATGCATTAAGTGTCCTTAAATTATCTTCGGCTTCAAGGAATCCGTTTATATGAGAATCCCCATTGGCAACCGAAGATAATATAATTGCCCTGTGCGAGATACTCTTATCTCCCGGCACGGTGATTTCACCTTTCAGGGATTTGATTTTTTTAATTTTTATGGTCTTCATTTTGAGTTTGTTTTTAAACTGTTTTTTATGTTTTTTGCCTTTTCAAACTCTCTCATTATGCCTTCACTGTTATTTCCTGCTATAAGTTGTTCAAGTCCCTCAAGTGTTTTCCTGAACCTTCTGATTACATCAAGTATAGCATCCCTGTTTAAAAGGCATATATCCCGCCACATCTCAGGAGGTGATGAGGCAATCCGTGTAAAGTCTTTAAAGCCGCCTGCTGAATATTTTACTATGTCCTCATCAAAATCCCTGACACCGCTCACAGTATTTACAAGGGCGTAAGCAACAACATGGGGGAGGTGGCTTACAGCAGCAAGTATCCTGTCATGCCTCTCTGCATCCATAAGGATCACTTCAGAGCCTGCTATCTCCCATATCCTTTTAACCTTTTCGAGTGCTGTCCTGCCTGTTTTTTTAGTTGGAGTGATAATGCATTTTCTATTCTGAAAGAGGGTAAGGGAGGCTGCTTCAACACCGGCATTCTCAGTGCCGGCAATAGGGTGTCCGCCTACAAAGTGTATTTCTGGCGGCAGGAAACTTTCTATTTCATCAACAATAGATTTTTTAACACTCCCAACATCTGTAATAATTGCACCATTTTTAAAAAACGGCAATGCCTCTCTTATAACCCTTGCAATACTTGCAACAGGTATTGCAGCAACAACCAAATCTGCGTCCTTTACACCTTCTTTTACATCCTGTGTAAACTCATCAACAACACCGAGTTTTTTTGCTGCCTCAAGATTTTTTACACCTCTGCCAATGCCAATAATACTTTTTGTAATGCCCTTTTCCCTTAAAACAATTGCAATAGAGCCGCCAATAAGCCCAACACCGATTATTGCAACTTTTTTAAAATGTATCTCTCTTTTCACCTTACTCATTTCCTATTGCTATTAAGTTCACACTCAAAAATTGCCCAGATGCAAGGCGCTGAGGAGCGAGTAGCGGAGCATACTTTTTTAGGTATGTGAGCAACGCAGCGACGAAAGCAACACAGCAGATGGGCATTTTTCAGCGTGAACTATCTACATCGTCCTTCCAACTGCTATTGCCACCTTTTTCAGTTCTTTCATCAGGGCTGCGAACTTTGAAGGTTTTAGAGACTGTGATCCGTCACATAACGCGTTTTCAGGGTCGGAGTGCACCTCTATCATCAGACCATCTGCACCGCATGCAACCGCTGCTCTGGCAAGAGGTGCAACCATATCCCATCTGCCAACAGCATGGCTTGGGTCTATAAAGACAGGGAGGTGGGTCTCTTCTTTTAAAACAGGTATTGCACTCAGGTCAAGGGTATTCCTGACAGACGTTTCAAATGTCCTTATCCCTCTTTCACACAGGATAATTTTTCTATTCCCCTCTGATGCAATATATTCTGCCGACATTAAAAATTCCTTTATTGTTGCAGCGAGTCCCCTTTTTAAAAGCACTGGTTTATCAAGTTTACCGACCTCTGTCAGAAGCCTAAAATTCTGCATGTTCCTTGCACCTATCTGGATTATGTCAGAATGCCTGTAAACAATATCTGTATCCCTTGGGTCAAGGAGTTCTGTAACAACAGGGAGTCCTGTCGCCTTTTTTACTTCTGAAAGAAGTTTAAGCCCTTCTTCACCGAGCCCCTGAAATGCATATGGTGATGTCCTTGGCTTAAATGCGCCGCCGCGGAGAAGTCTTGCACCTGCCTTTTTTATCTCTCTTGCAATATGGAGGAGAGTTTCCCTTGTCTCAACGCTGCATGGTCCTGCAATTACCTGTATCTGTTTACCGCCTATCTTTACCTTTCCCAGATTTATTATAGTGTCTTCTTTCTGAAATTCCCTGCTTACAAGTTTATATGGCTTTAATATAGGCATAACCTTTTCAACCCCTGGCAGCGTGTCAAGAGGGTGTTCCTCAAAAACAGATTCATCCCCTATAGCGCCTATTATTGTCCGCTCCTTTCCTTTTGAAATATGGACAGCAAGTCCGAGTTGTTTTATCTTTTGAATGACATGGTCTGTTTCTTTTTTTGTGGCATCAGGTCTTAAGACAATTATCATAAAAAAACCTCCATTTGATTTAGGGTCGCGGGGCAGAGGTCAGGGGTCAAAAATTCAGGCATGGCTAATCATTTCCATCCTTTTTTTTAAAATCTCATCCTGCCATCCAGTCCCAAAGATATTAAAATCCTTCATCTGAGAAATAGCCTTGAACTTCATATCAGCATATCTTGTAAAGTCCTTCATGAGAACCCATACCCAGTGAGTAATGGCATTGTCTCTATTCACTTCCAATCACCTCTTTAAAGGCATTTAGAAAGATTTTGTTTTCCTCATGGAGTCCAACAGTAACCCTTATATATTCACCGAGTCCATAACTTTCCATAGGTCTTACAATCACACCCTGCCTCAAAAGCGCTTCATATATTGCCTTTCCATCTCCAGCCTTTACAAGAAAAAAGTTAGCCTGTGTCGGGACACATTCAAGCCCAAGTGAAGCAAGTTCACGGAAAAGATATTCAAGTCCTTCTTCGTTATTCTTTTGAGACCTTTTCAGGTGGTCTTTATCATCAAGTGCAGCCATTGCAGCGATTTGCGCAAGGCTATTGACATTAAAAGGCTGCCTGACCTTGTTCATATAAAATACAAGTCTTTCCGAAGCAATGCCGTAGCCGATACGCAGTCCTGCAAGCCCGTAGATTTTTGAAAATGTCCGAAGTATTACAACATTTTTACCTTTATTAAGATACTCAAGGGAATTCGGAAAATCCATGCTTGTTACAAATTCATAATACGCCTCGTCTAAAACAATTATCATGTCGTCAGGCAGTTTTTTCACAAACCTGTCAAGTTCTTTTTTTGTATTTATTGTTCCTGTTGGGTTATTTGGGTTTGCAATGAATATAATTTTTGTCTTTTCTGTTATTAAATCAAACATTGCATCAAGGTCGTGCGTAAGGTCTTTTAAAGGCACAAGTATATTTTTACCTCCGACAGCAGGCACAACCAGAGGATACACTGCAAAAGACGGGTTCCCCATTACAGCTTCTTCGCCAGATTGTAAAAATGTCCTCACAACAAGTTCAATAATCTCATTTGAGCCATTGCCTATTATAAGGTTTTCAGGTTTTACATTATGATACCTTCCGAGTTTTTCTTTTAGATAATAACACCCACCGTCAGGATACCTATGCAGGTTCTTAATTGCCTTTGAAACAGCATCCACTGCCTTTTTAGAAGGTCCCAGCGGGTTTTCATTTGATGCAAGTTTTATAGAGCCTTTGATTCCGAGTTCCCTTTCAACCTCTTCAATCGGTTTTCCGGGAGGGTAGGGCACCAGAGATTCTATTTCATCAGATACGAGTTTTTTCATTTTTCACCTTTTGGATACGAGCCTAAAATCTTCATAAATGAGCAAAATCCTTCCATTTCCTTTAGAGCATCAGATACCTTTTTGTCAGATATGTGCCCGTCCACATCAAGAAAGAATATATATTCCCATGCCTTTTTCTTTTGCGGCCTTGATTCTATCTTTGTCAGGTTTATGCCCCTTTCAGCAAATGGCTTGAGCATCCTGAACAGGATGCCCGGCGAATCCTTTACCGAAAATAATATGGATGTCTTGTCATTTCCCGTCTTTTTCGGCGATGTCTTGCCAATGACAAGAAACCTTGTGAAATTATTCAAATGGTCTTCAATCTTTCTTTCCACTATCTTCAGGTCGTAAAGTTCCGCTGACTTTTCGCTCGCAATGGCTGCTGCATCATGGTCGTCAACAACTGTCTGGGCTGCCACTGCGGTTGAGGATGTTTCAATCAATGCCGCATTAGGCAGGTTATTTTTAAGCCACTCCCTGCATTCTGCTATCGCATGCGGATGGGAATAAACCTTTTTCACATCGCTGATACTGCCTGTCCTGTTTAAGAGCGCCAGACTGATTTCCAGCATGATTTCAGCGGATATTTTGAGGTTCGATGACACAAACATATCCAGAGTATG
Source organism: Deltaproteobacteria bacterium GWC2_42_11 (assembly GCA_001797495.1). Taxonomy (GTDB): domain Bacteria; phylum Desulfobacterota; class GWC2-55-46; order UBA9637; family GWC2-42-11; genus GWC2-42-11. Next base: position 10,169 of record MGPS01000055.1, read on the forward strand.
GCTCACAGCGCCTTCAGTTGTATTTTCGATCGGCACTACGCCGTAATCTACTCTGTCCCTTTCAACCTCGTCAAACACATCCGCAATCTCTTTGGCAGGTATGAGTTCGGCAGACATGCCGAAATGCTGTAAACATGCCATATGTGTAAATGTCGCCTTTGGACCTAGAAATGCTATCTTGAAAGTTTTTTCAAGTGAAATGGATGTTGACATGATTTCCCTGAAAACATTTTTAACAGCATTGTTTGGAAACGGGCCAGGGTTGTTGTTTAAAAGCCTTTGATATATCTCCCTTTCCCTTTCAGGGACATAGATGGCATGATTGCCCTCTTTTTTAATAGAGCCAATCTCTATTGCAAGTTTGGCTCTATTATTAAGGAGTTCCAGTATGGAATCATCAATCCTGTCTATCTCCTGCCTTAATTCTTTAAGTTTCTTTGAATTGTCACTCATAGCAATAACCTACACAAAAACTTTTAAAAAATCAAATGGTTTCAAGAGTTACATTGCCTTAATCATATCCCTTGCCTTCTTGAGTATCTCCTTTTCATCTTCATACTCAACCTTTTTTAATGCCTCGTCTATTTCAAACCACTGACAGTCATCCACCTCTGAATCATGGTCTTTTACATCGCCATGTGTATATTCCATAATAAAGAAATAGACAATCTTGAAGAACCGTTTTGTTTCCCCCGGCTCTTTATGCGAATAAAAATAATGAATATTGTCAATCAGTTTTATAATCTTACCATCCAGACCTGTCTCTTCCTTGACCTCTCTGTGCGCTGTCCTTGCAATGTTTTCCCCCTTTTCAACAAGCCCTTTGGGAAGACACCACACTGTGCTGTCTTTTACCGCAATAAGTGCAACCTCAATTCCCCCTTCTCCCCCCTTTTCCAAAGGGGGGGTTGAGGGGGGATTTCTGCGGAAGATAACACCGCCGGATGAGATTTGACGCTCTGTCTTCATTATAATCTGGAGTGTTTCTTAAACCATGATGCTATCTCTTTCAACTCTCTATTTTCAGCAGCCACTGCAGAAGTAAACCGCTCCAACTCCTTATTTGCCGCAGTCAGGGTGTAATCGTTGCGGGCAAGAAAAATTGAGGCCGCTGTAATGGAAGCCCTCTTATTCCCGTCAACAAATGGATGATTCTTGATGATGGAGTGCATAAGGGATGCAGTTTTGGTAAAGATGTCGGGATAGAGGTCTTTTCTGCCTAAGGAACTCATAGGTCTTGCAATTGCGGACTGGAGCAGAGAAATATCCCTGACGCCATGACTGCCGCCTGTTTCCTCTAACAGCCGGTAATGGATAAAAAGCGCCTGTTCAGCAGTGAGGTATATCATTTTTTAGCAAGGGTCTTTAAGGCAGGCTTATACAGATTTATGAAGTCATTGACCTGTGAGACAAACTCAACGTCTATGGCTTTATGTTTTGCCGGAGAGATAGGTTCAATAATAATTTTCCCCTCATGCTCGTCAATATTTACCTCCACATGAGCCCCGGCTTTAAGATGGAGTTTTTTCAATATTTCTTTCGGGATAGAAACCCCGTAACTGTTCCCAATGGCGGATATCTTTCTCTGCATAATCTCCCTCGTTTGTTAAGTTATTACTATGTTATAACATGGTTTCCGTGATGTCAAACAAAAAAATCCTATAGGAGTCTTGTATTTCCTTGACTCTCCATACAAGTTGACCTAAAATTGATAAAAAGATGAGTATGGACAAAAATGCCGATAACAATTCAGAAAGCTGGCAAAAGAATGGGCAACTTCAGAGAGGCAATAAATGGTAGCTGGAGCCATTTTTTAAGGATAATCAGGGAACGGGGAGTGGTAAATAAATCTGTCCCCATTATTTGCCTTCCCGTACCGAGACGGAGGGGCTGAATAAAATTATCATCGGACTCAGCCTGAAACTAAGGAATGGCAAGAAATTACTCGATAAGGGGATGGAGATTTTCGATTCCCTTTACCAATACTTTTCTTTGAAGAGGACAAAGTGGGGCAAGCCATGAAAAAAGAAAGCTGATAATACATAAAAAGCGTTGAACTCATAAAATCATAACAGACAGGAGTTCATATAAAGAAGATAAGTTTATTAGTGTTGGTGATGATGCTTGGGGTTATGGGATGCGCTGCCATCAAACCTAACAATGCCGCCGAGCCAACAAAGCCGGAAAGCGTAAAAGAAAAAGATGAATGCAATAACAATTGTGCCACCAGCTTCGATTGGTGCATGAAAAGCAATATTAGTACCGACAAATATGAACTATGCGAGAACGCTCTAAAAAAATGCCTTCAAGGTTGTGGAAGTGAAAAATGACAAAGGAAAATAGAATGCCATTTTTGAAAAAAACAGAAAAAACAGGGTCAGCGACCGTTATAATTTATCTATTTAAGGAAGTTCAGTTTTAGGCAAATAATAGTAATATTTTTCAAGACCTTCTCCCTTTTTCTGTTATATAAACCCATCCAGCCTTTCCAAGCCTTTTTCTCTGGCTATCCTTACTGCCTCTTCAAATTCGTCTTTTGTTATCATCCTGTTCATTGGTGGGTGTTCAAATGCCTTGTAGCACGGTCTGTATTGGTCCATAATATTAATATAGGTGTTTTTAGAAATCTCTGTTGCAATAAATCTCATCACCTCTCTTGTGCCTGCAATGCCATCAGGCAGAACAAGGTGCCTTATTAAAAGCCCTTGCTCTGCAATTCCTCTCTTGTCCATTTTTAAATCACCAACCTGCCTGTGCATCTCTTTAATAGATTCTTTGGCTCTATCAACATAGTCAGATGCGGCTGAGAGTTTCTTTGCAACATCATTGCTGCCGTATTTAAAATCAGGCATATAAATATCAAAAATGCCATCAAGGAGTTTGATTGTCTCAACTGATTCATACCCGCCGCAATTATATACAAGCGGTATTTCAAGCCCTTTTTCAATTACATAAGGAAGCGCTGAAACAATCTGGGCTGTCTGATGGGTCGGCGTTACAAAGTTTATGTTATGACAGCCCTGACGCATCAGTGTTGTCATCATTGCGGCGAGTTCTTCGGGAAATATCTCTCTCCCTTCTCCGAGATGGCTTATGTCGTAGTTCTGGCAGAAAAGGCACTTAAGATTGCAGTATGTCAGGAAAATAGTGCCGCTGCCGCAGCAGCCGACAAGCGGTCTTTCCTCACCGAAGTGTGCATGGAAACTTGATACTATCGGGAGACTGCCAATCCTGCACACACCTTTTTCTCCCTGCAAGCGGTTTGCGCCGCAATCCCTTGGGCACAGATGACAGTTTTCAAGAATCGTATTTAACGCATCTATCCTTTTATTGAGTTCGCCTGTTTCATAGAGTTTGATATAGGATGGCTGGAAGGACATTTACAGTGTCGGTTTTTTGCCCTCCTTTTTGGACTGGCATTCAATGCACCTTGATGCAAAAGAGATGGCATTAAGTCTTTCCTCGTCTATCTCACTGCCGCATTCTTCACATATCCCGTATGTGCCATCTTCAAGTTTTCTTACAGCCTCATCCATCTTTGTAAGTTCCGCCTGTCTTATGTCTGCCACAGCGAGTCCGGTATCTTCAATCAAATCAATAATCGCCTGCCCCTCGATATCCTCGGGGTTGTCAAACTGTTCATGGTATTCCTTCCCGAGTTTTTTAAATACCTCCTCTCTGAGTTCTGTCCAGAGTTTTCGCTTTTTCTCCAAAAGCATCATTTTAAGTCTTTCCTGCCGCCTTGTTTTCATATACAAAATCCCCCCTTCAAACTTATAGTATCTTTCTGTCCAGACTCCTGTACTGGATAGCCTCCGAGATGTGATGCATCTTTAAATGTTCATCTCCATCAAGGTCTGCAATTGTCCTTGCCACTTTTAATACCCTTGTGTAAGCCCTTGCCGAAAGGCCGAGTTTGTCTATTGCTATCTCAAGGAGTCTTTTGCTGTCTTCATTTACCTGACAGAACTTTTTGATATGCCTTGATGACATCTGGGCATTGCAGTATATCCTCTTACCTGATTTTGTCTTAACGGCTGAAAATCTTTCGGACTGCAATCTCCTTGCCTGATTAACCCTTTCTTTTATCTTAGATGATTCTTCTCCGCTCCTCTCGTCTGATAATTCTTTAAATCTAATAGAAGGGACATCAATATGGATGTCTATCCTGTCAAGCAGCGGGCCTGATAGTTTTGACCTGTATCGTCTTATCTGCAGCGGTGTGCATTGACAGGACTTATTTAAATCTCCGAAAAATCCGCATGGGCATGGATTGCAAGCCGCTACCAGCATTATTGATGTTGGATATGTTATTGATATGCTTGCCCTTGATATGGTTACCTTGCCGTCTTCAATGGGCTGTCTCAATACCTCAAGGACATTCTTATGAAATTCAGGTAATTCGTCTAAAAACAAGACACCGTTATGCGCAAGAGACACTTCGCCAGCCCTGGGTATCTGCCCGCCTCCTATAAGTCCTGCGTCTGATATAGTATGGTGAGGGTTTCTGAATGGTCTTGTTGTTACAAGAACCTGTTTGTTGTCCAGCAGTCCTGCTACGCTATGCACCTTTGTTGTTTCCAGCGCCTCATCCAGTG
>MGPS01000055.1:14863-22069 GCA_001797495.1 Deltaproteobacteria bacterium GWC2_42_11
ATATCTATCTGTAAATCACCGTCTCTTCCGAAGAATGAGTTAACATCTATCCTGCACGGATTTATCTCAAGGATTCCATTAAAGAACTCAACAAGTTGGGGCAGGTTTTCTACAGGTATAACATCTATACCCTCAACAATCGCAGCCTCTTCTGCGTTTTCCTTTGGCAGGAGGATGCCTTTAAACCCCGATGTCTTTGCCATGATTGCCATTGGCAGGATGCCCTTTATCGGTTTAACCCTGCCGTCAAGGGAAAGTTCCCCGACTATGAGATAATTGTTTAAAGGTTCAGTCTTAACTATCTTTTGAGCAGCAAGGATTCCGACAGAGACAGGGAGGTCAAAACTCGTCCCTTCTTTCTTGATGTCAGCAGGGGCAAGGTTGACAGTAATCCTCATTACAGGGAATTCGTAACCCGAATTCTTTATTGCTGCCTTGACCCTGTCCCTGCTCTCTTTTACAGCATTATCAGGAAGACCCACAGTTGAAAATACAGGCAGTCCCTGCGATATATCAACCTCTACCTCTACTATATAGGCATCAACACCGATAACAGCGCTGGATAAGACTTTGGAAAGCATAATTAGATATCTCCGGGCAAATTATTTCTAACTACTTCTTGGTCATTACAAACACACCATCCCAGTCCTGCGGGAGTTTTGCATCGTGGAGTTCCTCAATCCGTGATAAAAAAACCTTTGATGGTCCATCGTCATCTTTTATCTTTAGGACTTCTTCAAAATACTTCTGTGCCTTATCCCAGTCTTTTCCCCTGTACAATTCAAGTCCTTTCTCAAATAACTCTGCAATCTCTTTCAGCCTGTCTGTTTTTTCTCCCATGAGTTCGTATATCTTAATCGGGATGTCTTTGCCTTTAACCCTTACCATATCAAGTTCTCTCAGAAGGAATTCCTCTTTTACATCCTCATATGTATATTTTGGGAGTATGATGTGTGTTCCATATTCCTTATTCAAACCTTCAAGACGAGAACCCAAATTGACAGTATCGCCTATTACAGTATAGTCAAATCTTGTTGAAGAACCCATGTTGCCAACAGTTACCTTTCCTGTTGATATGCCTACGCCTATATCAAGTTTTGGTATGCCTGCCTTTTCCCATACAACCTGAAGTTTAGAAAGTGTTTCAAACATTTGCAGCGCTGTCCTGCACGCCCTTATATGGTGGTTTTCCTGCCATATCGGCGCGCCCCAGAAAGCCATTATCGCATCACCCATATACTTATCAATAGTTCCGTCATTTTTCAGGATTATATCTGTCATTGGTGTCAGGTAGTCATTTATGAGTTTAACAAGGACCTGAGGTTTTAATGACTCAGAAACATTTGTGAAACCCCTTATATCTGAAAACAGGACAGTAAGTCTTTTCTCTTCACCGCCGAGCACAAGTTTTTCAGGGTTTTTTAATATCTCATTCACAAGGGATGGGGCAACATAGTGAGAGAATGCCCTGCCTATTTTCCGCTTTTGCCTTTCTTCTGTCATAAACTGAAATACAGTTACACTGCCTGACACAACCAGTATTGTAAAAAGAGGATATATCTCTGTAAGCCATATCTTCCAGTGATTGAAGATATATGTATTTGCAATTATATAAAAACCCATAAGAGCTAAAGTAAGGAGCGCAGTATAGACCGCATGTATCTTTGGAATAATGAATGAAAGTGTGGCACCTAGTATCAATATGGCCATGATATCAAAAAGCACGACCCAGTCAGGGCGGTGGATATAATCCTCTTTCAAGATATTGTCTATAATATTTGCATGTATTTCCAGACCCGGGAATGTCCCTGCAAAGGGTGTAGTCCTCATATCATATATGCCTGTTGCCGTTGCCCCAACAATGACAATCTTATCTTTAAGGGCCTCCTCAGGTATAAGTCCTTCAGCCGCATCTGAAAATGAATAATGAGGGAATGTTTTTTGAGGGCCTCGGAAGTTTATAAGCAGCCGTCCCTTTTCATCCGTAGGGATGGTTTTATTCCCTATTGATATTGAGTCTACCCCATATCCTGCAAGGTTCAATGACAGGGGAGGGGAGTCAAGATATTTGCGGACAGCCTCCAGTGCAATGTGTGGGTAAAAATTATCTTTGTATCTGGCTGCAAGCGAAACCCACCGCACTGTGCCATCAGAGTCTGGCACTATATTAAAGAAACCGAAATCAGATGCTGCCCTTGCTATTACAGGGATATTATCTTCCACGCCCAGGGCTGTCAGCAACTCAGGTTGTGGCACACCCTTTTCCAGATATCTGACTGTTGAAAATCGGGATGATATTATATATTCCTGTTTTTTTTTCTGTTCCTTTGTAATGTGTTTTATATCATCCTGTGATGTGTAAAAAAAATAACCGAGTATAGCAGATGGGTTCTTTTTCAATGCTGAGGCAAACCTTCTGTCATTGTCAGCCTCTTTCTCTATTTTTTCTATTACAGACCTCACATTTTTCCCTTTGTTTTTAAGTTTGCTTTTCAGGTCCCTTATTGTATTTATTCCGGAACTCTCGTCAGGTTCTGAAAAGACTATGTCAAAGGCGATTACCCTTGCACCTGATTTTTTCAACCTTTCCAGAAGTTCTGCAATTCTTATCCTGGGCCAGGGCCAGCGTCCAAACTTGTCCAGGCTCTTTTCATCTATGGCAACTATAACAACCTCGCTGCCAGGTTTAATCTTACCTCTGGATACAAAATGGAGATCAAATGCTTTGAGTTCCATCAGGTGGAAAAAGGGGATTCCTATAAGATAAATAAAGAGGGAGATTATGGTTATAATAAGCCCTAATTTTGGACCTGTGATAAAGAATAATTTTTTTATTTTATGCATAGTTGTGTTTGCTAAACTATCACAAAATATGCCATATTGCAAAAGGATTTACAAAGCAATATCTCTATTTTTGCTATCTGCAAAGAGGAGCACTTAAATACAAAAACAAAAAAATACTTGACGAGCATCATATTAATTGGTTAATAATAACAAATTAAATATAAAGTGTTTTATATGCCCGGGTAGCTCAGTCGGTAGAGCAGAGGACTGAAAATCCTCGTGTCGGCGGTTCAATTCCGTCCCCGGGCACCACTTTAATCTAATATGTTTCAATGTAAATTTTATACGAGAGGAGGTGACATAGCTGATGAAGAGGATAATCCGCTTTATTGCTATAGTATTACTGGCATCCCCGCTTTTTATTGCTGCTTCATGCGGTAAGAAGGCTGAAGAGACAAAACCAGCAGAAACAGCAGCGCCAGTAGCACCGGTTGAACAGCCAGCAGCACCAGCAGCACCGGTTGAACAGCCTGCAGCACCAGCAGCACCGGTTGAACAGCCAAAGAAATAAGTAGACTGTTTATTTAAGAGTAAAAAGCCTGTGATTTATTTCACAGGCTTTTTCTTTTTCATCATTTCCTTTATTATCTTTTCATATCCAATATCCTTTGGCTCATAATATCTTCTATCTTTGAGTTCATCAGGCAGATAGTCTTCTTCTACTTTTCCCCCTTTGTAATCATGCGGATATTTATATCCCTTTGCATAACCTAATTCCTTCATCATTTTTGTCGGCGCATTCCTGATATGCAGTGGAACAGGGAGAGAACCCTTTAACTTAACATCCTCCAGTGCCTCAAGGTATGCTTTATATGAAGTATTACTCTTTGGTGCGGTTGCAAGATATGTAACACCCTGTGCAAGCGGAATCCAACCCTCAGGCATACCTACAAAGTCAAATGCATCCTTTACTGCCACAGCGATATGTATTGCCTGAGGGTCAGCATTGCCGATATCCTCAGATGCAAATATTACCATCCTCCTTGCTATAAACATTGGGTCTTCGCCTGCATCCAGCATCCTTGCAAGGTAATACAGTGCAGCATCAGGGTCGCTGCCCCGCATAGATTTTATAAATGCTGATATGACATTGTAATGTTCTTCGCCGCCTTTATCATAGAGCAGCGCCTTTTTCTGAATTGCCTCGTGGATTATATCTGATGTGATATGTCTTATGTCGTCTTTATCAGGCTGGCTTATCATCACTGCTGTTTCAATGGTGTTGAGCGCTCCCCTTGCATCGCCGTGAGAATGTTCTGCAAGAACATCAATTGGATTCTCTCCAATATCTAGTTTATAATTGCCAAGCCCTTTTTCTTTATCAGATATTGCCCTTTGAATAATCTTTTTAATATTATCATCAGTCAACTGTTTTAAAACCAGCACCCTGCACCTTGAAAGAAGCGGGGCATTCACCTCAAATGACGGATTTTCTGTTGTGGCGCCGATAAGTACTATTGTGCCGTCTTCTACATGGTGGAGGAAGGCATCCTGCTGGGACTTATTGAACCTGTGTATCTCATCAACAAATAGTATGGTCTTTCTTTTATGATATGCAAATTCATCTTTTGCCTCTTTGATTACTTCTCTTATCTCCTTTACCCCTGAGAGGACTGCAGAGAAAGACATAAATTTCCAGCCTGTTGCCTCTGCAATTATATTTGCAAGGGTTGTCTTGCCTGTCCCCGGTGGTCCCCAGAGTATTATTGAAGGGACATCCCTTTTTTCAATCAGGTTTCTGAGGAATCTGTCTCTCCCTGTAAGATGTTCCTGCCCTACAAATTCATCAAGGTTTCGGGGGCGCACCCGGTCCGCGAGAGGTGAGGGCGGTTTCATGACTTTATCTGGTTTATTCCCGAACAAATCCATAATACTACTTTACCATAAAATCCCAGCCGTATTTATACAATTTTATACAGAGCGTCATAATTTCGCATACCTGCGTTGCTCCTCGGTTCGTTGTTGCGGCGTATGCCAAAAATACGCCTCTCACTCCTCACCCGACCCACGCCACTTGGCGTGGGTGCCCCCGCGCCTTGGTCTGCTTTGTTCTGACGCTCTATATGCGCAACTATTTATGTCGCTGTGTATAATTATACAATTTTAATTTTGATTTTGAAAATACACAGGTAATGTGTTAATCTTTTTGTCCAACAGATTATTTAAGAAAACCACATGAGCCTGTGGCTCATAAAGGGGAATGAAAATCTTGTTAGCATTTGCGGCTGCCTGTCCCGCCTGCAAACCCGTAGCCTCTAAAAGCCCCCCACCCAAACGGTTTGCCAGCAGGGCAGGCAGTCGCAAAAAGATATTTTCGGAGCAAAAGGAGGATTAAATTGACAGAACATATATTTGAAACATTCTTCAAGCCTTGTATAGAAAATCTTGAAAATTGGAAAAGGACTAACTACTGCGGAGATACAACCGCATCAGATATCGGAAAAGAATTAACGCTCATGGGCTGGGTTCAGAGGAGGCGTGACCACGGAGGCTTGATATTTGTGGATTTAAGAGACAGGGAGGGCATTGTTCAGGTTGTATTTAATCCTAATGCTGATAAGACATCCCCCGATAGAGACATTCGGGGGCAAGCCCATGAAAAGGCGCATCATATAAGAAGTGAATTTGTTATTGCCGTTAAAGGCAGAGTTTCAAGAAGACCGTCAGGCACTGAAAACCTTAATCTAAAAACAGGCGAGGTTGAGATAATTGTCAATGAACTAAAGATATTAAATGATGCCGCTCCCATCCCCTTTCTTATTGAAGATGAAACCGATGTTGCTGAAAATGTAAGACTAAAATACCGCTACCTTGATTTGAGAAGGCAGCCTTTGCAAAAAAATATTATCTTAAGGCACAGGATTTGTAAGGTTGTTCGTGATTTTCTGTGCAGCAAGGGCTTTATTGAGATTGAGACACCTATGCTTACAAAATCAACGCCTGAAGGCGCAAGGGATTATCTTGTGCCGAGCAGATTAAACCCAGGCCATTTTTATGCCCTGCCCCAGTCGCCGCAATTGTTCAAACAAATTTTAATGGTATCAGGCTTTGACAGATATTTTCAGATTGTCAGGTGTTTTAGAGACGAGGATTTACGGGCGGACAGACAGCCTGAATTCACGCAGATAGATGCAGAGATGAGTTTTGTTGATAAGGAAGATGTGATGGATATTATGGAAAAATTGATTGCAGAGATTTTTGAAAAGACTGCTCAAAAAAAACTAGATTTGCCATTTTCAAGGCTTACATATCAAGATGCAGTGAGCAGATTCGGTCTTGATAATCCTGACACAAGGTTTGGGCTGGAATTAAAGGATGTTACAGATATTGTAAGAAACTCTGATTTCAAAGTATTTAAAGATGCGGCTCAAAAAGGTGGTGTTATAAAGGCAATCAATGCAAAAGGCTGCGGAGAATTTTCACGGAAGGAACTTGATGATTTGACAGAATTGGCAAATACATATGGGGCAAAGGGTCTTGCATGGGTAAAGATTATAAAAGACGGCTGGCAGTCTCCTATTGCAAAGTTTTTAAAACAAGAGGAAAAAGATGCGATAGTAAAAATTTTAGATGCACAAATTGGGGATTTGCTCCTTTTTGTTGCTGATGCGCCAAAAATCGCAAACACAGCGCTTGGAAGGGTAAGATTAAACCTAGCGCAAAGATTAAATCTCATCCCAAAAGACACATTCAACTTTGTATGGGTAACTGATTTTCCGCTTCTTGAATATGATGAAACTGAAAAGAGATTCGTTGCTATTCATCACCCATTTACAGCGCCTGCTGATGAAGACATTTCTAAACTTGACACAAAACCCCTTGAAGTCAGGGCAAAGGCGTATGATTTGGTATTAAATGGCTCTGAGATTGGCGGCGGAAGCATAAGGATTCACAGGCAGGATATTCAGTCAATGATATTTGACAAACTCGGCATATCCAAGGATGAGGCAAAACTAAAATTCGGATTCTTGCTTGATGCGCTTGAATTCGGAACTCCACCCCACGGCGGCATTGCATTTGGTCTTGACAGATTATGCGCAATCATCTGCAATGAACCATCTATAAGAGATGTCATAGCATTTCCAAAAACCCAGAAAGGAACTTGCCTTATGACTGATGCACCAAGCCCTGTAGATAAGAGACAGTTGGATGAACTTTCTATAAGATTAAAAGCAGAAACTGTTAAGTAAATATGATTACTGTAACTCAAACCTTTAGAGCCTGCCCCTGAATGTTTTTATCAGGGGTTTGATACAATCAAGTGGTAGGAGTTGTCTCCAGACAACGATATTCGCAGACAGCGGTAGGAGCCGTCTCCGGACGGCGATAATAAATCGCAAACAGGAGTTTGCTCCTACCACT
>MGPS01000056.1:0-19824 GCA_001797495.1 Deltaproteobacteria bacterium GWC2_42_11
TTTCGAGCTTTACAATTGCCATCTCTTTGCCAATTTTCCCATCTTCTGCAATGTTTATTAAAAAGTGGATTGCTGTTGTGAATTTAATATTTAGTATCTTGCATGCCTTTATAGTCGGCAAATCATCCACAGCAAGAGTCAATTGCTTTTTCAACGCGATAGTAAGCGCTTCAGCCTCGCCGGCGTGAATTCTGAAATCCCTGCACAGCATGCTAACAGCTTCTTTATTTGCTGCAATCACTTCAATTTTCCGATTACCGATAAGAGCAGAAATTAATTTAGCATCAAGGGTATCTTTGCGGGTGCATTCAGCCCTTACCGTTTTTGGAATTATTATTTGAATATCTTCGGAAATAACCCCTAATAGTTCGGACTTTGCCAGTAATATCAATGTAGAAGAATCAAAAACTATTTTCATGTGTTTACAATATACTACAAGTGTAGTTGGTAAATCAACCCTCTTTTTCCTAAACACCGTTTTGTGTTAGGATTTAAGAAACCCCCGCTGATAAATAAAATTATCTCTCCCCGCTTCCAGCCGAGTTGCATCAGCCTTTCAACAACCTTCAAACTTGTCCCTGCAAGTATTAAGCAGGGATACGTATCCGTCGCTTCGTTTGTTCCTGTATAGTAAATTATAAAATCCCCCTCACACCTTGCAATCCCAACCCCTTTATCCTTCACCGTCCCTGCTGAACCTCTCCCTCAGCCCTTCTATCTCCTCATCCGGCGGGCATAAAAATGGGGACATAAAAATTGGGACAGATTTATTTTCCCCCGCTTCCAGCCAAGTTGCTGAAGTCTTTCAATAACCTTCAAATTTATCCCCAAAAAAATGCATTCAAAGGTGAATGAAATTTTCTTGAAATACCGCAACCATAAAGGTTGCGCCTACCTTTCACGCATTATTTGGGTTTATTTGTCTTTCCCCATCATCTGCCCCCTCGCCTCTTGCATGACTTTGACATCTATCTCTTTATAGCCTTTTTTTACGGCATAGTCATTGACAATTTGTATTACTATCCCTTTTGCAAAAGGGGGAATCTTTTCAAGCAAATCCAACGCCTCTTTTGTCCATGCTATGTTGCTTTGTCCCCTCACCCCATCCCTCTCCCGCAAGGGTAGAGGGGGAACGAATTCCCTCCCTGAAATCAACACATTGCACTTTGCAAGCCTGAAACAATTTTCAGTATTGCTGCCTATGTCCAGTTCAGGCGCTGCATGAACGCCGACCCTTCCCATTACAAGCAAATCAGGGGTTTCTCTTTCAACATATTTTAAAATCTCTTCAAATGCCTTGCCTGTTAAGAGTTCGGTCTTTATTTCAAAACCATCATCCTTTGCAATTGCCTTTGCAGTGTCCAGATGGTCTTGATAGATTTTTGCCAGTCCTTTGTCTATGATTTCTTCATGGAGTCTTTCCTGCTCCTTGAACTTAAAGATTTTACCTGCCTCATCTGATAAGACGCCTGCAATGTTTTTAAATGCTGAATAGTGAAAATTCGGGTCAAATGCTGCAACACAGGTTACTTCAGAACTAAAGAACCGCGCCATTGCAATAGCAGACTTTAGTCCCCCAAATGAATTCGGACTGCCGTCAATACATGCAACTATCTTTTTCGGGATGTGGTTATTTTTTACAATAAGGCAGTCTGTTTTTATTCGTCTTGCAACCCTTTCGCAAACGCTTCCTATCTGTGTCTTTTTAACCTCGCCAAGCCCTAAAAAACCAATTATAACAAGGTCATAATCACTTGTCTGAACATCCTTGACAATCTCAAGATAGTTTTTGCCTTCCAGCATTTTTCTGCTGCACGAAACATTTGCCTCTTTGCACCTGTTTTCAAAAACATCAAGATATGAATCAGATATTATCTGCAAACCCTTTGTTATCAGGTCATCGTGAACATCCCTCTGCTTTTGCAATTCCTTCTCATCCTGATATTTTGGCGGCAGACCGCTCTCCATCTGCCTGAACCTGTTATCATGCAGCCTCGCTGCATAAACATGACTCCCTGTAATATGGCTGCCAAAGTCTTTTGTCAGTGATATAGCCAGGTCTATGCAGTAATTGGAATATTTTGAATTATCTAACGGTAAAAAGATATTTTTATACACAAATCCTAATCCCCATAGCCGACTGCCCATTGCCTGTTGCCTGTCTTTTTCTGACTTAAGACCTTTCTCAAAAACTCTCCTGTATATGATTCAGGGACAAGCGTTACATCTTCAGGTGTCCCATGAGCAATAATTCTGCCTCCTTCATCTCCGCCTTCAGGACCAAGGTCTATTATATAGTCTGCGGTCTTCAATACATCCAGATTATGTTCAATGATTACTATTGTATTACCGTTCTCTTTAAGTCTGTACAAGACATCAAGGAGTTTCTGTGTATCAGCAAAATGGAGTCCTGTTGTAGGTTCGTCCAGTATATAGATTGTCCTGCCTGTTGCCCTTTTCGATAGTTCCTTTGCGAGTTTTATCCTCTGAGCCTCGCCGCCCGACAGAGTCGTTGCAGGCTGTCCGAGTCTTATATATCCAAGACCTACATCAAAAAGGGTCTGGAGTTTTTCCCTGACAGGCGGGATATTTTCAAAGAATTTAAGCGCCTCTGTAACTGTCATGTCAAGGATTTCTGATATGTTTTTGCCCTTGTATTTTATATCAAGAGTTTCCCTGCTGTATCGCTTTCCGCCGCACACTTCACAGGTAACATGCACATCCGGTAAAAAGTGCATCTCGACCTTTATTACACCGTCGCCTTCACATGCCTCGCACCTTCCTCCTTTTACATTAAAACTGAACCGCCCTGCTTTATATCCCCTCATCTTCGCATCAGGGAGTTGTGCGAATAAATCCCTTATAGGTGTAAACAACCCTGTATATGTTGCAGGGTTTGAGCGGGGCGTCCTGCCTATCGGAGACTGGTCTATATCAATAACCTTGTCTATAAATTCAAGCCCGTAAACAGCATCAACCTCGCCGGCACGTTCCTTTGAATGGTAAAGCCTCTGTGCAAGCACCCTGTAAAGTGTATCAATAACAAGAGTGCTTTTCCCTGAGCCGGAGACACCTGTTATGCAGGTGATAAGTCCAACAGGTATTTTGACAGTAATGTTTTTCAGATTATTAGCCTTTGCACCTTTTACAGTTATAAATCTTCCGTCTGGTTTTGTCCTTTTAAATGGCACTGGTATCTCCAATTCTCTGCTCAAATATCTCCCTGTAAGAGAGGCATGATTCTCCATGATTTCAAGGGGAGTACCCTGCGCAACAACCCTACCCCCTTCTTCACCTGCACCCGGTCCCATATCTATTACATAATCTGAACTCTTGATGGTTTCTTCATCATGCTCAACAACAAGGACAGTATTACCTATATCACGAAGCCTTTTTAATGCATCCAGAAGCCTTTTATTGTCTCTCTGGTGCAGTCCAATAGACGGCTCATCGAGTATATAAAGCACCCCAACAAGGCTTGACCCTATCTGTGTCGCAAGTCTAATCCTCTGCCCTTCACCGCCTGAAAGTGTTGCAGAGGGTCTGTCAAGGGTAAGGTAATCCAATCCCACATTGGTAAGAAAACCAAGCCGTTCCTCAATCTCTTTTAAGACCATCCTTGCAATCTCTGCCTCTGCCCTGCCAAGACAGTTCTTAAGTTCTTTGAAAAATTTCAGAGCCTCTTTTATTGAGAATCCTGTAACATCATTTATTGCCCGACTGTTTATCCTGACAAAAAGGGATTCTTTTTTAAGCCGTGAGCCATTGCATGCAGGACATGGCTGTGTATTCATATACTGCGATAAATCTTCTCTGATGTCGTAAGAATCTGTCTCCTGATATCGTCTCTCAAGGTTTTTAAGCACGCCTTCAAAAGGTCTTTTATAGTAGTGCCTCCTGTTCCCCTTTTCGTAAAAAAAATCTATCTCCTCATTGCCAGAACCGCACAGCAGCACATCCTGAACATTTTTAGGGAAATCTTTAAACGGAGTATATATGTTAAACTTATAGTGCCTTGAGATTGCATCGAGCATCTGGTGGAAATATATGGACGACTTCCGTTCCCACGGCACAATTGCACCTTCTCTCAGAGAGAGTTCTTTATTTGGAACAACCAGGTCAGGGTCAAAGTATAATTTGCCTCCGAGCCCATTGCATTCAGGACATGCACCATGAGGGCTGTTGAATGAAAACATCGCAGGGGTGAGTTCAGGATAACTTATACCACAGTCAACGCAAGCTAGTTTTTCATTGAATAACACTTCCTGCGACTTCTTCGCCTGCTCTGCAGCACCGCCCTGAACCATCTCTACCTTTGCAATCCCGCCTGATAACTTCACTGCAACTTCAAATGAGTCAGCAAGCCTTTTCTCAATCCCCTCTTTTATTACAAGCCTGTCTATTACCACTTCTATATTGTGCTTTTTCTTTTTATCAAGGACAATCTCTTCATCAAGGTCTTTCATCATATTGTCTATCCTGACCTTTGTGTAGCCTTCCTTCCTTAACTGCTCAAGTTCCTTTTTATATTCACCCTTCCTCCCTCTTACAATAGGGGACAAAAGGATAATCTTTAAGCCGGGAGTGAGTTCCATTACCCTGTCAACCATCTGCTGGATAGTCTGGGCTGTGATTTCTTTTCCGCATTTGTAACAATTTGGTTTGCCAATCCGTGCAAATAAAAGTCTTAAATAGTCGTAAATCTCTGTAATAGTGCCAATTGTCGAACGGGGATTTTTAGATGTGGTTTTCTGTTCAATAGAGATGGCGGGCGAAAGTCCTTCTATTGACTCAACATCCGGTTTATCCATCTGCTCAAGAAACTGCCTTGCATAAGCAGATAAACTTTCCACATACCGTCTCTGCCCCTCTGCATAAATCGTATCAAACGCAAGAGATGACTTGCCCGAACCGCTCACACCTGTAATAACAACAAGTTTATTCCGCGGTATCTCGAGGTTAATATTTTTAAGGTTGTGCTCTCTGGCGCCTTTTATCAGGATTTTGTCCATAAAAGTGTATTATATTACACCTGTTAAGATATTTGTTCAAGTTTTTAAAAATTAAACTTGAACACATTTCAATTCTCATATAGAATTCATGGTATGAAGAAAACAACGTCCGAACACATAACCATTGCCCTGCCAAAAGGAAGGGTATTGAAAGAGGCGATAAGCCTTTTTAAAAAAATCGGCATAAAACCAAAAGGTGTACTAACTGACAGCCGTAAACTTATCTTTGAAGATAAAGATGCGAATGCCCAGTTTATGATTATCAGGGCGCAGGATGTGCCAACATATGTAGAATATGGTGCTGCTGATATGGGAATAGTAGGTAAGGATGTACTGCTCGAACAGCAAAGGGATATCTATGAGCCCCTTGACTTAGGCATAGGCTTTTGCAGGATGGTTGTGGCAGAACCAAAGAAACTTCGCAGGATAGATAATCCGCAGCACTGGACGCGCATACGGGTTGCAACAAAATATCCTAATATCACCATGAAATATTTTTTAAGCAAAGGCATACAGGTTGAGATTATAAAACTCTATGGCTCAATTGAACTAGCGCCGATACTCGGACTTTCTGAAAGGATTGTTGACCTTGTTTCAACGGGCGAGACATTAAGAAAAAACGGGCTTGTTGAAGTTGAAGAAATCATGAAGGTTACTAGCAAACTTATAGTGAACAGGGCAGCCCTTAAAACAAAACCAAATAGGATAAAAGAGATAATAGAAAGGCTGCAAATGGCATTGACACAGAAATAAATCAACTGCCTGCAAGCGCCTCTTTCACAACATCGCTTACCATTTTACCATCTGCCTTTCCAGAAAGTTTCGGCATAACCTCTTTCATAAGACGACCCATATCCTTTATACTGATTGCATTTATATCCTTTGCAATCTTGCTGACAATTTCTTTTACCTCTTCTCTGGAAAATTGAGGGGGCATGAAGGACTTAAGGATAACAAGTTCCTTTTCTTCCTTCTGAACAAGGTCTTCACGCCCCCCTTTCTTAAACTGTTCAATGGAATCAAGCCCCTGCTTTATCATGCTGGAGACAACCTGAATGACCTCTTCATCCTTCAAACCCTCATCCCTTTTCTTGAGTTCTATCTCTTTATTCTTTACTGCAGACAGGATAAACCTCAAGGTCTCAAGCCTTGCCTTATCCTGAGACCTCACAGCCTGATTCATCTGATTTACCAAATCTTCTTTAACAGACATCCTAAAACTCTCTCTTTCTAAACCTAATCCGCTTTGCTGCCCTTTTCCGTGCTGCTATTGCCTTCTTTTTCCTTTTTACACTCGGCTTCTCGTAATGTTCTCTCTTCTTTATTTCGGAAAGTATCCCTGCCTTCTCGCACTGCTTCTTGAACCTCTTCAGGGCATTCTCAAAAGATTCATTGTCCTTTATCTTAATGCCAGGCATTCATTCTTCACCCCCTCCGTATTTTAGATATAACAACCATAAACTCATTAGCACGTTAAACGTGCCTTACTGCATTTACCCGCCCTTCTTTAACTCAGCAAGTACAAGTTTTACAACCGATTTTAATGTCTCAAACACACCCGTCCCTAAACTTGCAACCGCATCAAAATCTGGCACACCACTTATATTCAGCAAACCCCTTAA
The DNA here is from genome assembly GCA_001797495.1 of Deltaproteobacteria bacterium GWC2_42_11. Taxonomy (GTDB): domain Bacteria; phylum Desulfobacterota; class GWC2-55-46; order UBA9637; family GWC2-42-11; genus GWC2-42-11. The sequence goes on from MGPS01000056.1 coordinate 6,635, forward strand.
TTCTTCGACAGACGCTACCTCAGGTAGATCTCTCTTATTATACTGTATAACATAAGGCACTCTCGCAAGGTCATAGCCTTGCTCGTTTAAATTCGTCTTCATATTGTCAAGACTTTCCATATTGGCGTCCACCCTCTCTATCTGCGAATCTGCAACAAAAACAATGCCGTCAACTCCCTTTAAAATAAGTTTCCTGCTGGCGTCATAAAATATCTGTCCGGGTACAGTATAGAGATGAAACCTTGTCTTGAAACCCTTTATCTCTCCGAGAGACAGGGGGAGGAAGTCAAAGAACAACGTCCTCTCTGTCTCAGTTGCGAGTGATATCATCTTCCCTTTCAGTTCAGGTTTTGTCTTCTTGTAGATATAATTCAGATTAGTGGTCTTGCCGCACAGACCCGGACCGTAATATACAATCTTGCAATTTATCTCTCTTACTGAATAATTTATAAATGACATACTTTTAAAAGAGTTTAGGAGTTTAAGAGTTTAGGAGTAAATACAAAAACTCCTTAACTCCTCAACTTTTTCTAATGAAACAGTTTATCTATATCTTCGTCTGTTATTTCCCGTAAAAGCGCTTCTGCAGAACCGCTGCTTCTCGCAGCCTCACCCATCAGTTTCTGAAAGATTGCAGTCAATTCTTCTGTTGCCTTTTTAACCCTGAGTCTAACGAGACCCAAAGATGACCTGCTGTCAAACAGCACAACAAGTATAACCCTTTCAGCAATTATAGAAAGGTGGAGGTTATCCTTTTCACCCTCGTGGAACAGGATTGAAAATTCCTTTTCACCCAAAAGTTTTGCTATGCCGCTTGTTGCAGCGATATTGCCTGCTGTAAGTGATGCAAGCGATACTGTATCAATATTTTCTGTCTCACCGCTTGCAGAAATCAAATGCCCATCCTTATCAACAATGAAAACAACCTTTGCATTCGCCTCTTTGACAAGTTTGTCCAGAACAGATATTATCTGCCTGAATTCGGCTTCAAAGACCGTTAAAGGACTCTCGGCAGGCATATGCTAACTCCTAACTCCTGTTTAATAAGTTATAGTATGGAACTTCAAACTAAACTTGTTTCCCATCTAGTGAAAGAAGCCTTTCCCATTCGTTATCAACACGATCCTGAAATTTCTCTATCATCCACTTATTTTCAGGCTTTAATATGTGTTTGAACCTTCCCTGTATCTTAATCCACTCTATGACAGGCTTCTTTTCTTTTGGTTTATAATTCACCTTTAAAATACCATTCTCAACTTCATAAAGCGGCCAGAAGCATGTATCGACCGCCAGTTTTGCAGATTCTATTGACTCCTCAGGTTTTGTATACCAGCCAAGCGGGCACGGCGATATAACATTCAAAAATGTCGGGCCGTTCGTTGACAATGCCTTCTGCGCCTTATTGTTCAGGTCTTTCCAGTGATGCGGTGATGCCTGTGCTGCATACGGGACATTATGGGCAATAACTATCTTCGTAAGGTCTTTTCTGAATTCCTGCTTGCCCTGTATTACATCACCAGCAGGTGATGTGGTTGTGTTCGCACCGAACGGTGTTGAACTTGACCTCTGGATACCTGTGTTCATATATGCGCCGTTATCATAACAGACATAGAGGAATGAATGTCCCCTCTCAAGGGCGCCTGATAATGCCTGAAGACCTATGTCATATGTGCCGCCGTCTCCGCCGAATGCCACAAACTTTATATCTTTGTTAACAGGAAGTTTATTCCGCTTTTTTAACGCCCTGTATGCTGTCTCAACACCGCTGATGGTTGCCGCTGCATTTTCAAAGGCGCTGTGTATCCACGGCGTCCTCCATGATGTATACGGGTATATGCTTGTACCCACCTCAAGACACCCTGTTGCTGTTGTAACTACAACAGGACAGTCTGTTGACCTCAATATAAGCCTTACTATCGGCGGGATACCGCAGCCTGAACATAGTCTGTGTCCACCTGAAAAAAGTTCCTTTTTCCCTGTGAGTTCCTTTAGTGTTGCCATATTTTACCCCTTTCACCTTACTCTCTTACAGCAAATAAAGCACGGTTGAAACCGTGCCTACGATTTTTACTCTCTTACAGAGCAATGCAGGCACGAATTTATTCGTGCAAATAAAGCACGGTTGAAACCGTGCCTACGATTTTTACTCTCTTACAGTTATATAGTCAAACAGTTTGTCAACTTTCCCTGTATCCTTTATTCTTAAAAGTTCTTCAAATACTGCGAGTGCATCATGAACTCCATAATCCCTGCCGCCCAAACCAAAAACCCTGCCTATTATCTTTGGTCTTTTGTCAAATTCATATAAACCTGACCTTATCTCTGTAAATAAAGGTCCGCCGAATGAACTGTATGAATCAGCCCGGTCAAGAACAGCAACAGCCTTTATATTCTTAAGCGCCTCTCCTATTTCAAGATATGGAAACGGTCTGAAAACCCTCGGTTTTATGAGCCCTGCTTTAGCACCCCGCTTTCTCATCTCATCAACAGCGACCTTACTCGTCCCGGCAGCAGAACTCAATATCACCATTGCCACCTCTGCATCATCCATCCTGTATTTCTCCATAAGTCCATAAGACCTTCCTGAAACCTTTTCAAATGCCTTCCCTACATCTGTTATCACATCCTTTGCAAGTTTCATTGCCTCTGACTGTTGCCGTCTTGCCTCTATATATGAATCTGGAAGCGCCACAGCGCCATATGTTGCAGGGTGTTCAACATCAAGGAGTGACGGCTGATTCGGCTTGTATTCGCCTACAAACCCCTTTACCTTATCGTTGTCTATAAGACAAAGGTTTTCTATAGAATGGCTTGTTATAAAACCGTCAAGACAGACCATAACTGGAAGCAGGACATCTTCATGCTCTGCAATCCTTACAGCCTGAATAATATTATCGTATGCCTCCTGTACAGTCTCTGAATAAAGTTGTATCCATCCTGAATCCCTTGCACCCATTGAATCAGAATGGTCACAGTGGATATTTAACGGTGCGGACAATGCCCTGTTTACGCAAGCCATAACAATAGGAAGCCTCATGCCTGCGGCGATGTAAAGCATCTCCCACATGAGTGCCAGTCCTTGTGAAGATGTTGCTGTCATAACCCTTGCACCTGCTGCTGCAGCGCCTATACATGCACTCATTGCAGAATGTTCGCTCTCAACAGTCACCAGTTCTGTATCAACCGCTCCGTCTGCAACATAACTTGAAAACTCCTCCATTACAGTTGTTGATGGCGTTATTGGATATGCGGCAACCACATCAGGGTTTATCTGTTTCATTGCATAAGCAACTGCGCTGTTCCCTGTGAGTCCTACATTGCATTTATGTTTTGTCTCTACTGCCATCTATTTTGCCTCCTTCTCTTCTTCCTCTAAAACCATTGTGATTGCCTTAACCTTGTCAGGACATTCCATTGCACATATACCGCACCCTTTACAGTGCTCAAGGTCAAAACCAACCATCTTGCCATTTTCAACTATAACAGCAGAATCAGGACAATACACCCAGCAAAACATACAGTCTATACATTTTGCCCTGTCAAGTGTTGGTTGTAACTTACGCCATCCGCCTGTAGAATACCCATGGGCACTCCCTGCCTCAAGTATAATCCCTCTGATAGGCGTCTCTTTCCAGCCCTTTTTCATTAACCCTCCTTCACCTCTTCAAAACCCTTCCTTATAGCACTAAGATTACCTTCTATAACCTTCTGGCTGTATTTCTTTGAATAGTTTTCCCTGAAGTCATTTATGACCGCATTGACCTGTATAACACCTGTTGCCTTTGCAAGTGCGCCGAGCATAGGTGTATTTGGTATATGCCTGCCGATACACTCTATTGATATAGCGCTTGCATCAAGTGTGAAAACCTTTGCCTTCTTATTTAGTGATAGTTTTTTCCTCATCTCATCAGGCGGTTTTGGTGTGTTCACAATGAATACTGCATCATCAGATGTTCCCTCTGCCAAATCCACTGTGCCTATAAGTGTAGGGTCAGCAATCAGGACAATACTCGGATTTGCAACCTGACCATGTAATCTGATAGGTTCAGAAGAAATCCTGTTAAATGCCCTTACCGGCGCCCCCATCCTCTCGGGACCAAATTCAGGAAATGCCTGAACATATTTACCTTCAGAGAGTGCGGCCTCAGCTAGAACCTTTGCAGCGGTAACAATCCCCTGCTGTGCCCTGCCGTGCCACCTTATCTCAATATAGTCTGCCATTGAAACCTCCGCTTTTTACATTTCCCTTCTTCCCTCAATCGCCAGACCAAGTGTCGCTGCGTCTATATATTCAAGGTCGCTGCCAAGCGGTATGCCGGTTGCTATCCTTGTAACCTTTATACCAAAAGGTTTCAACACCTTTGTAATATAGAGCGCTGTTGCCTCACCATCAACATTCGGGTTTGTTGCAACTATAACCTCGCTGATATCACCTGATTCAACCCTCCTTACCAGTTCTGCTATCCTTATATCATCAGGGCTTATGCCTTTAAGCGGAGAGAGTAAACCGTTCAGCACATGATACCTGCCTTTGAATCCGCCTGCCTTTTCAATTGCAGCAAGGTTATTTATATTCTCAACCACACAAACAATATCGTTTCGCCTGCCCGAATCAGTGCATATATTGCACACATCCCTGTCTGAAAGGTTAAAACAGACAGGGCATGCCTTTACCTTTTCCTTTACATCCATCAGGCTCTTTGCCAAGGACTCTGCATATCCGTTAGAAGATTTGAGGATATAAATGGCAAGGCGGGATGCTGTCTTTTCCCCTATTCCGGGCAGTTTTGAAAGTTCCCGGATAAGCCTCATTATGGGCTCTGCATAGTATGACATAATAAAGATAACTCAAAATTCAAAAATAAGGTAAAAAACCACTTTAAAATAGACCCGGGATATTCATATTGAGACCCGCTGTAACCTTACCCATCTCTTCTGTCATCATCTCCTGTGATTTTTTAATCGCACTGTTTACAGCAGCGGCTATTAAATCCTGAAGCATATCTATATCCTGAGGATTTACAACAGAATGGTCAATCTTTATTAAAATAACCTCCTGTTTTCCATTCACAGTAACAGTAACCATGCCGCCGCCTGACGATGCTTCAACAGTCCTGGCAGCGAGTTCCTGCTGCACCTGCGCCATCTTTTCCTGCATCTTCTGTGCCTGTCTTAATATATTGCCTAAATTCTTCATCTATCCTCCCATAATAATTGACCTAAGACCAAAGACCCCAAATCCAGGATTAAAAAATAAAACTTGAGTCTTTAGTCTCCGGTCTTATGTCTGTTTTTATATAATTCTGCCTCCGAATATCCTCAATGCGTCTTTGATAACAGGGTCATCCTGAACCGCTGCCTTACCATTTGAAACAGTATTTATATCCATGTCGCTCTCTATATCAACCGTTATCTTCTTTCTGAAAAACTCCTCGCATAGTTTCATGAAACTCTCTTTATTATTTGTAAGATAGGTAAAATAGTGTCCGTCCTTAACCTTAACAGAAACTACTTCCTGATTTATTGCTACAGGCACAGCATACTCAAGGTGCGATGCCAGTGCAGGTTTTTTGCCCCTTACAAAAACAAGGAGTTTATGCCATAAATCTCCATCAGCAGCAACAGCAGCAGCAGGAATACTACCATGCACAGACCCTGAAAAATCCGCCCCTCTTTTTACTGCCTCAAAATCCCTTTCCCCGGCACCCCCTTCAACACCTTCCAGCCTTTTAATCATCTCGTCAATCGACTGGAATTTATCAATGTGCGTCATTCGGAGGATTGCCATCTCAAGGACAAATCGCGGCATCGCTGATCTGGCAATCTCCTCATAACTGCGGTAGAGGATATTTAACATTATCTGAACGTCGGAAAGAGAGACTTCTTCTGCAAGTTTCTGAAGTTCCGCCACTTCTGCATCGGGTATATCAAGAAGGTCTTTTGACTCCTTAACTGTCTTTACAACAATAAGGTTCCTTATCTGCTCGAGCAGGTCCTGACAGAACCGTTTGAAATCATAACCGAAATTATATATATTTTCAATTAAATTCAGGCATGCTGTATCATCCTTCCTGATAATAGCGTCTGTCAACCGGAACAGAAATTGCCTGTCCATAATACCGAGGGCATCAATAATATCCCTTTCAGCGACCTTATTTCCTGAAAATGAAACAACTTGGTCCAGGAGTCCCTGCGAATCACGCATACTCCCCTCTGACTCCCTTGCAAGGAGGTATACAGCAGTGTCATTTATTTCAATACCCTCTGATGAGGCTATATGTTTTATCTGATTCTGGATGTCCTTAAGGGATATCCTCTTAAAATCAAATCTCTGGCAGCGCGATAGTATTGTATCAGGTATCTTATGCGGCTCTGTAGTTGCAAATATAAAGACAGCATGTGCAGGGGGTTCTTCCAGTGTCTTCAAGAGTGCGTTAAATGCGTTGTTTGACAGCATATGCACTTCATCTATTATGTATATCCTGTATCTGCCTTTTGAGGGCAGGTATTTTATAGTCTCCCTTAATTCCCTTATATTCTCAACACCTGTGTTAGATGCACCGTCTATCTCAAGCACATCAATAGAAGAACTGGCGGTTATATCCGCGCACACCTCGCATTCATTACACGGGACAGGAGCAGGCCCTTTTACGCAGTTCAATGCCTTTGCGAGTATGCGGGCAACTGTAGTCTTCCCGACACCCCTTGAACCTGAAAACAGATATGCATGTGCCACTCTTTTTGAGGAAATGGCGTTCTGAAGGGTCTGCGTGACATGCCTCTGCCCGATTACATCCTCAAAAACCTGAGGTCTCCACTTTCTTGCAAGGACAAGATATGACATAGAATTATTAAGTTAATGAGTTTAGGAGTTGTGGAGTTAAGGAGTTTGATGATAGAAAAAACAATAAGATTTTAACTCCTAAACTCTTCATCCCCTTAACCCTTAAACTGCTTTTGTGGTTACTATTGATAGCCAGGCACCCTTGCGGCACCCGGATTTGAGTTACTACCGCTGCTTCCTTCCGGACCTGGCGGGGTTTGCAACCTAACCGCTGCGCAAGACCCGGCTATCAATACTAACCACAATTAACTACAGTTATGAGTTTATGAGTTAAGAGTTCGGAGTAAAAACTAAAGACTTTTCCAACTCCTAAACTCTACAACTCCTAAACTCCCTAACTCAACTGGCGGAGAGAGAGGGATTTGAACCCTCGGTACACCTTTTGGATGCACACACGATTTCCAGTCGCGCACCTTCGGCCGCTCGGTCATCTCTCCAATGCTTTAAAATCCAATACCACATCGCACTATGGATGTCAAAACCTTTAGGGAGCCGTAAAATAGCGATTAAAAACCTCGCCATTTTACAAACCTGGCTCCTAAAGGGACAGGCAACTTTTTTACAAAAAAAGTAGCCTGTCCCTCTCGGTGAACATACGGCTCGTCTCAAAAATTGTCCGCTGCCTCGTCTGGCAGCCAACTTGCAGATTTCCCCAAAAATCAATGTCTATTTTTGGGGGGAGATTTTTAGCTGCTGTCGCTACTTGTCCCAGAGATGCTTATCTACATACTGTGCGAGTATTTCCTGCATGGCTGCAGGGGGTGGGATAGGAAAGTAAGAGTTGATTACAGCATGCGCCACTTCATGTGCAAATATATTGGCTGTTATGTTTTCAAGAGAAACATATATTGCCTTATTTTTATGCAAATAAAGTGAGAGAGGCACCTTTTCAAATATATTCAGCGCGCCAATCCCCATAAACGCCTTTTCATATTCCTTACGAGTAGGATACAGGTATATATAGAAACGGAGATTAGGAGGGTACATATCTAAAATAGAGATTACCCTTTCTGCTATACTGTCCACCCTGCTGCTCACCAGCGCTGATGATTTTTCAGGGTTATCAAATGAAAAGAAACTCTTGCTTATACTCCTTGTAAAACTATGGAGGTCTTTTTCGTCAGAATAACATATGACAGCAAATTGGGTTTCGTTACTTTTTGCCCAGCCCTCACATGCATCTGGCTCATCGGTTGACAAACCAACAAACAAAACTGCCAAAAAAACGGTGAGATATGCATTGAGGTGATTATGTTTTCTGGGTCTCTCTTTTTTCCGAAGTCTTGAAATAATTTACAGCCTCCTCTAATTCCAGCATCTTCTTGGAGACCTCATTCAAAAGGCAGGCGATTTCTGCACCTGGTTTTGCGTCAGATGATACGAGAGATTCTATTTTGGCAAGCAAATTTGAGATTTCATTTGTCCTTGATTTTACCTCGCCCATCTTTCTGTCCATATTGGCATTCAGCCCGTTTATGTTGTCTGCCAGACTTGTCAACTGGTCGCCCTCCCGCAATTTGAACCTGTATGTAAGGTCTCCGCTGCTCATATCGGAAAGCGACTTTTCAAAGCGGTATAACGGTCCTGCTATCTTATGGGACATGAAGATAAGAATGACTACCCCTGCAATTGCGGTTATGCCCAATACAATCATATTTGAGAGGAAAAGCCCGGGCAGGAAAAAGTCAAATGTCTTTGCAACCTTCAGGTCTGAGCCCATATAACCTGTCGTTACAGTCCCTTTTGACATGTATATGAAAAGCACTACTGCCAGTAATGCCTCTATAACAATAAGGATAATGAACCTGACAGAGAAATCTATCTGAAAACCTTTTTTTATAAAATAGTTTCTTCTCCTGAATGGAGGTTTGTTATTCATTGGCAATCCTGTTTAAAAGTTGGGTGTTTATCTGGATTTTTGACGATTTTCTTGCCTCATCCAGCCATTCTTCCATCTTCTTTTGTCTTTTACGGTTTATTATATTTGATTTAATCTGACTATATATATCTTTGAGCGGCGCGGTTAACACCTTATCTTTTTTAACCACATATATTGCTATATATCCTTCTTTGTCCTGAAATACTCCTGAATCACCTGTATCCATTTCAAATACATTATAAAGTGCATCAGTCTTAACATCTTCGCTCAGAAGCGGTCCTATGACCATCTCGTTGTCAACCATCTCGCCCTTCTTCATTTTCTCTGCTGCGATTAAAGCCTTATCCTTCTCCTTAACCCTTACAATCTTTATGGTCGGCGCATACTGCATCCTCTCGTACTCTTTCTTAATCTCATCCTCTGCTGCAAATAGTCTGTCAGCCCACTCTTTTGTTTTTGCATCTATCAGTTCTCTTATAAGGGTCTGCTCCCAGAATGTTTTGATAGTCTCCACAAACCTTTCATCTTCTGACAGCCCCATTTCAACAGCCTTCTGAATCATAAGTTTTTTATCAATCATGGATTTCAAATATTCTTCTAATGCATCAGGGGTGATTTTAAACGAAGGGTTATGCCTGGAATAGGCAGAGACATCCTTTTGAAAATCTTTCAATAAGATATGGGCGTCATTTACTGTTGCAATAACTTCAGCATCCTGCCTTTTTTTTTCACAGGATATTATAAGAAGTGTCAGAATTAAAAAAATAAAAATCAATTCCTTTTTTAATATGCGGCTGCTGCCAATTAACATCACTTTTTTTGCCTCAAACTATTGTATTTTTCAATCACTTTAGATGTTATATCAATTGAATCATGCGCATAAACAGCGCCCTGCCTTTTTTCTATTATGAGCGTATATTTGCCTTCTTCTGCAGTCTTTTTCACAATATCAACTATGTCCCTTAAAAGTCTCTGCCTTATTTCATTGTCTTTTCTTCTGAGTTCCTCTTCAAGGTCGTCTTTCAAACGTTTGAGGTCTTTTGCCTCCCTTGAAAGCCTTTCTTCTTTTTCCGCCCTTTGCTTCGGTGTTATGCTGGTGGTTTTTAATTCATTTTCAAGAGCCTTTAATGTTTCTTCCTTTGCTGAAACTATCGTTTTCTTGCTCTCAACCTCTTTTACAAACAGAGCCCTTGCCTCCTCACCTGCCTTTGATTCAACAATAACCCTCTGAATATCCACAACCCCAATCTTTAAATCAGCAGATATTGCAGGAGATGCTGAAAATAATAAAAAGAACAGCAAAAAACAGAGTATTTTTTCCATCCTATCCTCCATGAATATGTTTTGATGCTATCAAAAGAGCCAAGCAAAGACAATAAAATAGTGGTTGTCTGATACAACAAGGGATGGGGAGATAAAAATTGTTTTTGATATTATTCCCCTCCATTAGGGCTCCTAAAGGGACAGGCAACTTTTTTACAAAAAAAGTAGCCTATCCCTCTCACGTGACCGACCCTCTCCCGCAAGGGGAGAGGGGAAAGATGTGGCGCCTCTCCATGATGGAGAGAAAAAAAAGAGTTTCCCCTCCCTTGACGGGAGGGGATTAAGGGGAGGGTGATACTACTTTGCCACGCCTGCCCCTGTGCCGGAGAAGTTCAAGGCACGGTTAAAACCGTGCCTACTGTAGGCACGAATTTATTCGTGCAGTTATTTTGCCACGCCTCTGCTGTGCCGTTGAACTGAACAGCAGAGCCGTTCAATATGCCTGTTCCGCTGTATGTTCCGCTGCCGCTGACTATTGCTGACCACCTCTTGCATCTTAAGCAGTTTGCAATTTCTCCTTCAGCCACACATTTACAATAGTTTCTATTGAAACCCCTTGCTTTTCTGAAATCCGTTCAAGTCTTTTTTCTATCCCCGGCAAGATTGATATATAATAACGTTTTTTTCGCAAATTAAAAAGTAAATCAGTTTCTTTGGTCTTACCCCAATAATCTGCGAGGTCATGAGTATCCCAAAAATCTCCTGCATCCTCAGGGGATTTAAAATGTTTTGGTATCGGTTCTCTTTTACTTTTTTTCATAAAGTTTTTTCTCCCTTCCGCTCATATCCCTTGCGCTGATTATAAGGGCATACTTATTTTCTTTTAATATGAAAAAGACTATCAAATATCTTCCGCCTTTTGTCTGCCCCAGGGCAGCATACACGTTCTCTCCTTTTACATCCCCTTGCTCTATAAATCTAATCTTTGGAGAAGATTCAAGAACTTCTTCCACCTCTTCAGTTTTTACATGGTGCTTTTGCCAGATTTTATCAACAAAGGCATCCACCCATATTATATCTCTAACTTCCATGCATTACCCTAACTAATAAACAAAATAACAAAAAGCGGTTGTTTTGGCAACCGCTTTTTACTTTGACTTTTTGACACTGCCCTGCTTGGCCACGCCTGCGGCTGTGGGGTTGGAATGATAGCCGCAACCCCGAAACAAGTTCGGGGCAGGCTCTTTACGGTTGCATTATTACTAAATGGTAGCTGCACCCTTTATGGGTGCGTTATTACGCAGGCATAAAGCCCCTGATAAAAGCATTCAGGGAAAATAGGGACAGCGACCGTTTTATTTTATTTTCCCTGATTAGAGTCAACATAAAAATGGTCGCTGTCCCTATTTTCGTCTGGTTGAACGGTTTTTGGCGCCATAGATTTTCGTCGGGGATAAACCCCGACGCTACGGGTTTGTTGCATCAATCGTAGCGCCCCCGTTTATCGGGGGCGTAAAACCAGTCGGCAGCGTAAAACCGTCGCCCGTAAAGGGCGACGCTACGGAATTACTTTGCCACGCCTGCGGCTGTGCCTGAGAAGGTGCCGCCAATGCCTGTGTTTGTGCCTGCGGCTGCGCCGTTGAAAGTGGTAGAGCCGTTATAAGAACCGCCGCTCAGAGTTCCGCTGCCATCAACCGTTGCCATCCATTTTTGGGTAGATGTATCAAAGGTCTGGACATTGAAGTTTGCGTTAAGGGTTCCACCGCTGGTGCTGGTCAAACCGACAGTAGTTGAGCCGCAGGCAGAGCATCCGTAATCTCCTGTAATATTATTTGTTGCCCAGATTTTTGGCGCAGCGCCGTTTGAATACGCAAAGAATGTTGTATTGTTCATATAAACATTTATAGGCGCGCTGCCCATCGTGCCACTCCCTGAAAGGTCCGCCCTCCCCACCTCTGCAAATGGAATATTAAGCGCGGTAAGCGCTGCCTGACCTTCAGGTGTCTGCGTCATGGCGAGGAATTTGTTTGTATCTAACCATGCCCCTGTCTGAACAGCCTGCCATGTGAGGGAATTGGCGTCAAATGTGCCGATGGTCTCGCCCACGCTTATCCATGTCATTGGCGTGCTTGTAATATCCGCGCCGTAGCCGTAGGTTGTGCCGGCAAGAATGCCGTTTGACCACTGGGCGCCGTCTGTCTGCGTGCCTACGATGAAGTTGTTTGAGTAGTCAACATGCTCCAGCGAAAGATTCCATGTATCCGATGAGTCTCCTGAATAGTCCCCTTCTGTTAGTGTCTGCCATATACCCCAGTCCTCGCCGGGTATGGAATATTTCGTTCCGAGGGCATTGTATCCATCTATTGAACCTCCGGCGGTAAATGCCCCGGTGCCGGATGTTGAACTATTATAACTATCAAAGTAAATATCAGGGAAATATGTTAGAGACCCTAAAGTTGTGGGATCGAGGCCGGTTGCCAGTACTGTCGGCGTCCATGGCCCGTATGCCTCAAACATATTAAGTTCAGGATAATATCCGCCTAGGAGACTGCCTTTAAGGATGCCTGCATTGCCGGAAGGGTCTATGTAAAGGCTGTAAACACTTGCATCAATTGTCCTGTCTTGTTTCCACACGCCGCCTGTAAGTCCCCAGAATGCGCCGTTGTCATAAGTGGTATAGGTATAGTTATTCTGATTATAACTATATATAGGGGCATTCCAGAGATACGGGACATAATTATAATTAAAATCATTATATGGTCCCATAAGAGTCAAAGATGTAGTTCCTGACCATGGGGATGCAGTCCCGCCAACAAGTCCGCCATAAGTATCTCCAACACCCAATATCCCATCTTCATTGTTATAAAGACCATTGTCGTTGTAGTCGTAGTCTATTTCTCCGCTCCAGGCAAGGGGCTGTTCTGTAAATTCGCCCATTGCCACGGCTTCCCATGTGCCAAGGTAATCGGTATCATAACTGCCAAGCATGTTTCCTGTGATTGTGCCGAGGGCGTAGGGGGTTAAGTATCTGCCTGTAACTGTGCCGTCAATTGTCTGGTCAGCGTTCCAGTTGCCTGAAATATTGGCGAGCCAATAGTCAGTATTTTCAGTCCACCAGCCTTTCCAGCCATAACCGCCGATGTCCATTGAAAATGTTGTCTGGCTGGCAAGGCTGTCATGGTATCCGCCAAGTTCTAATTTATA
>MGPS01000056.1:19833-21640 GCA_001797495.1 Deltaproteobacteria bacterium GWC2_42_11
CGGCTCGTCATTGCCGGTAATTGGATTCACAAACCAGTATGTGGCGGTTTCATCAGAGTATATCCACTGTAGATACTCGCCGAGATACAAAGTCCCGCCGCCTGCAAATGTGCCTGCTCCAAGTCCCTCAGGATAACTGTAGGCTACATAGTTCCAGTAATATGCAGGGTCATACACGCCTGCGGCTACCTTCTGATTTGCTGTGAGTGTGCCTTGCGCATCCCACATATTAATGTTCGGGTAATGCGCTCCTAAAAAATCGCCTGTAAGTATTCCTGCATTGCCGTTTGCGTCAATATAAAGCGCCTTGAGCATGCCTGCCATGGTGTTGTCCGGCCTTGTAATGCCGCCTGTCCATCCATACCAGTGGCTTGCTGTGTCAACATAATCACTGCCTTCAATAGAATTCCACCATGTGATGACATAGGAAGATGTCTGTCCCATAAGATTAAAGGTGACAGATGTGCCCGGGGTTGCGAAAGGCGACTCTGTTGCGCCGAAAATACCATTGATGTATCCATTATAGTCCAGATAGTCGTTCTCTAAATCATAGTAGTAATAACCTCCGTAGAGATCCCCGCTCCATGCAAGGGATGTGCCTAAATATATGCCAACGCTCGTGCCTACCCATGTGCCTGAATCTGTACCTGTATAAAGCCCGTAGAACGGACCTGCAATTGTTCCCATTTGGGTATAGGTGATGTATCTGCCGCTCAGGTTTCCGCTTATTGTTCCATACCCGTAACCCTGCTCATCCCATGTTCCGTCTATATTTGCAAGCCAATAGCCGTAATCCTCTGAGTTGTACCCAAAATAACCGTCAGCGCCTATCTTTGCATTCCATGTGACATCACCTGCTGGTTTGCCTACGTAGTAGTTGCTGTATCCCATCTTCAGGCTGTAGATTCCAAATGGAAGGCTTCTGTAATTTCCTGCATCATAATCATAATATACGATGGACATGGTATTGTTATCATAGCCCGCGCCGTAGATAGTCCAGTCGCCGCCTCCGTCAAAACCTCCTGAAAGAACGGCATTAAACTCATCCTGATATGTCAATGCCTCTGAAACATTAAAACTCGGAGGCAGATATGCTGTCATGTCAAGATTTGTCAGACCATCTGTATTGCTTTGAACCACCCACATTCCATCACCACTACCAAACATATCATAAAAATTCCCTGTTACATTGCCAAAGAGAAGTCCTGCATTTCCATTCGCAGATACATAGACTGCTGCTGCATAGCCATCCATTGTGCCAGAACCTGAACTGCCTCTCCAGATGCCGCCTGTATATCCTTGAATGAATCCTTCACTGAAATCATCTCCGTAGATAGGCGAGGTCCAGATGTATGGTCCTCCATAGCCCTCCTCTCCATAACCATAATCATAATATTCACCAATGGCAAGGAGGTCGTAATTACCATCGGGTCGTAATGCAAGACCGAATAAGCCATACTCATCTCCTGCCCAGTCTATATATCCACCATCATTATAATAGAGGCTGTCAGAATTCCACCATCCGCCCCAGGCAAGGGGTCTTTCTGTGTATGCGCCGAGTGAAAGCGCCTGCCAATATCCAGAGGCATCGTATGTTCCAAGTGTTTCGCCTGAAAAGTTTGCCATATAGTTAGTACGAATGAACCAGCCGCTTACTGTGCCTGCAAGTCTGTTATTTGACCAGTCTGTGCCTGATACAGTTCCAAGCGTGTAGCCATAGAAATAACCATAGTTGTCATAATCTGTGCCGCCTACTGCTGCTGTCCAGTTTGAAGGGGGTGTGTCTGAATATGTGCCTGCGCTTTGG
>MGPS01000056.1:21795-21948 GCA_001797495.1 Deltaproteobacteria bacterium GWC2_42_11
GGTTGAACCCATATCAAATGCTGAAATGCTTCCTGCTGCGCCCCATGAGTTTATTGATGGAGCAAAGATGCCGAACATATCTATAGAACTTAAATAGCCTGATGTCCATCCTGTCGGGCTTCCTGCATCAGGTCTTATATAAATACTAATGAG
>MGPS01000056.1:22023-22497 GCA_001797495.1 Deltaproteobacteria bacterium GWC2_42_11
AGAGGTCTATTACTTGGATTACTGTATGTGCCTGCAGCAGCAAATGGGACAGGAGAACCGCTCCAGAGAGCGCCTGCTCCAATTATTACACCATCCATAGAGCCGTCTGATGTAAGTTCATCCGGAAGATCCCACGGTAGAGACAGGAAGTTGCCGCAGTTATAGAAACAATATTCAGGGTAGGAATCGCCGCTAGGATACATAATCCCTGCGAATGCAACTTCTTCACCTCCGCCTTCTTCACCTCCGCCTGTTCCTTCAGTAACAGGAATTATAACAATTTCTCCACTTTCAGGCGATGGGAATTCAAACCCTCCCCCTTCCTCTGAAAATCCAAAAATTCCCCCTCCGCCTGCTAATAATAATTCATCACCCTCTTGCGAACCTCCTCCTTCACCAACAGTTGTATCGTTACTATGTTTTATTAGTTCAAAGTCTGATGCAGGTCTTGGAGGCTGAGGCGGGGTATCCTGA
>MGPS01000057.1:0-13516 GCA_001797495.1 Deltaproteobacteria bacterium GWC2_42_11
TTAAACTGGTCTTCCCATGATCAACATGCCCTATGGTACCAATGTTAATATGCGGCTTTGTCCTGTCAAATTTAGCCTTGCTCATATTGTCCTCCTTCAAAATACCGTGATGCGTGTGCGTGATGCGTTATACGTAAAAGATTTTGTTTTTTCACGCTCACGTATAACGCACACGTATAACGGCTTCTTTTATTTCCCCTGCACCTTCGCCACTATCTCCTCAGTAATTGATGCTGGTGCCTGCTCATAATGAGAGAACTGCATTGTAAATGTCGCCCTTCCCTGTGTTGCTGAACGCAGGTCAGTTGAATACCCGAACATATTTGCCAGAGGCACCTTTGACTGAACGACATGGAATCCGCCACGGCTGTCCATGCCCATAATCCTGCCTCTCCTTGAACTCAAATTACCTATTACGTCACCCATAAACTGCTCTGGCACAACAACCTCCACATCCATTATCGGTTCAAGCAATATGGGGACAGCCTTTTTGCACCCATCCTTAAAAGCCATTGACCCTGCTATCTTGAATGCCATCTCAGATGAGTCAACATCATGATATGAACCGTCAAGGAGCGAAACCTTAATATCCACAACCGGATAACCTGCAAGGACACCTGTATCCAGCGCCTCCTTTATGCCCTTTTCAACAGCAGGTATATATTCCCTTGGAACTGTACCGCCGACAATATTATTTTCAAATTCAAAACCCTTACCGGGTTCCTGTGGTTCAACAGTAATCCAGACATGACCATACTGCCCTCTGCCGCCTGTCTGACGAATATATTTGCCCTCTGTCTCAACCTTTTTGGTTATTGTCTCTTTGTATGCGACTTGCGGCTTACCAACATTTGCCTCTACCTTAAATTCCCTTAAAAGTCTGTCAACTATGATCTCAAGATGCAGTTCGCCCATGCCTGATATAATAGTCTGTCCTGTCTCTTCATCTGTCTTGACTCTGAACGAAGGGTCTTCTACCGCAAGTTTCTGCAAAGATATGCCAAGTTTTTCCTGATCATCCTTTGTCTTCGGCTCTATCGCGATACTCATAACTGGTTCAGGAAATTCCATTGACTCAAGGAGTATAGGCTTGTTATTATCGCACAATGTATCGCCTGTTATTGTATTTTTGAGTCCGACTGCGGCTGCTATATCACCTGCATATACCTCTTTTATATCTTCCCTTTTGTTAGCATGCATCTTGAGGAGCCTTCCTATCCTCTCCTTATGTCCCTTTGTCGCATTATACACATAAGAACCAGAAGAAAGTGTCCCTGAATATACCCTGAAAAATGTCAGATGCCCGACAAACGGGTCTGTCATTATCTTAAATGCAATAGCTGAAAAAGGTTCATTATCATTTGTCTCCCTTGTCTCTTCCTTTTTCGTATCTGGATTAATGCCATTTATCGGAGGTATGTCCAGAGGAGAAGGCAGATAATCTACAACAGCATCCAGCATCGGCTGAACACCCTTATTCTTAAATGATGCACCGCATAAAACAGGGATTATCCCCATGGAGATTGTCCCTTTTCTGATAGCAGATTTTATTTCCTGTACCCCAATCTTTTCTCCGCCGAGATATTTCTCCATCAATGATTCATCAAAATCTGCTGCTGCCTCTATAAGTTTTTCCCTGTATTCCCGAGCAAGTTCCTTCATATCCGCAGGGATATCTTCTATATGATATTTTGCACCAAGTGCAGATTCACCCCAAATAAGTGCATTCATATTCACAAGGTCAACTACACCCCTAAAACTATCCTCAACACCAACAGGAATCTGCAGTACAGCAGGTTTTGTGCGGAGTCTATCCACCATCATACTTATAACCCTTGGATAATCAGCGCCCATCCTGTCCATCTTGTTTACAAAAGCAATCCTTGGCACATGATATTTATCAGCCTGTCTCCATACGGTCTCTGATTGAGGCTCAACACCTCCAACAGCACAAAAAACAGCAACCGCACCGTCAAGTACCCTGAGCGACCTTTCAACCTCTATTGTAAAATCCACATGCCCGGGTGTATCAATTATATTTATGCGGTGATCATTCCAAAAGCAAGTGGTCGCAGCAGATGTGATTGTAATACCCCTTTCCTGCTCCTGAGGCATCCAGTCCATAACTGCTGTACCATCATGCACCTCGCCTATCTTGTAAGAAACACCTGTATAATAGAGAATCCTCTCTGTTGTTGTTGTCTTCCCTGCATCTATATGAGCCATTATACCTATATTTCTTGTTCTTTCTAACGGTAATGCCCTTGCCACTGTATTTAATCCTCCGGTAAAAAAACCTTTTTCCTCTTTTAAAATTTTGGCAGACAGTGTCATTTCACCATTCACCAAAAACCCTTGACCGTATAATCCGTTTATGATTCTCAGGCACGGATAACGGTTTTATTTATTACCACCTGTAATGCGCAAATGCCTTGTTTGCCTCAGCCATCTTGTGGACATCTTCTCTTTTCTTAACCGCACCGCCTTTATTGCTGGCAGCGTCCATGATTTCACCTGCAAGTTTATCTACTATCGACTTTTCACCCCTCATTGCTGCATACGATGTCAGCCATCTTATGGCAAGCGCCAATCTCCTGTCTGCCCTTACCTCAACAGGCACCTGGTATGTAGCGCCCCCAACCCTTCTTGACCTTACTTCTATCACAGGCCTTGTATTATCAATAGCCTTCTTGAAGACCTTCAGCGGGTCATCTTTTATCTTTTCCTTTATCCTGTCAAGAGACTTATACAGTATCGATTCAGCTAGACTCTTTTTGCCTTCCCTCATTATCCCGTTAATAAACTTTGTAATAAGTTTATCATTATACTTCGGGTCCGGGAGTACATCCCTTTTAGGGGTTTTCCCTTTCCTTGACATTAAAAAACCTCCCTGTCGCTTCGCTCCATTGTAAAATGGAAATTGTAAATTTTAGATTTTAAATTTTATAAACATTTTGCAATTTCCAATCTTCAATTTACAATTTACTTAGGCCTCTTCGCTCCGTATTTGGAACGGCTCTTCTTCCTGTTCTGGACACCTACTGAGTCAAGTGTCCCCCTTACTATGTGATATCTGACGCCAGGCAGGTCCTTTACCCTGCCGCCGCGGATTAAAACAACAGAATGCTCCTGAAGGTTGTGACCAATACCAGGTATGTAGGATGTAACCTCCATACCGTTTGTAAGCCTCACCCTTGCAACCTTTCTGAGAGCAGAGTTTGGCTTTTTGGGTGTGGTTGTATAAACCCTTGTGCACACACCCCTTTTCTGGGGGCATTCCTTAAGCGCAGGAGATGCTGTCTTGTGCTTTATCTTCTGTCTCCCCTTCCTTACAAGTTGATTTACCGTCGGCATCTGTCTTTATCCTTCCTTTTATAAATTTCAGCAGAAATAAATTATTTTAATCTAGCAACTCGTATAATACTTGTCAAGCAGTTTTTGCCTCTTCGGACAACATTTCTTTCTCCTGCAATACTTCTTCATGCATTATATTAACTTTTTTATACTTCGGGAACCCTGTACCTGCAGGGATGAGTCTGCCCATTATGACATTCTCCTTTAACCCTCTCAGATAGTCTATCTTGCCGCATATACTTGCCTCTGTTAGTACCTTTGTGGTTTCCTGGAACGATGCAGCGGATATGAAACTCTCTGTAGAGAGAGATGCCTTTGTTATACCCTGCAGAAGCGGCTCTGCAACCGCAGGCTTTGCACCCTTCTTTGCAATAACCTTTTCATTCTCACCCTCAAACACACTCTTATCAACCTGCTCACCCACAAGCAGACTGGTATCACCAGGGTCATTAATCCTGACCTTTCTCAACATCTGCCTGACTATAACCTCAATGTGCTTGTCATTTATTTTAACACCCTGAAGCCTGTAAACCTCCTGCACCTCGTCGACCAGATACTTTGCCAGTTCCTTAGCGCCAAGAACGCTGAGTATGTCATGCGGGTTTGCTGAGCCGTCCATTAAAGGCTCACCTGCCTTAACCCTGTCCCCCTCGCGTACACTGATGTGTTTGCCCTTGGGGATAAGATACTCTCTGGGCTCGCCGACATCAGGGCTGATTATAACCTTCCTCTTGCCTTTTGTGTCCTTACCAAAAGATACAATACCGTCAATTTCGCTTATTACAGCATATTCCTTTGGTTTCCTCGCCTCAAACAGTTCTGCGACCCTTGGCAGACCACCTGTGATATCCTTTGTTTTTGTTGTCTCTCTCGGGATCTTCGCGATTATATCGCCTGCCTTGATTTCATCACCTTCCATAACCATTATAATCGCCCCGACCGGAAGGAGATACCTTGCCTCTGCATTTTTTGTACCCTGCACCTTCAGTGTCTTGCCACCGGCGTCTTTTATGGACACCCTTGGTCTGAAATCACCCTCTTTATAGCCTGTTATTACCTTGCTTGAGAGACCTGTAACCTCGTCAACCTGTTCCCTCATCGTCTTACCCTCTTCTATGTCACCAAACTTAACCCTTCCTGATGCCTCTGCAATTATTGGTATTGTATACGGGTCCCACTCTGCCAGGACACTGCCAGCCTTTACCCTGTGTCCTTCTTTAACCTTAAGTTTTGCACCATATATTACAGGGTTTTTTTCTCTCTCCCTGCCCTGTTCATCAAGGACAGTAATCTCACCGCGCCTGTTCATTATTATGGTATCGCCTTTTGAATTGACAGCAAGATTAAGGTCGTAGAATTTTATAATGCCTTCATGCCTTGCATCTATTGTAGTCTGAGCCACCATCCTGCTTGCTGTACCGCCGATATGGAATGTCCTCATGGTCAACTGGGTCCCTGGTTCGCCAATGGACTGGGCTGCAATTACCCCTACTGCCTCTCCCAGGTCGGACAGTTTTCCCCTCGCAAGGTCTCTGCCGTAACACCTGCTGCAAATGCCTCTCTTTGACCTGCATGTAAGAACTGAACGTATCTTTATCCTGTCAATCCCTGCATCCTCTATCTTTTTAACAAGGTCTTCATTAATCTCCTGGTTCGCCTCCACTATAACCTCGCCTGTGAACGGTTCAACAACATCTTCAAGTGCCACCCTGCCCAGTATCCTCTCGCCGATCGCCTCTATTATCTCACCGCCCTCAACAAGTGAAGACATGTATATGCCGTCGAGTGCGCCGCAGTCGTCCTCGGTTATTATGACATCCTGTGCCACGTCAACCAGTCTCCTTGTGAGATAACCTGAATTCGCTGTCTTTAAGGCAGTGTCAGCAAGACCCTTTCTTGCACCGTGGGTTGATATAAAATACTGGAGGACTGTCAAACCCTCCCTGAAGTTTGCAGTTATAGGTGTCTCTATGATCTCTCCTGAAGGTTTTGCCATCAGGCCTCTCATACCTGCCAGCTGTCTTATCTGCTGGGCGCTGCCCCTTGCACCGGAATCTGCCATCATAAATATCGGGTTATAACTCAGGGTCTTCTTCTCTTTCCCTTTTTCATCCACAACCGTTTCACTCCCCAGTTCCTTGAGCATCTCGTCTGCGACCTCTTCGGTTGCCCGTGCCCAGATGTCTATAACCTTGTTATACCGCTCGCCGTCTGTTATGAGACCCTCATTATACTGCCTCTGTACCTCCTGTACCTCTTTTTCTGCCTTATTAAGCAGTTCACTCTTTTTTGCAGGTACTTTCATATCATCAATCCCTATCGATATCCCTGCCTTGGTTGCATACCAGAAGCCCATGTTCTTTAACCTGTCTGCAAGTATTACGGTCTTTTTATCACCCGCTGCCCTGTAGCAGATGTCCACAAGGTTTGCCAGATGCTTTTTATCCATGACCCTGTTAATTACATCGAACGGAATCTCATCAGGGACTATTTCTCTCAGTATAATCCTGCCTACCGTGGTTGACTTCATTTCACCGTCTATTTTTACCTCTATCACAGTCTGGAGGTCGATGTCACCGGCATCATAAACAACCCTTACCTCTTCAGGGGATGAAAACACCCTCCCCTCACCTTTGGCGCCATACCTCTCCCTCGTGAGGTAATAAAGCCCCAGCACTATATCCTGAGTCGGTATAATAATGGG
This sequence comes from Deltaproteobacteria bacterium GWC2_42_11, assembly GCA_001797495.1. GTDB lineage: Bacteria > Desulfobacterota > GWC2-55-46 > UBA9637 > GWC2-42-11 > GWC2-42-11. The sequence continues at coordinate 6,059 of MGPS01000057.1, forward strand.
TTTCCCATGTGCAGGGGAGAGTATATTATTTGTTGACATCATCAAAACCCTTGCCTCTGCCTGTGCCTCTACTGAGAGAGGCACATGGACAGCCATCTGGTCGCCATCGAAGTCAGCATTGAATGCCGTACAGACAAGGGGATGGAGTTGTATTGCCTTCCCTTCTATCAGGATCGGCTCGAATGCCTGGATACCCAGACGGTGTAATGTTGGCGCCCTGTTTAAAAGTACAGGGTGCTCTTTTATAACTTCGTCTAGGACATCCCAAACCTCTGACTTTTCCTTTTCTACCATTTTCTTAGCAGCCTTTATAGTGGTTGCATAACCCTTCTGCTCAAGTTTATTGTAGATGAACGGCTTGTAGAGTTCTAATGCCATCTTTTTTGGGAGACCGCACTGGTGCAGTTTAAGGTCAGGACCCACCACTATGACGGACCTCCCTGAATAGTCAACCCTCTTGCCAAGCAAGTTCTGCCTGAACCTGCCGCCCTTCCCCTTTATCATATCGCTTAATGACTTTAACGACCTCTTGTTCTGTCCTGTAACGACCCTGCCTCTTCTCCCGTTGTCAAAGAGTGCATCAACAGCCTCCTGCAGCATCCTCTTTTCATTTTTCACGATGATATCAGGGGCATTTAACTCCATTAACCTCTTCAAACGGTTGTTCCTATTTATGACCCTCCTGTAAAGGTCGTTTAAATCAGATGTTGCAAATCTGCCGCCGTCAAGCGGGACCAGCGGTCTTAAATCAGGCGGCAGGACCGGTATTACATTCAAAATCATCCATTCCGGCCTGTTGCCTGATAAGCGGAATGCATCAACCACCTTCAGCCTCTTTGCAATCTTTTTTTTCTTAGCATCAGATGCTGTCTTCCTTGTATCTTCTCTGAGCCTGGCAGAGAGTTCATCAAGGTTTATCCTCCTGAGGAGTTCATGGATTGCCTCTGCACCCATACCTGCAACAAAGCCGTTATGTCCATACTTCTCCACTGCCTTCTGATGCTTGTCTTCGCTCAGAAGTTCCTTTGGTTTCAATTCAGAATCCTTAGGGTCTATAATAATATAACTTTCATAGTAGAGGACTTTTTCTAGTTCCTTGAGCGTCGTATCAAGTACAAGTCCTATCCTGCTCGGAAGGCTCCTTAAAAACCATATGTGCGCTACAGGTATGGCAAGTTCTATATGCCCAAGCCTCTCTCTCCTGACCTTTGACGGTATAACCTCAACACCGCACTTCTCGCAGGTAATACCCCTGTGCTTCATCCTCTTGTACTTACCGCAGTTGCACTCAAAGTCCTTTACAGGACCGAATATCCTCGCACAGAAAAGACCATCCCTCTCAGGCTTGAATGTCCTGTAATTTATGGTCTCAGGCTTTTTTACTTCACCATGCGACCATTCCCTTATCTTCTCAGGGGAGGCTAGGGATATCCTTATCTTGTCAAAATCCATAGACCTGTTTTGTTTATCAAAAAGTGCCACTAATCTTTGCACGGCAGCCTCCTATTATTCCTCAATGCCTTCTTCCAGAAGATCAACATTTAAACACAAACTCTGAAGTTCTTTTATCAATACATTAAACGATTCCGGGAGTCCTGACTCAATACCGTAATTCCCTTTTACGATCGCCTCATATATCCTTGTCCTGCCGGGGACATCGTCAGACTTTACAGTAAGGAACTCCTGGAGTGTATATGCTGCACCATATGCCTCCAGTGCCCAAACCTCCATCTCTCCCAGCCTCTGTCCGCCGAACTGTGCCTTGCCGCCAAGGGGCTGCTGGGTCACCAGAGAATAAGGTCCTGTGCTTCTGGCATGTATCTTGTCATCCACAAGGTGATGGAGTTTCAGCATATACATCACACCAACAGTAACCTCGTGGTCAAACGGCTCCCCTGTCCTCCCGTCATAAAGTACTGTCTTGCCGCTGCTCCTAAGCCCTGCCTTGTCAAGATTATTTTTTATATCTTCTTCTGTTGCCCCGTCAAATACAGGACTTGCCATGTATATACCGTTCTTTGTTTTCCTTGCAACCTCAAACACCTCTTTGTCCGACAATTCATTTAAAAACCGTGATATTTCAGGGGAACCATAAGTCTTCTTGAGCTTTTCCCTTAGTGCATTGGGGCTGTAATTGGTCTTTAAATATTTATCTATCTGTATGCCGAGTTCCCTGGCTGCCCAGCCAAGATGCGCTTCCAGTATCTGTCCTACATTCATCCTCGACGGGACGCCGAGCGGGTTCAGTACCATATCAACAGGTGTGCCATCCGGAAGGTACGGCATATCCTCATCAGGCAGTATCCTTGATATGACACCTTTATTCCCGTGCCTCCCCGCCACCTTATCTCCGACTGCTACCTTTCTCTTCATTGCCACATAGACCTTTACCATCTTTATGACACCGGGCGGGAGTTCATCCCCTCTTTTCAGCCTGTTTACCCTTTCATCAAATACAACCTTAATAAGGTCTGTCTGCTCGTTTAAGTTATCAATAATAGTTTTTACTTCTTCATCCACACCCTCGTCGCCTGTAGATATATCGCGCCATTTTTCTGCATGAATATCTGTCAGGACATCACCTGTTATTACCTTACCCTTTGCAATTAAGACATTCCCCTTCCTGTCCGTTAGCTTTACACCTGACTTTTTGCCGAGCAGGAGTTTTTTTATCTTCTTATGCGCATTGTTCTTTACAATCGTAATCTCATCATTATGGTCTTTCAAAAGCCTTGCAATCTCTTCGTCTTCTATCGATTTTGTCCTCTCGTCCTTGTCCGCACCTTTCCTTAAAAACACCTTGGCGTCTATAACTATCCCTTCTATACCCGGCGGAACCTTGAGAGATGTATCCTTAACATCCTCTGCCTTCTCACCGAAGATGGCACGGAGCAGTTTTTCCTCAGGCGACAGCTGCGTCTCACCCTTGGGCGTTACCTTGCCGACAAGTATATCCCCTGGCATTACCTCTGCACCTATCCTAATGATACCGCTTTCATCAAGGTTTCTGAGCGCCTCTTCACCGACATTCGGGATATCCCTTGTTATCTCCTCCTTGCCCATCTTTATATCTCTGGCGACTATCTCAAACTCCTCAATATGAACAGATGTAAATACATCCTCTTTCAGAAGTCTCTCGCTTATAAGTATAGAGTCTTCAAAGTTATAACCGCCCCACGGCATGAACGCAACAAGGACATTCCTGCCGAGTGCAAGTTCACCGTTGTCTGTAGAAGTGCCGTCTGCAATTACATCTCCCTTGTTCACCTTCTGTCCGACACACACAATAGGTTTCTGGTTTATACATGTATTCTGATTTGACCTCCTGAACTTAAAAAGGTTGTAGGTATCAACCAAGCCATCTTCATCATTTTTAATCATTATCCTTGATGCATCTACACTCTCAACAACACCGCTCCTTTTAGCAGATACAATGACACCTGAATCCCTTGCAACTATAGACTCCATCCCTGTCCCTATCAGGGGCGATTCCGAACATACAAGTGGGACAGCCTGTCTCTGCATATTCGACCCCATAAGCGCCCTGTTGGCGTCATCGTTCTCAAGGAACGGGACAAGGGATGCGGCAACGCTTACCATCTGGTTAGGAGAGACATCCATAAGGGTTATATCTTCGGGTTTTGCCATAATAAAGTCCCCTGCCTTCCTTGCAGAGACGAACTCTGTAGTGAACTTGCCGTCCTTATCTATCAAGGCATTCGCCTGCGCTATAACATAGTCTTCCTCGTCAATGGCAGAGAGGTACTTTATCCTGTCTGTGACCCTGCCGTTTACCGCTTCCCTGTAAGGTGTCTCTATAAAACCGAATTCATTTACCCTTGCATATGTGGAAAGAGAAACTATAAGCCCGATATTTGGACCTTCAGGTGTCTCTATAGGACATATCCTGCCGTAATGCGTTGCATGAACATCTCTGACCTCAAAACCAGCCCTTTCCCTTGTAAGTCCTCCCGGCCCGAGCGCAGAGAGTCTCCTTTTATGCGTAATCTCAGAAAGCGGGTTTGTCTGGTCCATGAATTGCGATAACTGGCTTGAACCAAAAAACTCTTTCACTACCGCTGAAACCGGCTTAGAGTTTATCAGGTCATGCGGCATCATAGTCTCTATATCACCAAGGCTCATCCTCTCCTTTATCGCCCTCTCCATCCTCAGAAGTCCTATCCTGTACTGGTTTTCAAGGAGTTCACCGACACACCTTACCCTCCTGTTGCCAAGATGGTCTATGTCGTCAACAACACCCTGTCCGTTTTTCAAACCTATCAGATATCTGACTGCAGCAAGTATATCTTCTTTCCGCAGTGTGGTGTGCTCAAGGGGGACATCAAAACCAAACTTTCTGTTTACCTTGAGTCTGCCGACTTTTGAAAGGTCGTATCTTTCCGGAGAGAAAAACAGGTTGTGGAAGTGTTTATTGGCAATATCGATCGTAGGCGGCTCACCAGGTCTAAGCCTCCTGCATATCTCTATCCTTGCATTGAATGTTATATTAGTTGTAAGGTTGTCTGGATGTGACTTCCTGTACTCCTCTATAGGTCTTGCCCCTTCATTACCTATCCTGTCATTTATAAGCGTCTCCCTCAAAGAGGGTCCGATAGCATCAATAAAAAGGAGTTCAAACTTCTTTATGCCCCTCTTATTTATCTCTTCAAACTTTTCAGATGTAACAGTTTGATTGCATTCCAGTATGACTTCACCTGTAACAGGGTCAACGACATCCCTAGATACTATCTTTCCGATTATTTCATCTGTTGTAGCAGGTATATGTCTTATACCCGCTGCTACAAGTTTTCTGATTATGAGTTTACTTAATTTCCTGTCCTTCTTTACAATTACTTCGCCTGTCTTCGGGTCTTTTATATCCTTGCTTGTCTTCTGTCCGACAAGGTGCTCGGGCTTAACGGTCTTGAGTATCCCCTTATCATCCAGTGTTATCTCTTCGCTTGGGTAGAAATAGTTTAAGAGTTCCTCTTCTGAAAACCCGAGAGCCTTTAACAAGACAGTAACCAGCATCTTGCGGCGCTTGTCAATACGCACATACAGCCAGTCTTTCTGGTCAAACTCGAAATCAAGCCATGAACCGCGATAAGGTATTATCCTTGCAGTATACTGGAGTTTACCGCTCAGATATCCTTTGCCCTTATCAGATTGAAAAAATATACCGGGTGAACGGTGCAGCTGACTCACTATAACGCGCTCTGTACCGTTAATAATGAATGTCCCACTCTCGCTCATAAGCGGGATTTCACCGAAATATACTTCTTGTTCCTTTATATCCCTTATGCTCTGCACACCTGTTTCATTGTCCTTATCCCATACAATCAGCCTTACAGTAATTTTTATGGGAGCGGCAAATGTCATCCCCCTCTGGCGGCACTCATCTACTGTGTATTTAGGTTCCTCAAAAGTATAATTCACAAATTCCAGAGAAGATTTGCCACTGAAATCTTTTATCGGAAAAACGCTCTTGAAAACAGCATGGAGTCCGACATCCTTCCTGTCTTTAGGCTTCACATCTACCTGCAGGAACTGTTCAAAAGACTCCTTCTGTATCTCAATAAGGTTTGGTATGTCTGCTACCTTCTTGATTCTGGAAAAACTCTTTCTCAAGACTGCACTATTTGTTAAAGAATGTGCCATTTGTCTGTCTCCATTAAAAATCAAGGCTACAGGCAACAGGATACCCTGTCACCTGCAGCCTATGATACTGTAATTTACCTAACCTCTACTTCTGCACCTACGGCAACAAGCTGCTTCTTAATATTTTCTACATCAGCCTTTGATATCCCTTCTTTAAGGGTCTTTGGCGCCCCTTCAACAAGGTCCTTTGCCTCTTTGAGACCGAGCCCTGTTATTGCCCTTACTTCTTTTATTACCTTAATCTTGTCAGCGCCTGCTGACTTGAGAACTACTGTAAACTCTGTCTTCTCTTCCTGAGGGGCAGCCTGTGCGGCACCGCCTGCTGCTGCAGTCGCAGCAACTGCAACCGGTGCAGCCGCTGTAACGCCGAACTTGTTCTCTAACTCCTTCACGAGTTCTGCAAGTTCAAGCACTGTCATACCTTCAATATATTTTATTACATCTTCCCTTGAAACATTAGCCATCTTAAAGTCCTCCTTATGTTAATTAAAAGTTTTAAATTATGGATTATCAATCCGTAATTCTTAATTCGTAATTCTTAATTACCCTTCTTTGCCTTTATTGCATCAAGGGTATATACAAACTTCCTTGGCACACCGCAGAGCACATTGACCAATCTACCTGCACCTGCTGAACTCATTAGTCCAACAAGTTTGCCAAGAAGGATTTCCCTGGAAGGCAGTTCTGACAACGACCTTATCACACTGACATCGATAACCCTGTTCCCTAGCAGCCCTGCCTTCAGTTTAAAATTGGACTGCTCACTGGCAAACTGGCTCAGCACCTTTGCTGCCATAACAGGGTCGCCATAAGAAAATGCAACCGCTGTAGTGCCCTCAAAGAAATTGTTAAGGGATTCGCCGTCTGTGCCTTTTACAGCGATTCTTGCCAGTGTGTTCTTTATCACCTTAAAATCAACAGTGGCTCCTCTCAGCGACTTCCTCAGGGCAGTCACATCACTTACCTTCAAACCGCGGTAGTCTGCGATAAAGGCAGCCTTTGCCCTTTTAAACCTGTCATGCAGGTCCTTTACCTGCGAAGCCTTCTCTTCTTTGTTCAAATTCATCCCCCCTTTCTGTCTTTGAAATTTTAGCCAAAGACAGAAACGAGTTAAAGAGTTTAGGAGTAAAAGAGTTTAGGAGTAAAAAATTTTAACTCTTTAACTCCTTCAACTCCTTGACCCCTTAACTTATTTTTTCGTCTCGGTAGGATATTAAGCCAACAACTACAAATACAGACTAAAGACTTAAGACCCAAGACCACAGATTGCTTTAGTCTTTGGTTTATGTCTACAGTCTAGAGTCTAGAGTTATAAGCACCTACTGTCTTTGACTATTTCTACTTTCTATTTCCTGCTTGTCTACTTAAACAGACCTCTGACATACACAGGGTCTATCTTTATACCAGGACCCATCGTTGTTGATACTGTAATACTCTTCAGATATGTCCCCTTACTGCTTGAAGGCTTTGACTTTATAATAGTATCGAGTAAAATAGTAATGTTTTCCCTCAACTTATCGGCGCCGAATGAAACTTTGCCGAACGGGACATGCATATTACCTGCCTTATCCACCCTGAATTCGACCTTTCCTGCCTTAACCTCTCTCACTGCCTTTGCAACATCAAATGTAACTGTACCTGTCTTGGGGTTAGGCATTAACCCTCTCGGACCGAGTACCTTACCTATCTTCCCGACAGCACCCATCATGTCAGGCGTTGCTACTGCACTGTCAAAATCCAGCCACCCCTTGGATATCTTTTCAATCAGGTCTTCTGAACCCACATAATCCGCACCTGCAT
>MGPS01000057.1:13531-16666 GCA_001797495.1 Deltaproteobacteria bacterium GWC2_42_11
TCCTGTGCCGTTTGGAAGAATTACTGTACCTCTAACCATCTGCTCAGGGTGCTTTGGGTCAACACCAAGACGCACAGCGAGATCAACCGTCTCATCAAATTTTGCTGTCTTCAACTCCGAGAGGATTTTAACAGCCTCTCCCATCTGATAACTCCTGCCTGCCTCAATCTTTTCCTTGGCAGCCATATATTTCTTCCCGAACATAGCCATATGATTATCCCTCCACCACTATGCCCATACTGCGGGCAGTTCCTTCTATAGTTTTCACAGCAGCATCAAGATTTGATGCAGTCATATCCTGCATCTTCAATCTGGCAATATCTATAACCTGCTGCCTTTTTACCTTACCTGCCTTATCCTTGTTGGGTGTGCCTGACCCCTTTTCAATACCCGAAGCCTTTAATAACAAAACCGAGGCTGGTGGTGTCTTTGTTATGAAGGTAAAACTCCTGTCAGCATAAACTGTAATAACAACAGGTATTATCATACCCTCTTCCTTCTGGGTCTTTGCATTAAACTGTTTACAGAACTCCATTATATTCACACCATGCTGACCCAGCGCCGGACCAATGGGAGGGGAAGGGTTTGCCTTTCCCGCCGGTATCTGTAATTTAATCTGTGTAAGAACCTTTTTTGCCATAGTTTATCTCCCTATTACTCGCTTTGCGAGAATTGTAAAATGGAAATTGGAAATTTTAGGTTTTAGATTTGTTTCCCATTTTAAAATTTACAATTTGCAATCTTCAATTTACAATTGCCGTAAGGCCTATACCTTCTCAACCTGAACAAAATCAACCTCAACAGGTGTTGCCCTGCCGAATATGCTGACAAGCACCTTCAGTTTCCCCTTGTCAGGCTTAACCTCCTCAACCATCCCTGCGAAATTGGTAAAAGGACCATCTACCACCCTCACATTCTCTCCTCTTTCAAACATCACCTTTGGCTTAGGTCTTGCAGCACCTTCCTCCATCTGATGAGTTATCTTACGAACATCTTCTTCTGATATGGACGGCGGGCTCGTTGCACCCCCGACAAAGCCTGTAACCTTTGGAGTATTCTTAACCAAATGCCATGTCTCGTCGTTCAAATCCATGTTCACAAGTATATAACCCGGGAAAAATTTTCGGGAAGTTGTCTTCTTTTCACCCTTAACCATCTCGACAACCTTTTCTGAAGGGACCAATACCTCTGAAAAAAAATCCTGCATTCCCTCTGCCTTTACCCTCTCTTCAAGGGACGACTTTACCCTGTTTTCATACCCTGAATATGTATGCACAACATACCATTTCTTTGTCATAAAACCTCAACTGAGAATATATTTGATAACCTTTGCAAGAACGAGGTCAGCAATACCGAGGAATATGGATATAATGATAACAACCCCCATCACAACCCATGTCGAAGCAGTAACATGTTCCCTGGTTGACCATGTTATTTTCCTCAATTCCTGTCTCGCCTCAAATAAAAACTGTTTTGAATTTTCGATAAACTCCATTTGTATACCCCTTATTAATCGCAAATTGTAACACGTAAGTCGCAAGTGAAACTGCACGGTTAAAATCGTGCCTACAATCTGGCAGGCCAGGAGGGATTCGAACCCCCAACACCCGGTTTTGGAGACCGGCGCTCTAGCCGTTAGAGCTACTGGCCTGTGTAATACAGTAAGCATCAACTGTCTACTGCTTACTCCTTACTTTGTCTCTTTATGCAGCGTATGCTTCCTGCAGTGTTTACAGAACTTTTTAAGTTCCAGTTTTTCAGTAACAGTCTTCTTGTTCTTTGTTGTTGTATAATTTTTATTTTTGCATTCAGTGCATGCAAGTGTAATTATATCTCTCATCTTTTCTCCTCAAAAATACCGTTATACGTGAACGTGAAAAACAAAACCTTTTACGTATAACGCATTACGCACACGCATCACGGTTTTCTACGCCAGTACCTTTGTTACCACCCCTGCACCTACTGTCCTGCCGCCTTCCCTTATCGCAAACCTTAACCCATCCTCCATCGCTATCGGCATTATTAACTCTACCTCCATGTTCACATTGTCTCCAGGCATGACCATCTCTACACCATGAGGTAACTTCGCAATACCGGTAACATCGGTGGTCCTAAAATAAAACTGAGGCCTGTATCCATTGAAAAACGGAGTGTGCCTGCCACCTTCCTCTTTTGTAAGTATATATACCTCTGCATTGAATTTGGTATGCGGGGTTATGCTGCCAGGCTTCGCCAATACCTGCCCCCTCTCTACTTCTTCTTTCTTGGTGCCTCTTAATAACGCACCTATGTTGTCTCCTGCCCTGCCTTCGTCAAGTAACTTCCGAAACATCTCTACACCGGTCACTACTGTCTTCTGCGTAGGCTTAAGCCCGACTATCTCTATCTCTTCCCCAACCTTTACCGTACCCCTCTCTACCCTCCCGGTTACTACTGTCCCCCTGCCTGATATAGAAAATACATCCTCTACAGGCATCAGGAAGGGCTTGTCTATCTCCCTCTTGGGCTCGGCTATGTATGCGTCTACTTTGTCCATAAGTTCAAGGATTGGACCACATGCCTTGCATTCTCTCTTGCCACACCCGCACTCCAATGCCTTTAATGCACTGCCCTTTACAATGGGTATCTCGTCCCCTGGAAATTTGTACTTGCTTAATAACTCCCTTACTTCTAACTCAACAAGGTCAAGAAGTTCTTTGTCATCTACCATGTCCACTTTGTTCATGAATACTACTATATACGGAACTCCTACCTGCCTCGCTAATAGTATGTGCTCTCTTGTCTGCGGCATTGGACCATCTGCTGCACTGACTACCAGTACGGCACCGTCCATCTGGGCCGCTCCGGTTATCATGTTCTTTACATAGTCCGCATGTCCAGGACAGTCTACATGGGCATAGTGCCTCTTGTCTGTCTGATACTCTACATGTGATATGCTTATGGTTAGACCCCTCTCTCTCTCCTCAGGAGACTTGTCTATCTTCTCGTATGCTAAAAATTCTGCCAGCCCTCTTGTGCTTAATACCTTCGTTATTGCCGCCGTTAAACTGGTCTTCCCATGATCAACATGCCCTATGGTACCAATGTTAATATGCGGCTTTGTCCTGTCAAATTTAGCCTTGCTCATATTGTCCT
>MGPS01000058.1 GCA_001797495.1 Deltaproteobacteria bacterium GWC2_42_11
ATTCTCTTTTGCTGCCTTAATCTTTGCCTGCGCCTGATAATTTGTGTATGCAGGGATTGCAACTGCGGCGAGGATTGCCAGAATTGCCAGAACTATGAGCAATTCTATGAGGGTAAAGCCCTTTTCTACTTTTTTAAATATTCGTGTAGCCATTTTTTTTATTCCTCCTTTGTTTTTTTGGTTTAAGCAAGTATATTGCCCAACCTATTTATTTATTCATATAAATTAGCAAATCCCATGCCAATAAAATTATTGCAATTAAAACAATTAGTTAGCATAAAACAGGGTTGGCGCAATCCCTAAAACTGACAAAAATTGTTGTGTGGTGTAACGATTTTTGTCATGTGACCTTCTGCTATTTTTCATTTTTCGTTCTACACTGACTTTTAGGTTATCAGACTATAATCCTGCTGTCAACACAAGTTCTAGTTGTTGTAATAATTATAGTCCATCCGAAACAACTTCACTATCCTGTCCCGAAAGAAGTTTTTTTTCAAGAAGATTTTCCACATTCCCTTGACAATAAGACAATGTCTGATATAGAATTTGGGAAAATACAGGAGGTGGTTATGGCTGTCAGTGCATATGTTCTTGTAGAGTGTGAACAAGGCAAGTCTATGGATGCTGCAAAGGCAATATCAAAAATAGGCGGTGTCATGGGCGCCCATTCTGTTACAGGTCCATACGATGTTATAGCCTTTGTTACTGCGTCAAACTTCAAGGTTCTTGGAGAGGTTGTAATGAAGAAGATTCAGGGTGTAACAGGCGTCAAAAAGACCTTAACAAATATAATCATGGAATAACAATATTTCAATTACCTGTGAATATTATTGAGCCAGTTGATAAATCTATCACAAGTATTATAACTGCACTTCAAAAACCTCTTACCTTTGCTGCAAAAGATAACTTTGCCCATCTGCATAGTTTAAAAAACATGGAATCACTTGTTAAAAATCTCTGCAATAAGGCATTGCTATCCCACATATCCGCTGACGAATTAAATTATATAAACGAACTTCAGGAAGTATTTGAGGGGTTTGATGATCTCTCCATAGACAAAAAAAAGGAGAGGGTGATAAGAGGGATAGAGATTGCAGATGGCATGCAAAACAAGGACCTGTCTGCGTGTTCCGCACAGGCAGATTCAAACAGGACTTTGCAGGTATCCCTTAACAATACAAGACTTAAGATAAAGAAACTTTCAACCCCAGTTGAATATGTAAAGGGCGTTGGTCCAAAGGTAGGTGAGTGGTTCAGGAAAAAAGGGGTTGAGACTGTATTTGACCTGCTCTATTTTTTGCCTTTCCGTTATGAAGACAGGCGGCACATAAAAAAGATTGCAGGGCTTGCGCCGGGAAGTAAGGAAGTTGCAAAAGGCATAATATTAGCGCTTGGTGAGGTTTTCTACGGCAGGAAAAAGGTTTTTGAGATTGCTCTATCAGACAAGACAGGGGTTTTAAAACTGAAGTGGTTTAATTACAGGGCTGTTTCAATGAAAAAGAGATACAGGACAGGACAGGAGGTTATAGTTTTTGGGAGTATAGGTGTGTTTGGCGGGCAGAAAGAGATTATCCATCCTGATATTGAGATATTGGATGAAAATAATCCCCCGACCCATCCTTCGGATGGGTACCCCGCCCCCTTTGACAAAGGGGGGGCTAATGGGGGATTTTCAGAGGAAAATTTTAATGCAATTGTTTCAGTATATTCCAGTGTCGGCAACCTCCATCAGAAGACAATAAGGAAGATTTTAAAGGAGGCTGTTACAGGATATGCTCATTTTGCTGTCAGCGGCATCCCGTTCAATATTATGAAGAAATACGGCATAATGAATATTCCTCTTGCAATTAAAGAATGTCATTTGCCGGGCAGCACAGATTGCATTGATGTGAACAGGTCTATTGCACGGGAAAGCCTTGTGTTTGATGAATTGTTCTGCCTTGAACTCGGACTTGCCATCAAAAGGAAGGAAACTGCCAAGGAAGGGGGCATCTCTTTTAAAACAGATTCTCCCCTGGTTGATAAATTTAAGGTTTTATTGCCTTTCAGATTGACACAGGCACAGGAAAGGGTTCTGTCTGAGATTAAAAATGATATGACAGCCCCGCATCCCATGAACCGTCTGCTTCAAGGTGATGTTGGTTCAGGCAAGACAGCGGCAGCAACTATTTCTGCACTTATAGCAATAGATAATAATTATCAGGCGGCAATAATGGCGCCGACAGAGATTCTTGCAGAACAACACTATCTGAACATCCATGGATTTGCAGATAAACTCGGGATAAGGGTCTCGCTGTTGACCAGCAGCACCCCTAAACATGAGAAGAGAGAAATAATTGAGGGTATCAGAAATGGGGATGTGAACCTTATTATAGGTACGCACGCACTTATACAGGAGGATATTGAATTTAACAGACTCGGTATAGCCATCATAGATGAGCAGCACAGGTTCGGGGTTGTCCAGCGGGCTGCATTAAAGAAAAAGGGGAGGGGTGCGAACCCTGATATCCTTGTCATGACAGCAACACCGATTCCCAGAACCCTGTCAATGACAGTCTTCGGTGACCTCGATATATCAATCATTGACGAACTCCCTCCGGGCAGGATACCTGTTGAGACATCTGTATTCAGGGAAAGAGATAGGGATAAGGTTTACAGGATTTTGAGAGGCGAACTTGAAAAGGGGAGGCAGGGTTATATAGTCTATCCGCTGATAGAAGAAAATGAAGACCTTGATTTAAGGGATGCAACAAACATGGCACAGCATCTGCAGAACGATATATTTCCTGATTATAAAATTGGTCTTATGCACGGAAGATTGAGTATTAAGGAGAAGGAAGGTATTATGAATACCTTTAAGAATAAGGATATTGATTTATTAGTTTCCACTACTGTTATTGAGGTTGGTATTGATGTGCCAAATGCGACTGTAATGGTGGTTGAGCATGCAGAGAGGTTCGGGCTGTCGCAGCTCCATCAACTTCGCGGCAGAGTGGGGAGGGGAGAATATAAATCATTCTGTTTCCTCTTTGCTTATAAGGTAGGCTCTGTTGATACATACAGGCGGCTCAAGATAATGGAGGAGACAAACGATGGTTTTAAAATAGCAGAAGAGGATTTAAACATCAGGGGTCCCGGTGATTTTATCGGGACAAGACAGTCAGGTCTGCCTGATTTAAGGGTTTCTGATATTCTCCATGACGCATCCATCCTTAAAAAAGCAAGGGACGAGGCATTTAAACTCATAGAGAATGAGACATATATAAAAGGTGATGAGTATAAGATTTTGAAAGAGTTAATAAATGCAAGATGGAAGGGGAGGTTTGAACTTGCAGAGGTCGGGTAAAAAGGTTTACAACTTATCAAAATACGGTTTGAGTTTATTATAAGCAGAATCCAGATGCTCCGGCATCACCTTTGTTTCGGATATGACAGGCATAAAGTTGTTATCACCGTTCCATCTCGGGACTATGTGAAAATGGATATGCCCATCTACCCCAGCGCCTGCTGCCCTGCCCAGATTCAAGCCTATATTAAACCCATCAGGATTCAGTTCTGACCTCAATATGGATACAGACTGCTGGATTAGTGCAAAAAGGTTTTGATATTCTTCAGAAGCAAGGTCTTCTATATCTCTTGTATGCCTTAATGGAAAGATGAGGAGATGCGCGTTATTGTACGGAAACTTGTTTAGCATCACGGCTGATATATTACCTTTATAGAGGAGGAGTTTGTTTTCCGGACCAAGATTGTCGCAGAAAATACATCCCGCAGTATCCCTTGCGCCCTTAATAAATTCCATCCTCCATGGCGCCCACAACCTTTCCATTTATTTATTCATCATCTCCTTAAGTTCTTTGCCAACCTTAAAGAAAGGCACCTTTTTTGCCAACACATCAATTGCTTCACCTGTTTTTGGGTTGCGACCCTTCCTGGCACCGCGTTCTTTTACCTTAAATGAACCAAAGCCCCGTACCTCTATCCTTTCCCCCTTTGCCAGACCTTCGGACATACTGTCAAATACACTGTTGACTATAATCTCAACATCCTTTGTTGCAAAATTCTTTACCTTTTCTGATACCTTTTCTATTAATTCACTCTTTGTCATAAAAACCTCCTCCTTTGGTATTATTTTGCAATATACGATAGAATATACTTCATATCGTATCTTGACTTCAATGTATTTATTAGTTTGGATGCGGCATTATCACTAAACAAAAGGTCCCAGAGAGATAAACCCTTTCGGGGATATATTACTGTTGGTTTACCTTTTATCCCAGCCATCTTTGCAGTCTCATCTATTGCATCATGCATGTTTCCCAGTTCATCAACGAGCCCGAGTTCCTTTGCCTGTGCACCTGTAAATATCCTGCCGTCGGCTATATTTTTGGCGGCAGCGGCAGTTATACCTCTGTTCTCATAAACGACTTTAACAAACTGCTCATGGACATCATCAATAACTGACTGGAGTAATTTTTTTTCGCTATCCTTCATCTTTCTAATAGGCGAGCCTATGTCCTTATATGCACCGCTTTTTATAACATAACCCTTTAAACCTATTTTTGAAAGCAATTCCTCAACATTCGCAAATTCCATTACTACACCAATACTCCCGGTAAGCGTCCCCGGATTTGCAAATATTTTGTCTCCTGCCGCAGCAATATAATAACCGCCTGATGCAGCAACAGACCCCATGGAAACCACGACTTTCTTTTTTTCTTTAAGCCTCTTTACTTCCCTGTAAATTTCCTGTGAAGGGCCCACGCCGCCGCCCGGTGAATCTATCCGCAGCACAACGGCTTTAATATCGTCCCTTTCTCCATAACCGATAATCTCCCTGTTTATATCCGAAGAGTCTGTTATTATCCCTGTAACTTCAATTACTGCTATCTTATCACTGCGGCTCAGCATCCGCCCATCTTCAGTAACAGAAGTGACTATTACAGCGAACATAATGAACAGGATGAAAAAACCGATGACAACTCCAAGCCCTATTAATAAAGGTTTCTTCTTCAAGTCTGTTCCTCCGTGCCTGTGCCGTTGGCACGGCAGACAGGTTCTGCAGGTGGTTGTTTTTCTGTCGGGTTAATTACCCTCCTTATGCTCAACACCATCTTTTTCTCTTCAGGATCAACATTCAAAACCTCTATTTCAATCTCATCCCCGACTTTTATATCAATGCCTTTTTTCCTGCTGCGGTCTATTTCCGATATATGTACAAGTCCTTCAATACCTCTTTCGAGTTCAACGAATGCACCAAAGTTAGTAATATTTTTGACAGTGCCTTTGAAAAGCATTCCCGGGGAATATCTTTTATCTATTTCACTCCACGAGTCATTTTCCAGTTGTTTTATGCCAAGAGAAAACCTTTCATTTTCTCTGTCAATGTTAAGCACGACTGCCTCTACTTCCTCCCCTTTCTTAAAGAGATTGGAAGGGTGTTTTACCTTTTTCCATGAGATATCCGATATATGCACAAGTCCGTCTATGCCGTGTTCAACGCCTATAAATACTCCGAAGTCTGTTATATTTTTCACGATGCCCTTAACCCTGCTTCCCTTTGGATATTTTTGTTCTAGCGTGTCCCATGGGTTTGGCTCCATCTGTTTGAGGCTTAATGAAATTCTTTTGTTCTGCTGGTCAACATCGAGGACGAGTGTTTCGACAACATCACCTGACTTGAGTTTCTGGGACGGGTGTTTTACTTTTGCCCATGACATGTCAGAGATGTGTATCAGCCCTTCTACGCCTTCTTCCAGTTCTATAAATGCACCGTAGTCAACTATATTTACAACCTTACCTTTTACTTTAGAACCAACAGGATATTTTTCAGATGCAGTAGTCCACGGCTCAGGCTGCAGCTGCTTCAGACCAAGCGACACCTTGCCGTCCTCGCGGTTGAATTTTAACACCTTTACAGAAATCTTATCTCCGATGGAGAGTTTCTGAGAGGGGTTTGTTATGCGGCTCCATGAAATGTCAGAGATATGCAGTAATCCGTCGACACCCCCGAGGTCAATAAACGCACCATAGTCTGTAATCCCTTTCACAACGCCTTCAACTACCTTGCCTTCTTCAAGATTTTCGAGCGTACTTTCCCTTTCTTGTTCTGTCCGTTCTTTTAAGACAGCGCGGTGAGATACAATAACATTTAACTTTTCCATGTCAAATTTTAATACTTTTAAATCAAGTAGTTTGCCCACAAATCTGTCATAGTCCTTTACGGGTGCAATATCTACCTGTGAACCAGGCAGAAAAGCAGTCACCCCTTTAAGTTTTACCTGAAAACCACCCTTTACCCTGTTTGTTATTTTACCTTCTATTATGCCGCCTTTAACACAAGCATTTTCTATTGATTCCCATGTCCTTATCTCATCTAGTCTCTTCTTGGACAAAACAGGATAGCCGTTATCATCCTCCTCTTTCTCCAGCAGCAGTTCGACCTCATCACCGATTTTTACTGCAACATTTCCGTTTTCACCAATGAACTCTCTGGAAGAAACCCGACCCTCTGATTTGTATCCTATATCAACAAGCACTGTATCAGAACTGACATTTACAACTCTGGCTTTAATAACCTTTCCTGCTTCCAGTTCCTTAATGCTTTGCTTAAGACTGCTTTCGTAGAGGTTTGCAAAACTTGCCTCTTCTTCTTGATTTTTACTTATATCTTTATCAACTATCGTCATCAAGTAAATACCCCCTTCTGCTTTACTTCTATCTGAAACTTATATCATAAAGAATTTTGCAGGTCAAAGTCTTCATGGTTTACCCGCACGGCTCCTAAAGGGACAGGCAACTTTTTTACAAAAAAAGTAGCCTGTTCCTCTCACGTGTTTATATCTCTTCAGCCTGTATATACCTTCCCTCTCCCTTTCTTCAAGAACCCTTTCTATTGCTTTTATATTATCTCTTATATAAGGCATAACCAGTTCTTCAAGGGCATTTATCCTCCTCGTGTCAGCCTTTATCTCCTCACCTATCCTCTTAAGCCTTATTTCACTTAATGCAATGGAAACAATAGCATCCACTGCCTTTTCAAAATTCTTTGCAGTGTCGGTTGCCAACATCCCTTCTCCAATGGGCGATATATCTCTTGCATCCATACTCCTGACAAATGCCTTCTTTTCTATCTCCGGGATATTTATTCCCCAGACATTTTTTATTTTAATATCAAGGGATATATCCCTTTTTGACGCATGCGCTGTTGAAAAGATTGTGTCGCCGAGAAACGCTCTGGCAAACTGCAGCTTGCGGGTTGAGTCCTTCATCTGCGAATTCAGCCTTGACCTCAGATCCAGACACTCTTCAATATACCGGAAAAAATCCTTCATCAGGGCATCTCTCTTGCTCCTTAAAAGCCTCGCCCCGCTTTTTAACACAGAAATCTGCGTATTGAGAAGCAGCAGATTTATCCTTGTAGGTGAAAATTTTTCCAAAGTATCTTCCTCTATGAAACCGTGATGCTCTTATTGACGCTCAAAAATCGCCCAGATGCAAGGAAGGACAAGGGCTTGCACCGCAATGCGCACGAATAAATTCGTTCCTACATTTTCTGTAGGCACGGTTTCAACCGTGCTTTAACTGACATAGCAGGTGGGCATTTTTCAGCGTCAACCAGTATAATATTTTTCCACAAACTCCTCTCTTATCCTTATAAGTTCTGTACTTGGCAGTATTGACAGAATCTTCCAGCCCAGTTTCAGGGTTTCGTCTATTGATCTGTCAGCATCGCCCTGGCCGACAAATATCTTCTCAAATTCATCCGCAAATTTCAAATATCGTTTATCCATATCAGTGAGCCCTTCTTCACCTATAATCGCAGAAAGCCTTCTCGTATCCCTGCTTTTTGCATAAGCCGAATACAACTGATCAGCCGCGCCCCTGTGATAATCCCGAGTCTTTTCTCTTCCTATGCCAAGATTCATAAGCCTTGAAAGCGACGGCAGCACATCCACAGGCGGATATATCCCTTTTCTAAAAAGTGGTCTGCTCAGGACAATCTGCCCCTCTGTTATATAACCGCTCAAATCTGCTATAGGATGTGTTATATCATCATCAGGCATTGTGAGTATAGGGATAAGTGTAACCGAGCCTTCTTTGCCTTTTATCCTGCCTGCCCTTTCATAGATTGTAGCAAGGTCGGTATACATATAACCGGGATATCCTCTCCTGCCCGGTATTTCCTCCCTGGCGCTTCCAATCTCACGCAGCGCCTCGCAGTAGCTTGTCATATCTGTAAGTATTACCAGAACATGATGCCCTTTTTCAAATGCAAGATATTCCGCTGCAGTCAGGGCGCACCTTGGCGTGAAAAGCCTTTCAATAGCAGGGTCTTCTGCCATATTTATAAATGCGACTGTTCTTTCCACAGCGCCGCTTTCTTCAAAGGCATTTTTAAAGAAAAATGCCTCCCTTGATGTAATCCCCATAGCGCCAAAGACAATAGAAAATTTTTCACCGCCTGCAACCTTTGCCTGCCGGACTATCTGTGCCGCTATCTCATTGGCAGGAAGCCCTGCGCCTGAGAATATGGGCAGCTTCTGCCCGCGCACCAAAGTATTCAGACCGTCTATGGTTGATATGCCGGTTTGAATAAAATGGGCAGGCTTATCCCGCGCAGCAGGATTTATAGGAAGACCATTTATCTCCAGTCTTGCTGCTGGTATAATTGGGGAAATGCCGTCCGCCGGCTCTCCGTGACCATTAAAAAATCTTCCAAGCATATCAAGAGACACGCCGATCTTCGCAGTCTCGCCTTTAAGTATAATCTTTGATGATACAGTATCAATGCCAGATGTGCCTTCCAGTACCTGCACAACTGCAAGACCCTCCATCATCTGGAGTATCTGTCCTTTTCTCTTCTCGCCTGTGGACAGGCAAACCTCCACCATCTCGCCGAGGCTGCCAGCTGCTGCCCCTTCAACAAATATAAGCGGGCCTGATATGCCGGTTATGGATTGGTATTCGTAAGTGAGTAAGGTCAATAAAGTTTCCTCCTGCATGTAGCCGCACCCTTTACCCCGTTAGAAGTTCCTGTTGGTAATATTATTGCTTCAGTAAGATAGTTGTCTCCTTCAGAGAGAGACTTCTAACGGGGTTTATGGGTACGCTATTTTCGCAGGCATAAAGCCCCTGATAAAAACATTCAGGGGCAGGCTCTGCGGCTACCAGCAGTTATGCCAACTTATTACTCTCTCATACAATTTATCCAAACTCTTACTCCATCTCCCTCATTATCTCCCTTGCCCTTTGCTTGAACACATTGCTCGGTATGTCCTGCATCCTCATAAGCCTTGTTGCTACGGGGCTTGCAAGTATCTTTTCCAGATAGACTCCTTTGCCAATCGCATCTTTTGCCTTGTTATAAAATTGGATTATACACTTCATCATCCAGTACTGCTTTTCCATAGTGCAGAATGCATCTGCTTCATTGAATACGCTCTGCCTTAAAAATACCTCTTTGACAATCCTTCCCAGTTCCATGGTAAGCCTGTCTACATCCTGCAATGCCTCAAGCCCTATGACCTGAACTATCTCTTTCAACTCGCCTTCCCGCTCAAGCATTTTCATAATACAGTCTCGGAGTAAAACTGCATCCTCTGCCACCTCTTTTAAAAACCAATCTTTAAGTGAATTATAATAGAGGCTGAAACTTTTGTTCCAATCAACTGCCGGAAAGTGTCTTCTGTATGCAAGGTCTGTATCAAGTGCCCATAGCGCGCCTGCAACCCTTAAAGATGCCTGAGTTACCGGTTCTGAGAAATCTCCGCCGGGCGGAGATACTGCGCTTATGATAGTAACAGAGCCTGTTCTATTGTTATTGCCAAGACACTTAACCTTGCCAGCCCTTTCATAAAAATTTCCGAGCCGTGTTGCAAGATAGGGAGGGTATCCCTCTTCGCCCGGCATCTCCTCCATTCGGGATGATATCTCTCTCAATGCCTCTGCCCACCTTGAAATGGAGTCTATCATGAGCGCAACACTGTATCCCATGTCCCTGAAATATTCGGCAACAGTTGCCCCTATAAATATAGACGCCTCCCTTGCTGCCACCGGCATATTGGATGTGTTTACAATAAGGACAGTCCTTAAGATTAGGGGGAGCCCGGTGGAGGGGTCAATAAGTTTCGGGAAATCGGTCAATATCTCAGTCATCTCATTTCCGCGCTCACCGCAACCCACATAGACGATAATATCTGACTTTGCATATCTGGCAAGGGTCTGCTCCACAATGGTCTTGCCGGTCCCGAATCCTCCAGGCACGATGGCTGTACCTCCCTCTGCGACTGGAAACAGGACATCAAATATACGTTGACCTGTAAGAAACGGGGCATTTGGTGAAAGTCTTTCTTTAAACGGTCGTGGCTGTCTTACAGGCCACTCCTGATAAAGCGAGATGGCGCTGCCGTCTTCAAGAATTACAACAGGCTCATCGCCTGCAATCACGCCTTTGCGGACTTCTTTTACAACCCCCCTTATCCCCCCTTTATTAAGGGGGGAAGAAACGGAAGGCGGCGGGACAATTATTTTATGTTCAATAATTTGATTTTCTCTGACAATACCAACAACATCCCCTGGTTCAACTGCATCACCTTTTTTTACTCTTGGAATAAATTCCCATTTTTTATCAAGCAGCACATCCAGGCTTACGCCCTTTTTTATAAATGCGCCTGATTTTAGTCTCAATGCCTCAAGGGGCCTTTGTATGCCGTCAAAGACACCGGATAAGAGACCCGGACCAAGTCTCACGGTGAGGGGTTTGCCGCAACTTACAACCTCTTTGCCTATGGAAAGCCCTGTGGTATCCTCATATACCTGCAATACCACTTGCTCTCCATGTATCCTCACTATCTCGCCAAGAAGTCCGTCTTTGCCCACAAATGCCACTGTATGCATCCTCGCCCCATCCATGCCTTTTACAGTAACAGTAGACCCTGAAACCCCTGATATTGCACCTTTGATTGTCTGCATATTACCTCTTTATCTTCACCTGATACCCAATAGCCTTCCTTATAAGCCTCACCACATATGATGATTCCATCTCTGCCTCGCCATACCAGGACTTCGGCGTATCTATGGGAACTATCACAGGAATGCCAGCCTTCCTGATTCTTTTTAAAATACCTTCAGGGACTTTTGACAGGAGATTTTCCTCAACAGCCAGAAGACCATATTCACCGCCAGATATAATATTCTGCAGCAATGGTGTGATATCCTCGCCTTCTTTCGCCTCCCTAACCTCAACACCAGCAAGGCTGAAGCCCAGAGATGCATCAGGATATGTAATAATAAGGAGTTTGGACATAGTAGAAATGCAGGTTAAGATTTTCTCAACCTTAACCTCAACCTAAAATTAGAAATCTCTTCATCTCAATGACTGGCATGTTAAAAATCTTTGCCCTGACAATAACCCTCAAATTTTTAATCTCCCTTATCTTTGTGTAAATAAAACAAATAGCAAGGGCAATACTTAAAGGTTCAATAATAGCAAGTCTGCATAGATTCTGCCTGGTCAATTCTTCAATCTGCTCTTCAAGAAAGAAGATATTTTCGGATTCCAGGGAAATGATTGCATCCTTCCATCGGCTGTCCTTCACCGCATTCGCAAGACCCTCAAGTAATACCCTCGTGTCCTTGCTAATGGCAAGCATTAGAAACCTGTCCTTATCCAATACCTCCCCTCCCTCAAGGAAATAATCGCTGATATTGGCAGGCAGTATCCCATCGCCGGACAGTTTGATGAGCGTGGATATGTTTATGCTATCTATCCTTTCCCTCACAAACCGCTTAATTATCTCACCGTTTATTCCACCTGCTGCCATTGCGACAGAAAGGCAATAATCATGTATAAACCTGTCCAGACCAAGTTCAATCCCTGCAAGATGCCTTTCACGCGTATACTGCCGGATGCCTTCCTTTACTGGCTTTGCATAGGGGCTTCCCCATGTGGAAAGCAGATTCGCAAGCTCAAATATATCCTTCTGCTGATTCAATTCCTTTAATGCAGATTCGTCCATATCCCCTGACGGCATAAGAACTGTCATGCTTTCAGCAGGGGATACCCCCTTGCTTTTCGCCCTTAATACAGCCTTTAAATTATATACTTCCCAGACAGAGAATATTACCTTCAGCAAAACCCCGGCTTCATCGGGTGCATATTCCCACAAATTTTTAAATGTCCTTGTAAGATTACCCTTAATCGCGCCTTCTATGACATCCGTTTCATTTGTATTTCTTGCAGCGGATATCTCCATATCCCTTGCATAAGCGCCATCCTTCAGGTAATTTACCATCCCATGTATGTCCCTTGCGCCAATAAGACTATCATAGTCCTCCTTATCAAGAAGGCTTCCTCTCCATGCCCTTATCCTGGAATTCAGATAACCAAGGTCCATATTTTATTTGTACAGCGCCTTGTCTATCACTGAAACAAGTTCGCCCTTTGCCCTTTCCAGTCTTGAAAGGAGTGTGTTTGTTATTCTGAACCGC
>MGPS01000059.1:0-5737 GCA_001797495.1 Deltaproteobacteria bacterium GWC2_42_11
ATGAGGATGCAATAGAGAAATTTAGGGAGTTTAGGGAAGCCTTTCCTGACAGCGGCTTAATCCCTGAATCTCTTTATTTGAGGGGAGTAGCGCATCTAAAAAAAGAGGAGTATCACTGGGCAAGAGAGTTTTTTAGGGCTGTAGTGGATAAATATCCTGAGAGTATATGGGCTGACAGGGCAATCATCATGGATGGCTGGAGTTATGCAAAGGAAGGTGATTTTCAGGAAGCAGTTAAGGCAATTAAACCAAAAAATATATTAGATAAACACCTTAGTTTAGAAGCAGAAGCGCTCTCCAATGAAATGAAAAAAAGCGAAGCGCTGCCTAAAAAATCCCCTGAAACAGCAGGATTATTAGCAGCAGTCCTTCCCGGTTCAGGGCATTTTTATGTCGGCAGATATAGAGATGGGACAGTTGCCTTCCTTCTGAATGCCGCATTTATATGGGGTGCTGTATCCTCTTTTCAACGAGACAATTATGCAGTTGGCGGAATATTAACCTTCTTTGAAATTGGCTGGTATACAGGCAATATCTATAGCGCAGTAGGGGCTGCCCATAAATACAATAGATGGGAAGAAAATAGATTTAGAGATGATATAGAAAAAAAGTTCAAACCCTTTCTCTCTCATGGATGGGAAATTCCAATCGCATCTGTATCGTTTTCGTTCTAAATGAACCGTAGAGACTTCTTTAAATACACTACCTCTCTTTTATTTTCCATAACTGCCTGCGGGATAGATAGAAAATCTATTGAGTTTAAAGACGGGCTTAATACACCACAGAAAATAACCATTCCCAAAAAGGTAATCATAGTGGGAGGGGGACTATCAGGACTGACAGCGGGCATTCATCTCATTGAGAGGGGATTTGAGGTAGAGATTTTTGAAAAGAGTTCTGTTTGCGGCGGGAAGTTGAGCAGTTTTAAAGAAAGGCATCTGGGATGTGATATTTCATTGGAGCATGGGTTTCATGTATGGTGGGGACAATATTATAATTTTATAGACATGATGAAAAGACTTAATATCAAAAGGCACCTTAAAGAAATACATTCTATTGAAATCAAGGTAAAAGGATGTGCCAATGAGACAATAGGGTTTAGCCCAAAGGTGTATCCATTCTTTTTGCTTTTTCCACTACTCTTTTCAAGGAATATCTCGTTTCGTGAAATAATGAAAAGCGGCACAATAGGCTTACTTATTCTCGGATATGATAAAAAACGCTATGATAAATGGTTTGATAAAATATCTTTTAATGATTTAATGAAAGAGTATGACACACCAGAAAATATTCAGAAGGTATTCTTTGAACCATTTCTTCAGGCAGGTTTTTTTGCTGAGCCGCATGAAATATCAGCCGCTTCATTTCTTGAACTCTTTCACTTTTATCTATCTGGAAATATCAGAGATTTTAAGTGCTATCACATTGGTGGAAACCCGCAAGAAAAAGTGATTGAACCCACGGTAAAATATTTTCTGGACAGAGGAGGCAGGGTTAATTTTAATTCTGAGATTGAGAATTTGATAATTGATAATTATAAGGTAAAAGGGATTCAACAGAAGTCAAATGATATACATGTATACAGAGATGGTGAGGTTATCCATATTCTACAGACTGCACCTTTGGAAAGGTCTATTTTTAAGAGAAGTATGCCTGTTCAGGAAATCCCTGAAGATAATTATATAAAGGTAGAATTACCACAAAATCAAACTATCTTTATTGGCTTTTTTAATGGTGAAATCATTGCCCTTTCAGGGGAATGTACCCATGCAGGGTGTTTATTAAACTGGGATTATAAAGAAGGACGATTTATCTGCCCATGTCATGGTGGGCAATTTTCAAGAGATGGGTATCCTTTAAAGGGTCCGCCGCTCATTGCTCTCAGCAGATTTAAAATCGGTGAAAATGTCAAAGAACCTTCTTATGAACATGCAGTTAGTCAACAGGTAGTCCATAGTGCTGACTACTTTATAATAGCAACGGATATTCCCGGTGTTCAGGGCATTGCAAATAATATAATGATGAGTGTTGATGAATGGCAAAAAGATGAATTTCATAAAATTCTTAATCTAAAGACAAGCAGTTGTATTGTCCTTCGCATATGGTTTAATAAATCATTAGAACCTGATAGGCTCCCTGTTGGATTCACTTCAGGTTTCAAATTTATAATAGTCTATTTTATCCTTTCCCAGTTGAATGATGATGTTAAAGAGTGTTCAAGAAAAACAGATACCCAATGTATAGAATTTATAATAATCAAGACACCTGACATGATAAACCTCTCTGATGCAAAACTCCTTGAGTTAGTAACCCCAGAAATTGTTGAGATATTTCCTGAAATAAAGGATACTCCTATGATAGATTTTTCTATTATGAGGCATGATAATTATACATTCTTTAATAAAGGTGCAGTAAATTTAAGACCCCATGTCCAATCATCTATATTTATCAATCTGTTTTATTCAGGGGACTGGGTTTATTTAGATGCACCCGTATTTTTCATGGAGAAGGCAGTTATGACAGCAAAAATTGCAGTAAACCATATCCTTTTAAAGGAAGGGATTGCGCCAAATCCTATATACTTACCCAATGTTAGAGGGATTTTAAGTTAGATAGTTACCCCCAAATTTACTCTCCTGTTCTGTCCCCCACCTTTTTCTATTACCAAGTGCTTTAAAAATTGACTATGGATGCCTCATCATGATATAAGCAGTTGACATAAGTTTGTTTTTTTAATGGAGATGTAAATGTCAGAAGATGTCATCTTAAAAACAGAACTTTCGGGATTAAAACTCCTCAAGCGGGGCAAGGTCAGGGATATTTATGACCTTGATGCTCAACTCCTCATCATTTCCACAGACAGAATCTCTGCATTTGATGTTATCCTTCCAAACGGCATTCCTGAAAAAGGCAAGATACTGACAGCCATGTCTGCCTATTGGTTTAAGGTAATGGAAGACATTATCCCAAACCATGTCATAGCATCAGACTGCAAAGACTTCCCTGAATCTTTAAGACCCCATTGCAGTATCCTTAAAGGCAGGAGTATGCTTGTGAAAAAGGCAAAGCCTTTGCCTGTTGAGTGCATTGTCAGGGGCTATATTTCAGGTTCAGGCTGGAAGGAGTATCAGGAAAAAGGGAGTGTGTGCGGCATAAAACTACCTTCAGGACTTCTTGAAGGGAGCGAACTGTCAGAGGTGATATTTACGCCTTCCACAAAGGCGGATGAAGGGCATGATGAGAACATAACATTTGATGAGATGAAAAAAGTTATTGAACCAAAACTTGCTGAAGAGATGAAGGCAAAGAGCATTGCCATCTACAAAAGGGCAAGGGATATTGCAAGAAACAAAGGCATAATTATAGCAGACACAAAGTTTGAATTCGGTCTTTACAATAACAGGTTAATGCTCATAGACGAAATCCTCACCCCTGACTCATCCCGGTTTTGGCCACTTGCAGATTATAAACCCGGACAGATGAAAGACATAAGCCTTGATAAGCAGTTTATAAGAAATTATCTGATTTCTATCAACTGGGACAAAAAACCGCCAGCGCCAAATTTGCCTGAAGATGTAATATGTAATACAACCCTTAGATACAAAGAGGCATTAACAAGACTTATTGGAAAGTAATAAGTCCTTGACAATTCCTGACTTTAGGCTAGAATTTATTCTATACAGAGCGTCATAACTTCGCATACCTTCGTTGCTCCTCAGCTCGTCGTTGCGGCGTATGCTAAAAATACGCCTCACGCCTCGCTTTCGTCGCGCCTTGGTCTGCTTTGTTCTGACGCTCTATATGTGGATTTATTTATGACGCTGTGTATAAAATCAGAAAGGAGGTATTTCATATGTCCCAAAAGATAAAGGTTGGAGATATTGCCCCGGAATTTATCTTGCCTGCCACAACAGGTGAAAAGATTGGTTTAAAAGATTTCAGGGGCAAGAAAAATGTTGTGCTGGTATTTTACCCTCTGAACTGGACACCTGTCTGAACAACTCAGATACCGTCATACCGTGATGATAAGCCTAGGTTTGACGGTTACGATGCTCATGTACTGGGCATAAGTGTTGACAGTATCCCGAGCCACAAGGCATGGGAAAAAACCCTTGGCGGGTTGAACTATCCGCTTCTGAGTGATTTTTACCCTCACGGTATGGTGGCAGAAAAGTATGGTGTTTTAAGGAACGAGGGTTACTGCGAAAGGGCAATATTCATAATTGATAAACAGGGGATTATAAGATACTCAGAGGTTTATGACATAGGCAAGAAACCGCCGAATTATATTCTTTTTAAAGAACTGGAAAAGGTACAAAAATAAAAAAGGAGGGTCTTATGAGCAAAAAAATTATTGACGCATTAAACATTGACAGGGCAATGGAACTGGGTGCAATAGTCCAGTATATGGGGCACCACTATGAGGCAGAGGGGATGGAGAGCCCTGCTATCATCGAGATATTCAAAAAGACTGCTATTGACGAGATGAAGCATGCAGAGAAACTTGCAGAAAGGATTGTATATCTTGGAGGCACACCTGTTCAGAAGCCGACAGAGATAAAGAGGGGCGGTGAAATTAAAAGTATGATTGAGGATGACCTGGGTGCAGAGAATGGTGCAATAAAGAGATATAAGGAGCATATCAAATTGTGCATTGAAGAAGGCGATCCGACTACAAGACTCATGCTTGAGGAGATACTTGGAGATGAAGAAGGGCATGCTGATACATGGGAGACAACATTGGGTTCACGCTGAAAAACGCCCCGACCCATGCTTTGCATGGGTGCCCCGGTTGTCAGTTAAAGCACGGTTGAAACCGTGCCTACAGAAAATGCAGGCACGAATTTATTCGTGCGCATTGCGGTGCAAGCCCTTGTCCTTCCTAGCATCTGTGCGATTTTTGAGCATGAACTTCTTTAAATTAGTGTGAGGAAATAAATTATGTCAAGGGAATTTATAAATGGCGAACTAAAAAGTTTTGATGGGAAAAATGGTAAGCCTGCATATATATCATATAACGGCGCTGTTTATGATGTATCTGACAGCGCCCAGTGGGCAGATGGCGAGCATTTTGGAATGCACACAGCAGGGGATGATTTAACTAATGGCATTGATGCTGCCCCACATGGACCTGAGGTATTTGATATCCTTCCAAAGGTAGGGGTTTTGAAGGATTGACGGCTTTGTAAAAAGTCCAGACCCATGACTTTGTCATGGGTACCCGCAGGCTTTATGCCTGCGATATACGCACCCGTAAAGGGTGCGGCTACCATGATTTATTTGATTTGGCAGCCGCAGGCTTTTTATCTCCTTTCTACAATTCCACCTGAAAATATTTTTTTTGCGGCTACCTGCCCCACCTGCAAACCCGTTACGAGACCTTTGAAAAATACTGTTTTCGTGTCATTCCCGCGAAGGCGGGAATCCAGAAGCCTTTGATTTTAAAGAACACTGGATTCCCCGAACAAGTCGGGGAATGACGAACTTGTGAGTTTTTCAAAGGTCTCGTTACCTCTAAAAGCCTCCCGCCCAGACGGTTTGCCGGTAGGACAGGCAGCCGCAAATGTTAACAAGATTTCATTGGGGACAGATTTGACCCCTGATTGAATCTTTCAGGGGCTGTCCCCAGCATGCTTTTTCTCTTGACAGAAATGTAAAAAGTGTTAAAATCGTAAACAATGTCAAAACCATCAATAATGTAAAAATATCGGGGAGGTTTTCTAAAGGTGGAACACTA
>MGPS01000059.1:5807-6264 GCA_001797495.1 Deltaproteobacteria bacterium GWC2_42_11
GGTAAAATCAGGGCATTCCTTACCCCTGGCGGACACTACAGGATAAAAGAGGATGAGTTTGAGAGATTCATGGACAAATATGTCCATTCTCCCAATCCTGAAAAGATACTAATAGTAGAGGATGACCCTGTCCAGAGAAAACTCCTCATGGATACACTATCTGCAATGGAAGAAAACTACATACTGGGGTCATCAGAAGATGGTTATGATGCGCTTATAAAGGTTGGTGAATTCCAGCCTGATTTACTTATCACTGACATTATAATGCCTAAACTGGATGGTGTTGCGGTCATAAAGAAGATAAGAAGCAATGCTGTGACAAAGGCTATGAAGATTATTGTTGTAACATCATATCCGGAAGAACTTGGAAAAGTAAGAACACTTATCCAGGGTTTCTTCATAAAACCGATTGAGATGGACCTCCTTAAGAGTAAGATAAAAGAACTTCTCGGGGGGG
>MGPS01000059.1:6323-7267 GCA_001797495.1 Deltaproteobacteria bacterium GWC2_42_11
CTTATAAGATACTTGCAATAGATGATGCACCCGGTAAGACAATGAAACCAGAGGAGGTCAGATTGTGAATCTCATACAGAGGCTAAAGAGGCTAAAGAATTTGGGGGTAAAGGATAAACTCATTCTCACCTTTGCAGGAGGGGTCGGGCTATATATCCTCCTTTCCATCAGCAGTTATTATTTTGTAAATAAGACGAAGACAAATATAAATACTGCTTACGCTCACCATCTTAGTATCTCCCAACCTGTGAACAGGCTTAAATCCAACCTATATGCTGTAAGGAATGCCCTTACTCTCATGCTCATGGAGGAGGATAAGGGTAACCTTAAATCTCTATATGAGAAGATTAAAGGATTTACAGATGAGATAGACAGGGATATGGAAGCCCTGTTAAAAAGTTCTATCCTTGATAAAAAAACAATGGGAATCCTTATGGAGACAAAGGGTGTATGGGAGGCATTCAGGGATACAAGGGAAAGGGAACTTATACCCAATATTTTTGCAGGGCGGCATAAAAAGGCAAAGGCGGTTGCACTGGGTATTCAGGCAGAGAGGTTTGATAGATTTGCATACCTTGCAGATGAGGCAGTGAAACATCAAAATCTCCTGATGCAGACTGCCGGGATAAAGACTCAGGAACAGGTACAGCGCTATACATTCTTACTCATTGTTATTACACTCATGGGAGTGGTATCAGGTTTTATTATGACCGTATTTATATCAGGGGATATAGGTAACAGACTTGGACAGGTTGTGGATGTGGCAAAGGCAATGGCTGAAGGAAATCTGAGCAAAAGGGTCCCTGTTGCAAAAGTGGATGAAATAGGTGTAATGGCAGAGGAGTTCAATATAATGGCAAATTGCCTGCAGGAGTCTTACAGCAGCCTTGAAAGGAAGGTTGCTGACAGGACCAGGTTATTACAACTCGCCAATGATGAACTGG
>MGPS01000060.1:0-1689 GCA_001797495.1 Deltaproteobacteria bacterium GWC2_42_11
TCCTGTTCCTCTCCCGATAGCCTTATCTTTTATAAAGACATTCACCTCAAACACCTTACTGTGTTCGGGCCCGCTTTCTTTAAGAAGAGAATATCCGGGAGTAATCTTATACTTATCCTGTATATATTCCTGCAATTCGGTTTTATAGTCTCTTGATGCATCACTTTCAGTAAATTCATCAATTAACGATTCAAACTGGTTTGAAATGAATTTAAATGCACTGTCAAAACCGCCATCCAGATATATTGCAGCAATAACTGCCTCATAAGCATCTGCAAGTATTGATGCCTTCTCTCTGCCGCCGGTTATCTCCTCTCCCCTTCCCAGCATAATATACTTGCCAAGATTTATTTTTTTTGCAGCAAATGAAAGTGTGGCTTCATTAACTAGTTTAGCCCTTAATTTTGATAACTCGCCCTCATCCATATCAGGGAACCTTGTTATAATGAGATGGCTTATAACAGCAGAAAGGATGGAGTCGCCGAGAAATTCCATCCTTTCATTACTCTTTAATCCTGAAGCCTTCTTTTCATTTATATAAGACCTGTGAACCAACGCATTATACAGTAAATCCGAGTCATTAAATTTATAATTAATACCTTTGATTAGAACCTTGAGTTCTGATGACTTATTATCCTTCATAAATTCCAAAAACCTCTTTTCCTCTCACCTCTTTGAGACGGATTTTTATCTCTGTATTCTTTTGAACTTTTTTACCTGAAATAACAACAGGTATATAGTTTCTTGATTTGCCAGTTGCCTTTTGTGCACTGATAGATTCTATAAGTACATCAGCATACTTGCCTACCTGTATAGTATAAAATGCCCTTTTCTTTTCCTCTGCGAGTTTTTTTAAAATACTGCACCTGTCCGCCATCACTTTATCATCCACCTGATTACTGAAATCAAATGCAGGGGTACCCTTTCTTTTTGAAAATGGGAATATATGAAAATATGAAACAGGCAGTTCCTTGAGGGTACTGTATGTATTCATAAATTGAGTATCAGTCTCACCAGGGAAACCAACAATGATATCTACACCTATTGAAACATCATTAACCAACTTATATATTCTTTCGACCTTATCAACGAATATGTTTCTGGAATAATGATGCCTGTTCATATCCATTAAAATATCATCATCACAACTCTGTACTGCCAGATGAAAATGATTGCAGATTCTCTTTGATGAAGCGACAATCTCAATAAGTTCGTCAGTTACCTCATCAGGGTCAAGGGAACTTATGCGGAACCTGCAATGATAAGACCTTTTGTCAATATCTTTTATCAGTTCTGTCAGACTGTGTGCAGCAGAATCGTTTGTTATCCCGTAAGAGCCAAGGTGTATCCCTGTTAAGACTATTTCCCTATAGCCATTCCGTCTAAGCAGTTCGATCTCTCTTATTACATCGTCAGCAGGGAGGCTCCTGGTAATGCCTCTTGCATACGGTATTATGCAGTATGAACAATACCTCTCGCAGCCGTCCTGAACCTTTAAAAATGCCCTTGTCCTTTCAGATGAACCCTGTGCCCTGAGGTTAAACCCATTATCATGTCCCTGCTTACTACCTGTAGGGACAAGTTTTAGCCCGCTGACCATGACCTCCGGGGTATCCTGTTTGCCTTTGTATATCAAGTTCAGTACAGTATCCTTCTCTGCATTACCTATTACATAGTCAACACCTTTTA
>MGPS01000060.1:1711-18551 GCA_001797495.1 Deltaproteobacteria bacterium GWC2_42_11
TACCTGCGCATAACATCCAGTAACAATAATTACTGCATCTGGATTCGTTTTCCTCGCCTTCCTGATAAGGTAGCGAGATTTAAAATCCGTCCTGCCTGTAACAGTACAGGTGTTTATTATATATGCGTCTGCCTCTTCTGAGAAAGGGACAACACTGAGGTTATTGTCCTTAATGACATCCTCTATGGCAAACGAATCGTATTGGTTTGCCTTGCAGCCCAGTGTTGTAATTGCAACCTTCATAACCGCCTTTCTATCCATCCCCCTCCAGTTACTTCCTCACCTTTGTAAAACACAACTGCCTGACCAGGGGTAACTGCACACTCAGGGCTAAAAAATTCTACTTCTGCCCTCCCCTCCCCTATAGGTTTTACAACAGATTTAACGCCCTTATGACGGTACCTGATTTTACTTTCAACATCCATCTGGAGTTCAGGTGAAACCATGCTAATCCAGTTAATATCCCGGGCTATTAAACCATCAGAAAACGCATCATACCTGCTGCCAACAACAAGTCTATTATTTTTTGCATCAATATCTACCACATACTGCGGTTTGCCGGCAGCAATACCTATACCCTTTCTCTGACCTATTGTATACTTATACAGCCCACTGTGTTTTCCAAGTAAATTACCATCCCTGTCAACAATATCACCGCTGTTTTCATAAACACCGGTCATTTTGGCTATAAAATCATGGTATTGACTGCCAGATACAAAACATATATCCTGACTCTCTTTTTTTTCTGCAATCTTGAGTCCGAATCTTCTGGCATGAACTCTTACATCTGACTTTGCGAGACTGCCTAACGGGAACATAATTTTGGACATCTGCTCCTGTGTCATCGTAAAGAGAAAATATGACTGGTCTTTATCTTTATCAACCCCTTTTAATAGTTTATATCTTTTGCTTAAGTCGTTATAAACTATTCGGGCATAGTGTCCTGTTGCAAGATAATCTGCCTCCAGTTCCACAGCCTTTTTCAAGAGTGTCTCAAATTTTAAAATCTGGTTGCATTTTAAACATGGGTTTGGTGTCTCACCTTTAAGATATGCGGATACAAAATAGTCAACAACCTCTTTTGAAAACACATCCTCCATATTAACAACATAGAATGGTATATCAAGTTTATCTGCCACCCTCCTTGCATCGTTTATATCATCAAGTGTGCAGCAGCCGCCAAACCTGTTTATATCATCAGGGTAATCCCATAGTTTCATGGATATGCCTATAACATCATACCCCTGTTCCTTTAAGAGGGCTGCAGCAGTGGATGAATCCACCCCGCCGCTCATGGCAACAACAATCCTATGTGAGTTTAAGAATTTGGAGTTAGGAGTTAAAGAGATTTTACAGGACATGAAGTGAAATGAAACATATTTATTTTTCTATTTTCTTTTTATAATCCTCTATTGCTGCATGGAGTGCATCTGCTGCGAGATTTGAGCAGTGCATTTTAACAGGCGGAAGCCCGTCAAGCGCCTCTGCCACTGTCTGGTTTGATATTGTCTCTGCCTCTACAAGGTGCTTGCCTTTAACCAACTCTGTTACCATTGAACTTGTTGCAATTGCTGCGCCGCACCCAAAGGTTTTAAATTTGACATCTGTTATAACATCGTTACTAACCTTAATGGTAAGTTTCATTATATCGCCGCATGCAGGATTGCCGACCATGCCTGTACCATCAGGATTTTCAAGTTCGCCCACATTTCTTGGGTTACTGAAATGTTCCATTACCTTTTCGCTATACATTATTACCTCCGTTTCAATGTTTACAATTATCTGCAGCAAAACTAATATTTGCTGCCTTGCCTGTTGAAGCCTCATATAAAGGAGACATTGACCTCATCCTTTCAACTATTGGTGGGAGGACATCTATAACATAATCAATATCCTCTGCAGTGTTATCCTTCCCCAGACTGAACCTTAATGAGCCGTGTGATACCTCATGGGGAATACCCATTGCAACAAGCACATGAGACGGTTCAAGAGAACCTGATGTGCATGCAGAGCCTGATGAGGCTGCAACGCCTTTCATATCCAGATTTAAAAGGAGTGATTCTCCCTCAACGAACTCAAAACTTAAGTTAAGCGTATTTGGCAGTCTTTTTTCAGGATGCCCGTTAAGTTTCACATGCGGTATCTTCTCTGCAAGCCCTTTGTGCAGCCTGTCCCTTAATACAGCAAGTCTTTCAGATTCATCTTTCATATCCCTTACTGCTATCTCGCATGCCTTGCCAATAGCAGCAATCCCTGCTACATTTTCCGTCCCTGCCCTTCTGTTCCTTTCATGGTGCCCGCCGTGTATTAACGGGGTAAGCCTTACCCCCCTTTTTAGATAGGTCGCACCAATACCCTTAGGCGCATACAATTTGTGTCCTGATATTACAGCAATATCTATGTTAAGTTTCTTTACATTGAACGGTATCTTACCTGCTGCCTGAACTGCGTCTGTATGGAATACAATATTTCTCCCCTTTGCGATTTTACCTATCTCTTCAACTGGAAATATAACGCCTGTCTCATTGTTTGCAAACATTATTGATATGAGGATTGTCTTTGGAGTGATTGAACTTTTTACCTGTTCTATGTCTATCATCCCGTAAGAATCCACATCAAGGTATGTAACTTCAAAGCCAGTTTTTTCAAGGTATTTGCAAGTATTCAGCACCGCAGGGTGTTCAACCTTTGTTGTAATAATATGACTGCCTTTATCCTTTTTTGCCTCGACAGTCCCCTTTATTGCAAGATTATCGCCCTCTGAGCCGCAACTTGTAAAAATTATTTCAGAAACATCACAGTTAAACAAATAGGCAACCTGTTCCCTTGCTTTATCAATTGCCTTTTTTGGATTTCTGCCTGCCCAGTGGATGCTTGAGGGGTTGCCAAAATCTTCTTTCAGAAATGGCAGCATTGCATCGAGAACCTCAGGATGAACCGAGGTCGTGGCATTATGGTCAAGATAGATTCTCTTCAAAATCCTTTCTCCTTATAATTTTTATTTGTCTGCTGATTAAATTTAAAGCCAACTCGCCATGGAAGTCAAGAGTAAACCCTGCTATTGTTTTCAAGGTATTATAAAACTTATCTATAAAATAATCAAATTCAAATATATTCTGCGGTGCTATACGTGTATCAAAGAGTTTCTCTAATATATCAAGATTTACCCTGCGTCCCACATATTCTATAAAACCATTGTTGATTTTTAGTCGTTTGTTTTTTCCTTTATCTTTTCTTTCACCTTTTCAAATCCCTCCTCTGCTTTTTTTGCAGAATCCTTGAGTTTATATTCATACTGCTTAAGTTCCCCGCCTGCTTTTTCAACCTCTTTGCCTGCGTGCCTCAGAAAATCTCCCCCACCGAAATATACAAATGCAGCAAGCAGGACTATACCTATTATAACCCCGAGTATAAACTTCTTCATTGAATCTCCTCCTTTTTTATTTCTATGGATTTCCTATATACTTCTCTTTTCTGTAAACCCCTTTCTTTTGCAATCATGGAAACCACCTCTTTAAGAGGCAGCCCTAGGTTTTTATGATAATAAATTATATCATCTTCTATTGATGTATCTGTTTTATATCCTTCTGTAACAGGAGCGATTATTACCGTAACCTCTCCCTTAATATCCCTTCGCAGTTTCATATTCTCCAGAATGGTGCTGACCTTCCCTCTTAAAAACTCTTCGTGTAACTTTGATACTTCTCTTGCAATAACGATATCTGTATCACCGTATATCTTAAGTAAGGTTTCAAGTGTTCTGACAATCCGTCTTGGTGATTCAAAAAAAATCAGTGTCCTCTTTTCACCTTTTACTGCCAAAAGGAGTTTATCTGCCTCACCTTTTGCAGCAGGCAGAAAACCCTCAAATACAAAACTGTCAGTTGGCAGTCCTGAAGCGCAAAGGGTTGAAATTACCGCGGAGGGTCCCGGTACAGGCACAACATCTATTGAATTTTCTACTGCCAGTTTTACAAGCCTGTAGCCGGGGTCTGATATACCGGGCGTACCTGCATCTGACACAAGTGCAACATCCTTGCCATTTCTTATCTCTGAGATAATAAGTTTACTCTTTGTGACTTCATTATGTTCAAAGTAACTTGTAAGCGGTGTTTTGATATTGTAATGGTTTAAGAGTTTTCGGGTATGTCTCGTATCCTCTGCTGCTATAAGGTCAACTTCTTTTAAAACCCTTATTGCCCGAAGTGTTATATCCTCAAGGTTTCCTATCGGTGTTGCGACAATGTAGAGTTTACCCATTTTTTTAAATTATCATAAAACCCTTGCAGAGTAAATTGTATTAAGTTAGGATTTTCTCTATGAAAGCGGTATTCATAGCAGACGCACACCTGAAAAATCCTTCTGACAAAAATTATAAAATAATTCTGGATTTTTTGGAAAACCTCAAAGATATTGACCTCCTTGTAATACTCGGCGACCTTTTTGATTTCTGGAACGGCTGCAATAAAATTGCACACGAGCATCATAAACCCGTTCTTGATAAACTTTTAAAAATTAAAAACTCGGGCGCAAAGATAATATATCTTGAAGGCAACCACGACTTTTTTATGGGAAGATTTTTTACCGAAGCACTTGATGCCGATGTGCATTCTGACAGCACCGAAATAACGCTTGATGGTAAAAGAATATTTATGGCACACGGCGATATGGTAAATAAAAAGGATTATGGTTATAGAATCTTGAGAGGGTTTTTACGATCATGGTTTATGAGACTTGTTTTTTATATTGTCCCATCAATTGCAGTGTGGAAGATTGCAAATGTCATGTCAAAAGGAAGCAGGACATATCTTGTTAACGGTTTTGAATATGAAAAGATTTTTACTGATTATGCAGCAGAAAAATGGAAAGAGGGCTATGATGCTGTAATTTTAGGCCACTGCCACAATCCAAAGATTTTAAAACAAGATTTAGACGGCAGAGAAAGGTTTTATATCAATCCCGGGGACTGGATAAACCATTTTACATATGTAGTGTATGAGAACAGAGAGTTTAAGTTGAACATATAAAATCTGATAAGCGATTTCTCCAAATGAAGTTATAAAAAAATACTTAAAATATCATATGTTTACATTATTTCTTAATAAGTCTCTTTACCTTTTCCACTGCCTCTAGTGCGTCCTTTGCATAGCCGTTTGCGCCTATCTTATCAGCAAACTCAGGCGTTACAACAGCGCCACCGACCATTGTTACTACATTTATACCTTTTTCCTTTAATTTTTTTATAACATTTTCCATCTCTGTAACAGTTGTTGTCATGAGCGCTGAAAGTCCTACAATATCAACCTTATTTTTCACAGCCTCGTCTATTATTTTATCAGCAGGCACATTTTTGCCAAGGTCAATTACATCAAAGCCGTGATTTTCTAAAAGAGTTGACACAATATTTTTACCTATGTCGTGGATATCGCCTTCTACAGTTGCCATCAAAATCTTCCCCCTCCCCTCCCCTTTTTCCCCTTTTAATTCTTTTTTAAGTCTATCAAATGCAATCTTCATTGTGTCTGCTGATAACATCACCTGCGGAAGGAAATATATATTTCTACCGAATAATCTTCCAACCTCCTCAAGCCCTGGTATAAGACCTTCGTTACTGATTTTTAAAGGCTCCCAGCCTTGTTTCAATGCCTCTTCAACCAGCCCTGCAATCCCCTCCCCATCACCGTCTATAACTGCCCTTTTTAATTTTTCGCCAATTGTTTTAATCTCTTCTTTTGCCTTTTGCTTTTTGCCTTCTGCCTTTTGCCTGTATTTATTTATATATCTCTCTGCCCTTGCATCCCTCCCTGTTAATACAAGGCTGGCGTGGTATGCGTCCATCATTGCATTGTTGTGCGGGTTGATGATTGCAGCATCAAGCCCTGCCTCAATTGCCATTGCAAGGAAATTGGCATTTATAAGTTCTCTGTTTGGCAGACCAAAAGAGATATTGCTGACACCAAGGATAGTGGAAAGACCGAGTTTTTCCTTTACCATCCTTATTGTCCTTAATGTCTCCCTTGCAGACTTCTGGTCAGCGCTCACGGTCATGGCAAGGCAATCTATTACAACATCTGATTTTTTTAAACCAGCATCCAAAGCCGCATTGAGTATCTTTTCCGCAATCCTGAATCTGCCTTCTGCTGTATGCGGTATGCCGCATTCATCAAGGGTTAAGCCAAGGACAGCAGCGCCATATTTTTTTGCAAGAGGGAATATTGTATTTAATCTTTTCTCCTCACCGCTCACTGAGTTTATAAGCGGTTTGCCGTCAACTGCCTTAAGTCCTGGCTCTATTGCAGCAGGGTTTGAGGAATCAATAACAATCGGCAATTGACAATTTTCATTTACTGCAAATACAGCCATCTGCATTGCCTTTGGCTCATCACCGCCCGGCACACCCATGTTTACATCAAGTGCATCTGCGCCCAATTCCTGCTGTGCTTTAGCCTCTTTTCTTATAGCAGATGTTTTAAATTCCAGTATTTCATGTGCAAATGCCTTTTTGCCTGTCGGGTTTATCCTTTCACCAATAATTATCGGCGGATGATTACCTCCAAATATTGTGTGCCTGCTTCTGCTTGCAAGCATTGTCCTGATTTCTGATTTCTGATTTCTGATTTCTGATTTCTGACCCTTGACCCTTGTCCCTATTTTTTTTATATGCTCAGGTGTTGTCCCGCAGCAGCCACCGATAATCCTAACGCCTATACTTAAAAATTTAGGCACATACTCTGCCATTTCATCAGGGGCAGCAGGGAAGATTGTTTTTCCATCTCTTAGGATAGGTATACCTGCATTAGGCTGGGCAATTAAAGGGATGTCCGTAACCCTAGACATTGCCTCTACAGCCTTGAGTATGCCCTCTGCACCCAGACTGCAGTTAGCGCCAATTATATCAGCGCCAACTCCCTCTGCCACAATCGCAAAGACCTCAGGCGATGTGCCGAGTACAGTCCGCATAGTCTCGTCAAATGTCATGGTTGCAATAACAGGGAGACCTGTGTCCTTTGCAGCAATAATTGCAGCCTTCATCTCCCTTATATCCATCATGGTTTCAATGATTATGCAGTCAGCGCCTGCATCGGCAAGGCTTTTAGCCTGTTCAGAATATATTTCAATGGCATCGTCAAAGGAGAGGTCGCCTACCGGCTCAATAAACTTACCTGTAGGACCCATGCCTCCGGCAACAAGTGCTTTACCAATAACCATTTCCCTTGCAACTTTAACCGCAGCACGGTTAATATCTTTTACCTTATTTTCAAGCTTATATTCTTTTAACTTTATCCTGTTTGCACCGAATGTATTTGTTGTAACAACATTTGAACCGACATCCACATACGCCTTGTGTACTGACTTAACCACATCAGGCATAATAAGGTTCATCTCATCAGGACATGCACCTAGTTTCAAACCGCCCTGCTGCAGCATTGTGCCTGTTGCGCCGTCAAAGATTATTACCTGTTCTGATATTATATCCAGCAGTTTTTTCATCTACCCACCTGTTCTTTATTTTGTTGTATCTGCAGTTAGAGGGAAACTTATGTCAATATGTCCCGCAATTGTTTTTGCCTTCTTGCCGCTTATCAATATCTGGACATTTTTTACTTCAGGGAAATTCACTGCAGCAGTATTTACTATAGAATACACGGTCTGGATTTCCGCAAAACTACCTCCGGGGTGCCGGGTCGAAATATCACTGCTGAAATCTATGTACGCAGTGCCTCCCTTTATAGTTACATTCAGGAGTTTTGTCTCTAACGGTATGGTCGGTATCAGTTTTCCTGATGGTCCCTTTATCAGTTCTTCTACAGTCTCTTTTATCTCTGCTGCTCTCTCACCTTTCTTAATCTCCCTCTTTTCTATATTCAATGTGCTGCCATCCTTTTCTGAAAAGTAGAGTGACACCATCTTTGTTTTTGCAGGGACAATCTGCCTTACGACAGGCTCATATATTTTTTCACCATATCTTGCAAGGAGGTATATGCCCAGAACTATCGTCAATATTGCTACTAATATTATTGATGTCCAATTGCTGCTCCTTTTATTCCCTGATTTGGCAGGTTTATTTCGCTGTTTTTTAGGCATTAGTTATATACCATGGAAGGGAAATTTGAATGTCAGACCGCCGGATTATGGATATTATATTGCATCATGTCAACCTTCTCAACCTTATCAAGTGTGGTGCCAAGAAATTTCTTACTAACCTGAATAAATCTCTCAGGGGAATCTGTTACGAAAAACTTGCGGGAAGGTTCGGTATGCGGGTTTGAATCTAACAGATTCCTTTCTTTCAATACCTTTGATATTTCTGCTGCTGTCTCCTGTCCCGAATCTATAAGAGATACCTCTTGTCCTATCACCTGGGCAATCACATTTCTAAGTAAAGGGTAATGCGTGCAGCCAAGGACAAGGGTATCTATCTCCTTATCCCTGAGTTCAGAAAGATAATCCCTTGCTGTTAAGAAGGCAATTTCATTGTCTATCCACCCCTCTTCTGCAAGAGGTACGAACAAAGGGCATGCCTTGCTGAATACAGACATATCAGGCGCCAATGCCTTTATGGCATTTGTATATGCATTGCTCCTTACCGTCCCATCAGTGCCTATAATGCCGATTTTTTTATTCCGCGTGACCTCTACTGCCTTTTTGACCCCCGGCATTATAACACCTATAACCGGCACAGCGATTTCCCCTGACAGTCTCTGGAGTGCATAGGCAGATGCTGTATTGCATGCAACGACCAGTGCCTTTATTTCGAATTTTAAAAGGAATCTTGCATTCTCAAGTGAATAGCGTATTACTGTATCAGGGGATTTTGTCCCGTAAGGGACTCTCGCTGTATCACCGAGATAAATAGTATCTTCTTCGGGCAATACCCTTATTATCTCCTTTAATACTGTGAGTCCGCCGATGCCCGAGTCAAATATCCCCAGAGGTCTTTTCATTATTCGTCAGTAAACCCTTTTAATATCTTTACCCTGCTCGGATGGCACAGCCTCCTTATAGCCTTTGCCTCTATCTGGCGGATCCTCTCTCTTGTGACGCCCAGGACCTTTCCGACCTCTTCGAGTGTGTAATCCTGGCGCTCACCTATCCCGAATCGCATCCTTAAAACCTTTTCTTCTCTGGGCGTGAGTGAGGCAAGAACGTTCTTTGTATGTTCAGAAAGGTCATGTTCAATCACAGCCTCAGCAGGTGATGGCGATTTCTCGTCTGCTATAAAATCACCGAGCGAACTTTCTTCATCATCTCCGATAGGTGTCTCCAGAGACAGGGTCTGCTTCATCAGGCGGAGAATTCTCCTGACCTTTGCTACAGGCAGGTCCATCTTTTCTGCAATCTCGTCAGGGTAAGGTTCTCTGCCTAGTTCCTTGAGCAGCTGCCGTGATGTCTGCAGGAGCCTGTTGATTGTCTCTATCATATGCACAGGTATCCTGATAGTCCTTCCATGGTCCGCTATTGACCTTGTAATAGCCTGCCTTATCCACCATGTTGCATATGTAGAAAACTTGAACCCCTTTTTGTAATCAAATTTGTCAACTGCCTTCATCAAGCCTATATTACCTTCCTGGATAAGGTCAGAAAATTTTAATCCAAGGTTTACATATCTTTTTGCAATACTCACTACAAGCCTTAAGTTTGCCTCAATAAGTTCCTTTTTTGCCTTTCTTACATTATGATCATGCTTTGTTACTTCACTGGCAAGTACCCTCAAGTCGTTCCTCTTCATTTCGAGTTTTCTCAGAATCCACCTTATCCTTTTCTTCGCCCTCTCAGTCTTTCTTACCCCTTTCTTATGCTCCTCTCTTTCGACAAGCCTTTCAATTCTTTTTATCCTCCGTATAATCCTGTCTATGAGGGTAGGACTGAGCGGCATCTCTTTTAGGAGTTTATATGCCCCTTCTCTTTTTCTCCTTTTTATCCTTTCAACAGTTGTCAGGATATCCTCTACATAATCATCATCAAAAGCACCTATATCCTCAACCTCTTCAATCAACTCCCTTAGAGAAGATTTCTCGTTTTTTATCCTGTCAGCAATCCTTACAACCTCTCTGACTGCGAAAGGGCTGCTCAATATAAGCTTTTTCAACCCTGTCCTGCCTTCCTCAATAGCCTTTGCAAATACTATTTCGTCCTCTCTTTTCAGCAGGGATACTGAACCCATCTCTCTCATATATATCTTTACAGGATCATCAATCCTTTCCGCCTTCCAGAGTTCTTCTTCCCCTTTTTCTTCAAATACCTCTACCTCTTCCACCTGTTGTGTATCTTCAATAGTATCTACAACATTAACACCCATTTCACCAAGGCTTTCCAGGAAGTTGTCCATATCTTCAACAGAAAAACCATCCTGAGGCAGGGCATCATTTATCTCATCGTAAGTAAGGAAACCCCTTTCTTTACCTACATCTATAAGTTTTTGAAGGTCCATATTATTTGAGACTTCTTTTGCCAAAATGATTCCCCCTTATCCTTGATTTTAAAATTTAATGTAAAAAGTAACAATATCACATATCATAATTATTTTTGAAAGTCTACTTTCTTTCCGTAAAATAGCGATTAAAAACCTCGCTATTTTACAAACTGGCGATTTGCCTGCCATACTTCGTTGTCGGCGCATTTTTGCTCCTCACCGTATCGGTGAACATACGGCTCGTTGCAAAAATGGCCTCCGCCTCGTCTGGCAGGCAACTTACCAGTTTCCCCAAAAATCAATGTCTCTTTTTGGGTCTTTCATAAGATTGCATTATTTTAAGAATACTTACTGCATATTTTTAATCTTGTACATAGCATACACATATACAGCACCGCCAAACATTGTGCTGACCATGAAATCTGCGAAAAAGGATAGGTACTTACCAAAGATTAGATGAGGCAAAAAGCCTGCAATTGAGCCTATTATCATTGCAGCCATGTTATTCATCATGTCCTCATATCTAATTTAGAATGTAACATCATAGTGATTTATCAAAACTATTCAATTTTATTAGATAATTTCCAGTCATCTCATCAGGTTTTTTTATATTCATAAGTTCAAGGATTGTTGGTGCAATATCAGACAGACCACCTTTGTTAAGCGATATATCATCCATGCTGTTATCAATGAGGATAAAAGGTACGGCATTTGTTGTGTGTGCTGTATACGGCAAATTTGTCTCATAATCCAGCATCTGCTCCACATTACCGTGGTCAGATGTGATTATTACAGTCCAGTTTCTTTCTGCTGCCGCATTCACTATCTGTCCCAGGCATTCGTCCACAGCCATACACGCATTGACCGCAGCCTCAAACACCCCAGTATGTCCGACCATGTCTCCGTTTGCAAAATTAACCAATAGAAAACTGTAGCCACCATCAATATGCTTAATAACCTCTTCAGTTATAGGAAAGGCACTCATCTCCGGTTTTTTGTCATATGTCGGGACATCCTTTGGTGAAGGGATGAGTATCCTGTCTTCCCCCTCGAATGCCTTTTCCACACCGCCGTTGAAAAAGAATGTCACATGTGCATATTTTTCTGTTTCTGCAATATGGAGTTGCTTTAGCCCAGAATTGCTTATGACCTCTGCGAGTATATTTTTCAGGTTCTGCGGGGAAAAGGCTACAGGGAGGTTAAAATCAGCATCATATTCTGTAAAACAGAGGAATATTGAGAGAACAGGCTTTACACCCCTGTCAAAGAATGTAAAATTGTCCTGTGTAAATACCCTTGTAATTTCCCTTGCCCTGTCAGCTCTGAAGTTGAAGAATATTATTCCATCGCCGTCATTTACAGTCCCCACAGGCTTTTCATTATCCATGATTACGGTAGGTATAATAAACTCATCCGTTTCGCCCATATTGTATGCATCAGATGCAGCGGCTGCAGGATCTGCACTTTTCCTGCCTACTCCGAACCTTATCGCCTTATATGCCTTTTCCACCCTCTGCCATCTGTTATCCCTGTCCATGGCGTAATACCGTCCTGAAACCGTTGCTATTTTGCCTACCCCTTTTGTAGAGATATATTTCTTAAGTTGTTCTATATACGATTTTCCGCTTGTCGGCGGTGTATCTCTTCCATCAAGGAATACGTGTATAAAGACATCTTCCAAACCTTCCTTGTGTGCCATATCCAGCAGTGCAAATAAATGCTCAATATGGCTGTGCACCCCGCCGTCTGAAACAAGTCCGAATAGGTGAAGGTTTTTGCCATTTTCCCTGATTATCCTCATTGATTCTCTAATTGCGATATTTCTGAAAAACCCACCGCTCTTTATTTCACTGTTTATCCTTGTAAGTTCCTGATAGATAATCCTGCCTGCACCGATTGTAAGATGCCCCACCTCTGAATTACCCATCTGCCCTTCAGGGAGACCAACTGCAAGCCCTGA
Organism: Deltaproteobacteria bacterium GWC2_42_11; assembly: GCA_001797495.1. Lineage (GTDB taxonomy): Bacteria > Desulfobacterota > GWC2-55-46 > UBA9637 > GWC2-42-11 > GWC2-42-11. Next base: position 14,086 of record MGPS01000060.1, read on the forward strand.
ACACTCAAGTTCTGTCCATGGGTACTCTTTATAAAACCTTGTCAGGTTTAGCATGCCAGCGCGATACTGGGCATTCCCTTCTGTTCTTGGGCTCATACCCCAGCCGTCAAGGACAATCAGTATCAGGGGCTTAACTTTCATATTGCCAATTCCAACGTGTTCCATTTGCCGCAATTCTGGCAGTGACCGTCCCACCCTTTTATGCTGCTGCTGCACTCCCTGCATTTAAACACAGACAGGGTATCTTCCTTCTTTATCCCTATGCCCTTCTTAAATGCTGCCGCTGCCCTGTCAAATCTGTTCCTTCGCATATATGCCTCTGCAAGGAGCAGGTTCTGGTATGTTGAATCCTCACCATCTTTTGTGAGGAGTTCCAGTTCCATTATAGCCTCGTCTATCATCTCGAGCCTCAAATACAACCTTGCAAGAAAGAGCCTCAGATTTTTATTAGACGGATTGGAATCTATTGTCCTTTTATATAGTTTAATAATCCTGTACGGCAGCGATTCACGAAGATAGAGTTCCTCTATTTGCATAAAGAGGGAGATGTGGTGATACTTTCTGTAAGCCCTTTCCCATACCTTGACTGCAGAAGATGGTTTGCCCTGTTTATAATATATACTGCCCAGAAGCACATGTGCCGGGATAAAACCAGGGTCAATCTTCAAAATCTCTTCGAGTTGTTCCACTGCACTGCTGAAGTTTTCCATATCGTAATATGCCTTTGCCGCCTCATACCTTATCCCTTTTAAGAGATTTACCTCTTCCTCATTTTCATAAATATTTTTTGAGATTGCTATAATCCTCTTTTGCGGCTCTACAGCATTATGCCACTGTCCGCCCTTAACTAAAATATCCCTCAGTCTCATAAGTGCATACAGACAAGTCGGGTCTTGTCTCAAATATTCATTCAGCACATCCAGAGATTTTTCCATGTCTTTTAATGCTGTATAACAGTCAGCAATTTTAAGAATAATCTCTGCATTTGAAAGGTTAAATGAAAGCCCTTTTTTGAGTATATCCACTGCTGCCAATGACCTGTTGTCCTCCAGATATATCTCTGCGAGTTTCAAATACGGGTCTAAAAATTCAGGGTCTTTTATAACAGACCTTTTTAAAAGGTTCTCTGCTTTGTTAAGATTCCCCCTGTAAAAATTATCAACACCTTCCTGATATGACTTTTTTGCGTCAAGGAACCTCTTAACTGTCCTCCTTTCCTTCAACTCGTTGAAGAGTCTTTTTATGTCAGTCAAAATAAAACCTATCAGTGCAGACAGCATCCCGATGGAAAAAGAGATTAGTATAAGCAAAATAACAGGTAGTGCGGTAGACCTGTCTTTGAAAAAAAAGAATGTAATCGGCTGCGGATTAAGCGAATATATGTAGATAAAACTGCCCGAAATGATTAAAAATAGTGTTAGTCTTAAAAGCATATTATATTGTCAGGCGAGAAGCCTCTGCCCATAGCCCTTCCAGATTATAAAGGAGTCTGAGAGATTCACAAAAAATATGGACTATAACATCACCGTAGTCTATAAGCGCCCACCTGCCCTCTCTGATACCCTCTGTCCCTATAGAGACAACCTTTTTTTTCTTCAACGCACTTTCAATATGCTCTGCTATTGCCTGTACCTGTCTGTCCGATATCCCTGTACATATGATTATATAATCGGCAATGGACGATAATTTCTTTATATCAAGTAAAATTATATCTTCTGCCTTCTTGTCAGCAGCAAGGTTTGCTATACAAACAGCTTTATCCTTAGAGTCCATGTTTATATCTTAAACGCTCCGCAGTTATTATGACCTGATTATTGTCTTATGTTTTCGGATGATACCGCTGATTATCTCTCTTAGTCCATTGTCCTTTATTCCTGATGTTACATTATCAATCTCCATCTTTTCTTCTGCTGTAAGGCAGCGTTCCTTTACAGGATTTTGTTTTACATCATGATAGAAACAGTTGATACTGCCGAGTTTGAAAATAATATCTGATACACAATCCTTCCCGAGGTTTTCATTTATTTTATTTATAAGGTCGGGCTTGACGTATTTTAGTTCTTCCATCCATACAGAGGTTGATACTGCCACATAGAGGGTCTTTCCTACCAACTTTACAGGTACTGCAAATTTTGAAATACTGCTGCCTGCCAGCCTCCCCCAGTCTTTCAATATTGCAAATTCATTTACCCTTCTCTTTATACCCAGTCTTGCAAACGACCCCTCAAGTACAGCACTTATTGGAATTGGTTTTTGCAGTTTAGGTCTCATTTTATATTTAAATTTCTGTTAAACCTGCCTCCCAGAAACTGACCCCCTGCTGCAGCAAGCACGACAAGTGGTACCACCCTGTAGTCAACATTCAATGCCCATCTCAGGACAATAATAAACGGTATTGGCACATGTATATACAGAAACCAACTGAATGAAAATTTTGCCGATGTTGACCTGAAGTATCCGAACGGAAGGTTGAGAATAAAAGCGGTTAATGTAAGGAAGAGAATATAGATCAATATACTTACCATTTATTAAGTTTTCATCAAAATAACAATTTAGCCGCCCGTTGTCAACTCAATAGTAGCCATATAATCAGCAACAATATTTGCAAAAAAAAGACCCCCGAATCCTCATAGGGGGGGGGTCTTAAACTGTTTTTATGGGGCTTGCTTTCTGCAGCAATTGAAAATACCTAACAGGGTGGCATGGCGGGGCCGACGGGACTCGAACCCGCGCCCTCCGGCTTGACAGGCCGGCGTTATAACCAACTTAACTACGGCCCCATTATTATTCCACTGCAAACTGGTAGGCGGAACAGGGATCGAACCTGCGACCTCAGCCTTGTAAGGGCTGCGCTCTCCCAACTGAGCTATCCGCCCAATAAAACAATTGTTCTGTTATATCCAATTAGCAAACAATTGTTTTACTTAACAGCGTTCTTCAATGTCTTCCCTGGTTTAAACTTAGGTACCCTTGAAGCAGCGATTTTAATTTCTGCCCCTGTCCTCGGGTTCCTTCCCTTCCTTGCCTTCCTTTTTGCTGTACCAAAGGTGCCAAAGCCCACGAGGCTGACCTTCTTACCCTTTTTCAGGGTTGATGTTACAGCCTCAAGAAATGCACTCAGTGCCTTCTCGGCAGCGACCTTTGTGATGCCCGCCTTTGATGAGATAGCACCAACTAAATCTCCTTTTGTCATAATTTCCTCCTTAGTGGAAATAATTTTTGACATCTATAACAACTTTGACAGGTGTTGTCAAGAAAATTTAATGTCTTTCTAATGCCTGTAAAATATATGTTTCATGGGTTATCATGTTCGCGACAGACATATTTATTTAAATATCTTTTTATCTCAAGCAATGCTTTTGCCCTGTGGCTTATCATATTCTTTTCTTCAGGTCTTAATTCAGCCATTGTCTTTTTGTATTCAGGAACATAAAAGACAGGGTCATAACCAAAACCATTATTGCCCTTTGGTTCAAATGTTATAAAGCCTTCACATTCAGCATCTGCTGACTTATTACTACCATCCGGAAACATAATAACTGCCACACATCTATATCTGGCATTTCTCTTCTCAAAGGGAATGTTTTCCATCTCACTCAGGAGTTTTACATTATTATCACCATCTGTGGCATACTCACCAGCGTATCTGGATGAATAGATACCCGGCCATCCATCAATTGCGTCAACTATAAGTCCCGAATCGTCTGCAAGACAAATCTCCTTTGTGTATTCTGCAATTATCCTCGCCTTTTTCAGTGCATTCCCTTCAAAACTGTCCGCATCTTCAATAATATCAGGGATACTTAGAAAATCATTTACAGATAGAAACTGAATGCCGGTATCCTGAAAAAAAGACTTCACCTCTTTTATCTTTCCGCTGTTTCTTGTTGCAAGGATGATTCTCATTTAAAACTGCCGAGCACATCAATCTGTTTTTGTGTCAATTCCTTGATTCCCGCAACTGCCAGTGCAAGCATCTTCTCCATATCCTTTCCTGAAAACGGGTTTGACTCTGCTGTGCCCTGAACCTCAACAAATCTGCCTGTCCCGGTCATTACTATATTCATATCAACATCTGCCCTTGAATCCTCCTCGTATGTAAGGTCAAGGAGACCTGCACCGTCAACAATGCCTACACTCACTGCAGCAATAGAATCAAGAACTGGCATCTTTTCAATCATACCTTTATTATGGATACTCATCAGTGTGCCTGTTAGTGCAACAAATGCACCTGTAATGGATGCTGTCCTTGTCCCTCCGTCTGCCTGTATGACATCACAGTCAATCCATACCGTCCGTTCACCCAGCAGGTTAAGGTCAACAACAGCCCTGAGCGACCTCCCTATCAGTCTTTGGATCTCATGTGTCCTTCCACCTACCTTCCCTGCAGTAGATTCCCTCCGTATCCTTGTCTTTGATGAACGGGGAAGCATCGAATATTCTGCAGTTATCCAGCCCTTCCCTGC
>MGPS01000060.1:18560-26834 GCA_001797495.1 Deltaproteobacteria bacterium GWC2_42_11
CATATAACCTTTGTATCACCCATATCTATCATGACAGAACCCTCTGCAAACTTCAGGTAGTTCATGGTTATCCTTGCCCTGCGGAGTTCATCATGCCTTCGTCCGTCATTCCTGAGAGTACAACCTTTGTTATTTTGCATAGCCCACCTTTACCTTAATGAATTCATCAAATGATGTAATGCTCTTTGCAATAGAACCTGCAATCATCTCCTGCACACCGTTGGATGCCAGTTTCTTCTCATCAGCAGGGTTTGTAATAAATCCTATTTCAATAAGGACTGCCGGCATTGCTGTCCCCATCAATACAAAAAACGGCGCCTGCTTCACACCGCGGTTTTCACCACCCAGCACAAGGAAAAGGTTGTTCTGTATTATCTCGGCAAATTGACTGCTTTCGTTCAGGTATTCTGTCTGCGTCATATCCATGAGGATTGCTTTCAGATTGTCAGTATCCCTTGATTCGGATTTCCAGCCAAGGTCAGGAACGGTATTTTCAAATGCCGCAACCCTCCTTGCATCATCGTCGGATGCGTCAAAACTCAGGAAGTATGTTTCAACGCCATTCGCACCTTTCCTGAAAGCGGCATTTGTATGTATGCTGATAAAAAGGTCTCCTCTGTTTTCATTTGCTATCATGGTGCGGTTTTCAAGCGGTATATATGTATCGTCCTCCCTTGTGAGTATAATACTTCCTGTATATCTCTTTGATAAGACATCTTTCAGTTTCTTTGCAACAGCAAGCGTCAAGTCCTTTTCCTTAATACCTGTCGGACCAACAGCACCTGTATCTTCTCCGCCGTGCCCAGGGTCTATTATAATGGTTTTAAGGACGTGAAACTGCTTTGCTTCAGCAATATCCACGGCATGAACATATGAAGAAAAATAAAAAATGCAAGATAAAAGATTAAAAATGCATGTCAAAATGCAAAATTTAATTCTTACATCTTTTAGATTTGAGGCTCTTCGCATAACTATGTGGGTGATTTTGGGCATTTTTATATAAAGATACCTCAAATCTTTAGTAATGAAAAACTATCCTTATCCATGGCTATCAATACCTTCAACAGATTAAGATTATCTTTAGGTGCTGGCAATTTACTTGCATAAAACACTGCCAGCATCTCTTTAAATCTTAAGAGTTCCCGCAATTTCTTTTTATCATTTAGGGTTGAGATAGTCAGATATAAAAGTTCAAAAGCCCTTTCATAACAATATCTGACCTCAAGAAAATCATTCTTTTCTATCCATTTGCCTGCCCTGTTCATTTCATTGGCAATCATAATAACCTGTTTATAAAACGGGAACGTAAGCCATTTTTCCTTTGTCAGTGTTTTGTGGTGTTTAAGGTTCATAATCTACCAATCTATCCACTATCTTCAGGATATTTTCCCTTGTTTCTGGATTTTCAACCTCCATAGAATAATTGTCCTGATGCGGTCGGATATTTATCAATGCAGTGTATTCAACAAAATCCTTTTTATCTTTAAGCGGATATAAATTTATCCCCCATAGATTTTCCTGCAATGAGCCATTTTCCAGAAGATATGCCTCTAAATCTGAATGAAGTTCAGCATCAACGGCAATTATCCCATTCTCTATATCAACAACTGCTTTAGTCATTGTCTTGAAATAATTTAGACAGATTTCTATAAGTTCTTTTCTGGTAATTCTGGAATCTAAAACCTTCATCTGAAGACCCCTCAAAACCCTTATTCTGTTTTTTTAGTCCATCGCCTCCACACACCTTTCACAGATTTCTGGATATTCTCTGGACTCACCGACCTGCTCGCTGTAATTCCAGCACCTTTCGCACTTTTTACCCATTGCCTTGCTTATACCTGCCTTTAATCCCTGTATTTCCTGACTTTCAAATAAAACATCACTGCTGTCAAGGTCGCCTGTCTTATCAACCAGAAATAATTGCGAAACTATAAGTATCCCTTTAAGAGTTGAGGCATATCTATCTAAAAGATCTTTTAACTCACCAGCAGAAAATATTTTAACCCATGCGTCAAGTGAATGCCCTATAACCTTGTCCCTTCTTGCCAATTCAAGCGCCTTAGATACCTCTGCCTTTACAGTTAATAATTTTTCCCATCTGTCAGCAAGTCCATCATCAAGCCATTCGGTTTTATTTACAGGAAATGAAGAGAGGTGGACGCTTTCTTCTCTTTTACCAGGCATAAACTGCCAAACCTCATCAGATGTAAATGATATGACGGGTGCCATAAGTTTTACAATATAGTCCAGAACATAATATGTGGTTGTCTGTGCTGCCCTCCTGCTTTTTGAATCTGCCTTTGATGTATAAAGTCGGTCTTTGATTACATCAAGATAGAACGCACTCAAATCAACGTTGCAGAAATTATGCAGACTATGATAGATTGCATGAAATTCAAAATCAGCATAAGCCTTTAGAACTTTTTCATTAAGTTTGGCAAGCCTGTGCAGTATAAGGCGGTCAATTTCCTGAAGTTCTTTATAGGAGACAGTGTCTTTTTCGGGATTAAAATCATAGAGGTTTCCAAGTATAAACCTGCATGTATTCCTTATCCGTCTATATGCTTCTGAAAGCCTTGTAAGTATCTCATCCGAAATCCTTATATCCTCACGATAGTCTTCAGCAGCGACCCAGAGCCTTAAAATCTCTGCGCCGTATTTCTCTATAACCTCCTGCGGTGCAATTACATTGCCAAGAGATTTACTCATCTTTTTCCCGCTTCCGTCAACAACAAAGCCGTGTGTCAGGACAGAGCCATAAGGTGCATCTCCTCTTGTGCCTACAGATGCAAGGAGCGCTGAATGAAACCATCCCCTGTGCTGGTCGCTCCCCTCAAGATAAAGGTCAGCAGGTATTTTGAGATTTTCTCTTTTTTCAAGAACCGCTGCAAAACTCACACCTGAATCAAACCAGACATCGAGGATATTCCCTTCCTTTTCAAAATCAGCGCTGCTGCATTTGGGACATTTTACACCATCTGGCAAAAGTTCCTGCACATCCTTTTCAAACCATATATCAGCGCCGTGTTTTTCAAATTCATCTGCAACCCTATTTATGATACCTTTATCCAGAAGCACATAGCCGCATTTTTTGCAGTCAAATGCCGTAATAGGCACGCCCCATGCCCTCTGTCTTGATATGCACCAGTCAGGTCTGTTTACAACCATATTATAAATCCTGTCCCTTCCCCATGAGGGTATCCAATTAACCTTGTCTATTGCTGCCAGAGCCTTCTGTCTCAAACCGCCATTTTCCATTGATATAAACCACTGTTCAGTAGCCCTGAATATGATAGGGTTCTTGCATCTCCAGCAGTGCGGATATGAATGCTCAATTGTTTCTTCTTTAAGGAGCGCCCCTTTGGTTTTGAGAAGTTCAATTATATTTTTATTTGCATCAAATACCTTCTGCCCCTCAAATTCAGGCACTGCCTTTGTGAACCTGCCCTGATTGTCAACAGGGTTGTAAATATCAAGTTCATATTTTAAGCCAAGTTCATAGTCATCCTGACCATGTCCCGGCGCTATATGAACGCAGCCTGTGCCTGCATCCAGAGTTACATGTGTTCCAAGTATCACAACAGAATCCCTGTCAATAAAAGGATGCCTTGCCTTCATACCCTCAAGTCTTGCAGGGTAAAATGTTTCAAGGATTTTATAGTCTATGCATCCGAGTTTACTGGCAACATTTTCAAGCAATCCTTTCGCTATAATAAAGACTTCTGTTTCATCACCTTTGACTTCTGACTTCTGCCCCCTGCTTAAAGCCTGCTGGGACAGGCTTCGGACTTCTACTAAAGCATACTCAAGTTCAGGATGCATTGCTATTGCAAGGTTTGCAGGGAGTGTCCATGGTGTTGTTGTCCAGATGATGATAGAGACATCTTTATCAGCAAGGTTTGAAAATCTTTCTTTGAATCTTGAATCTTGAACTTTGAACTTTACATAAACAGACGGCGATTTCTTGTCAGCATACTCAACCTCTGCCTCTGCCAGGGCGGTCTGGCATGAACTGCACCAATGCACAGGTTTTTTCCCTTTATAGACAAGACCCTTTTCAACACACCTGCCAAGTTCTCTTAATATGGCAGATTGATAACTAAAATTCATTGTAAGATATGGGTTGTCCCATTCGCCGAACACGCCAAGTCTTTTAAACTCCTCCCTCTGGATATTCACAAATTTCTCTGCATATGCGCGGCATTTTTTCCTTATTTCAATCTTTGAAATTGTACTCTTCTTTGCCCCCGAATCCTTCTCAACCTGAAGTTCTATAGGCAGACCATGGCAGTCCCAGCCTGGCACATAGTCTGTTGCAAAGCCGGACATATATTTTGCCTTTACTATAATATCTTTGAGGATTTTATTTAAGGCATGCCCTATATGGATATGACCATTTGCATAAGGCGGTCCATCATGGAGGACATATTTCTCTCTGTCCTTACCTGCCTGTAAAATTTTATTGTAAAGCCAATTTTCTTCCCATCTTTTTAGAATCTCAGGCTCATTTTTGCTTAAATTCGCCTTCATTGGGAAATCTGTCTTTGGAAGATTCAATGTTGTTTTATAATCCACTATACAAAGCCTCCAGCAATTTTTAAGCCAGTAAAGTCAGATTTACAATAACCTGAACACATCCAATTGCAAATCCAAGAATACCGCCTGTCCATTCTATGTGTCTTAATTCCCTTGCGATGAAATTTGAGAGGAGTGTCTCAAACTGAACAAGGTCAAGGTCATCTATCTTTGAGACAAGCATATTCTTTATATCTATTTTTTCCTGAAAACTCCCGATAAGTTTTTCTTTTTTTTCATCCAGATGCTTAAGTATCTCTTTTGTAATGAAGTATTTTATATGGTTTGTCAGGTTTTCTGATACAAGCCCGACTATTGGAAAACTCTTTATTTTGGCTGCCTTAAACCTGTGGTCAACAATCTCGTCAACTGCATTTTCAATCTCCTTTTCCCATTCCATTCCCTCAAGTATCCTTGAAAAATCCTTTGCTGAAAGGAGTTCTTTTTCTATTGCCCTTGCCATGCTCCTTGCTATCTCATTTCTCCTTTTTGGAATAAGACCTTGCAATTTATAGCCGAGGATATTTACAGGTTCATATGGGCGAAAGAGCATCTTTACTGCAACATAGTTTGTAAACCAGCCGATTAAAGCACCTGCAAGCGGGGGAATAAAAATATTATACATAACAAGACCTAAGACCAGAGACCAAAGACTGAAGATTAAAGTTTTGGGGCTCTAATCTGCGTCTAAAACCTTTTCTTTTCAATCTCTTCCTGATAAAACTTCTTATATAAAACCTCCCACTCTCTGCTCCCTTCAGGAATCTGTCTTGACATAGACCTTATCTTATTTCTTGCTGTTTCATCAGCCGCATCCTCTACCATTAGATAATCAGAGAGCACTTTTTTAATCTCGCGGAGCACCTCATCGTCGTCTGTAAAATCAACAAGGTCGTCTTTCCATATCCCATCTACTATGATATGAGAGATATGAGATATTCTGTCTTCTGTAAGCCTCATATGACAATACCCCTCTCCTTTACAAGTTTATGCTTTATCATTGAGAACATCTTCCTGTAATCCATCCTTCCTCCCTCTATCTCGTTAGAATATTGTTTCATTATATTTTCAACCTCCCTGTCAAGGTCATCCTCTGTCTTTAAATCTCTTATAAACAGGTCAATTATCCTGTGCAGTACAGTATCCTCATTAGCCTTAAATATTATGAGTTCTTTTTTCTTGAGGTTTTCAAGCATCAACCTACTTATTTTCTCTACCTGTTCCTTTGAAAGTCTCATGCCCCCCCCTTTTCCATAGGAGAGTAGCACAATTCATTACATTCTTGCAAGTTTGATTGATGATTGTGATTGATGATTGACAATTATAGCCTGCTGTTTTAAATTATACTGGAAAGGATGGGTCAGGCTGATGATAATCGGTATCCCAAAAGAGATTAAGGACAATGAATACAGGGTTGCTATTACACCTGCTGGTGTAAGGGCATTAAAGGATTCAGGACACAGGATAATAGTGCAGAAATCTGCAGGTATCGGAAGCGGAATATCTGATGAAGAATACAGAATTGCAGGCGCAAAGATACTTGACAAGGCAGAAGATATTTTTGAAAATGCAGACATGGTTATTAAGGTCAAAGAACCTCTGCCAGAGGAATATCCTCTTTTAAAAAAAGATAAAATCCTTTTCACATTCCTTCATCTCGCACCACTCCCTGAACTTACTGATGTCCTTGTAAAAAGCGGCATCACTGCCATAGCATACGAGACAGTTGAATTGCCTGACAGAAGCCTTCCTATATTAACACCAATGAGTGAAGTTGCCGGCAAACTGGCTGTGCAGGTAGGTGCGTATTATCTTATGAGGCACAACAAAGGAAGAGGCATTCTTTTAGGCGGTGTGCCGGGTGTAGAAATAGGAAAGGTAACGATAATCGGAGGCGGCGTTGTTGGGATAAACGCTGCAAAAATAGCCGTGGGCATGGGCGCTGATGTAACAATCATAAACAGAAGCCTCGAAAGGCTTCGCTATCTTGATGACATTTTCAGAGGCAGGATAAAAACGCTGGCATCAAATTCATATAATATAGAAAAATCTGTAATTGAGTCAGACCTTGTTATAGGCGCTGTTTTGATAACAGGTGCAAAGGCGCCTCATCTTGTTACAAGAGAGATGGTATCAAGGATGAAGAAAGGCTCTGTTATTGTAGATGTATCAATAGACCAGGGCGGCTGTATTGAAACAATAAAACCAACGAGTCATTCAAACCCTGTATATGAGGTGGACGGTGTTATCCACTATGGTGTTACAAACATGCCCGGGTCTGTTCCGAGGACTTCTACATTTGCCCTGACAAACGCAACACTGCCGTATATCATTAAACTTGCAAACATGGGATTAGATGCTGTCAAAAAAGACCATTCTCTTGCAAAAGGGATGAATGTGTTCAAAGGCAGGATTACATGCAAGGCAGTTGCTGATGCACAGGAGAAAGAATATACAGATTTAAAGACATTCCTTTAATTTTGAATTTTCAAAACAACATGAAGCGGATACTTGTTACAGGCGCTGCAGGGCAGATAGGGTCTGAGATTGTCCCTGTCCTCAGGAAAAGATACGGCTCTGACAATATAGTTGCTGCAGGGCATAAGACCGTGCCTGACAGGGAACTGCTTGAAGGAGGTTCGTTCTGTCAGATTGATGTAAGGGATTATAATGCTGTTGAGAATATTATAGAAAAGCATCATATCCATACCATCTACCATCTTGCAGCGCTCCTTTCCGCTGCATCTGAAAAAGACCCTCAACTTGCATGGGATGTGAATATAAACGGTCTCAGGAATATATTGGAGGCTGCCCGCAAATTCAATTTATCTGTATTCTTTCCAAGCTCCATCGGCGCATTCGGCCCATCTACTCCTGCTGAAAACACACCTCAGGATACTATCCAGCGTCCGACCACTATATACGGAATAACGAAATTAACAGGCGAACTCCTCTGCGATTACTATTATAAAAGGTTCGGTATTGATACTAGAGGTCTTCGGTTCCCCGGAGTAATATCCTATAAAACCATGCCGCATGGAGGCACAACTGATTATGCGGTTGAGATATTTTACGCTGCTGTGAAAGATAAAAAATATGAATGTTTCCTCAAACAGGGGACCCGTTTGGACATGCTCTATATGCCAGATGCAACAAGGGCTGCAATTGAACTTATGGAGGCAGACCCTGCGAAACTCATACACAGGAACGGCTTTAATATTACAGCCATGAGCATTACACCAGAGGATATATATAATGAAATCAAAAAGCATATCCCTGATTTCACAATGACCTATACGATAGACCCTATGAGACAGGCAATTGCAGACTCATGGCCTCATCGCATGGATGACAGCGCAGCCCGCAGAGAATGGGGGTGGAGGCCTGAATATAACCTTGCTGCCATGACAAAGGAGATGATAGAGAGACTTTTAGAAAAAGTGTGAGATTACACAGAGGCTCGTATGCCAGGAAAACACAGAACAAGTGGAGCGATATAGACTTGGCCATTATTTCTCCAGACTTTTCTAATGACAGGTTTGAAGAAAGGGTGCGCTTAATGAAACTTGCAAGCAGTATTGACGATAGAATAGAACCTGTTCCTTTTAGACCAGATAACTTTTCAGAGGATAACCCTTTAGCATGGGAAATTAAGAGGCACGGGATACGGGTGAAAGGGGATTGAGTAAAAGAAATCCT
>MGPS01000061.1 GCA_001797495.1 Deltaproteobacteria bacterium GWC2_42_11
CGGTATCACATCCCTAATGCCAATTAACTATCCTTTCTTTCTGCAGTATATCAAAAGTCATCTTGCAACTATTAAGTCGGAACAACGCGTTGTATTTGCCGCCTTGGGTATAGATATAGTTATCCTCAGTAATAATGTGGACGAATTCATTCGTAATAAAGTAAACATTCACAACCTTTATACCCAAAAGATGATTGCTGTTGCTAAACAGAAAGTCGAAAATGAAGGGCAAGCAAAAGGTAAATAACAAATAATAATAACGCTGGAAAAATAGGGACAGCGACCGTTTAATTGAGCGAGGATGAGGAATGGAACAGTGGAAGGAATGAATGCGGACGCCCAACCAATCACTCCAGCGGTCAAGCCGCTGAACTCATCATTAGCCAATTAAAATAAATTAAAACACAAATTTAAAAGGGATTTGACAAATAAGGAACTCTTATTGCAACCCATCCTGATTTTTTGATTGCAATCTGGCTGGTTCTGATTTATATGACTAATTGTGCATGATAGGGAAATCCACAAGGTTATAAGAGCCTTAAAAAACGCTGTTCAAAAATTCTCCGCCCCTGCTGTAACACAAGTATCAAATAAAACACATGACCCATTCAAAGTCTTAATCTCCTGCCTTTTAAGTTTAAGGACAAAGGACAAGACAACACTTGATGCGTCAAAAAAACTGTTTGCCCTCGCGTCCACACCTGAAAAGATGAAAGATCTTCCCCTTAAGACCATTGAAAAGACAATCTATCCTGTTGGTTTTTATCGTGTGAAGGCAAAAAATATTAAGAGTATATGCAAGGAACTTGCAGAAAGATACAATTCCAAAGTTCCTGACTCCATTGATGAACTGCTGAAACTAAAAGGTGTAGGCAGGAAAACAGCGAACCTTGTGGTTACGTTTGGTTATGGGAAACAGGGGATATGTGTTGATACGCATGTCCACAGGATAACTAACCGTTGGGGTTATGTAAAAACAAAGACACCTCACGAAACTGAATTTGCCTTAAGAGATAAACTTCCCAAAAGATACTGGATTATAATAAATGACCTCCTTGTTTCATTCGGTCAGAACATCTGTAAGCCTATCTCTCCGTTATGCAGTTTGTGTAAACTATCCTGTTACTGCAAGAGGGTTAATGTCTTAAAGAGCAGATAAAAATGGCTTGAATAAAAGGATGTTACTATGCTATCTTTAAATCGCTTTACAGGTTTTTTCTTGTATCCGATAATTTTTGAGGGGGTATTATGGGGTTTTGCAGTATAGATATATGTGGTAAACTTCTCTTAATTTCATCAGCAGTAATAATTTTATTGTCAGGCTGTTCTGGTACGAAAGGGGTTGAGAAAAAGGCACCTCCAAAGTTACTTACTGAAGGATTGAAACTTTATCAGGACGGCAAATATACAATGGCGGTAGAAAGCCTGAAACTTGTCATGGAAGAGTATCCGCTGAGTGAGGAGGCAGTAAATGCAGAACTCCTCCTTGCAGACTCGTATTATGGCAATGAGGAACATGAGGACGCGGCAGCATATTATACAAACTTTGTTTCTCTTCACCCTAAGCACCCGAAGGCGCAGTATGCGCAGTTCCAGAAAGGCATGAGTTATTTCCGCCAGGTTTCTACTGTAGACAGAGACCAGGTTGCCACAAAAAAGGCTCTGATTGCATTTCAGGACATTATTTCCAGATATCCAGCAGGGCATTACGCTGATAAGTCAAAGGAAATGATTTTATTTTTAAGGAAAAGACTTGCGGAGAGGGAGTTCTATATAGGGAATTTCTATTTCAAAAGCAAAAATTATAAGGGTGCACTTGCAAGGTTTGCAGAGATATTGAAGGAATATCCTGATGCCGGACTTGCTGATAAGACACTGTATTATATCGGGGAGTCTTATATGAAACTGGGAGAAAAGGAACTTGCAAGGGATGTTTTTTCGAACCTTATCTCAAATTATCCTGACAGCCCCTTTGTAAATACTGCGAGGGGAAGGTTAAAGGGTATATAGACGGGTAACCCAAAAATTTCGTATTGTTTGCTGCAGGAGCATTTTCCAGCGTAAACTAAATGTGAAGGATATTTTTATATGAAAAAGACATGGCAGGATTTGTATGAAAAAGGGAAGGCATCTTTTGAACACAGGAGATATGACGAGGCGCAGAGGTGTTTAGAGGAGTTAACTAAGGGGAAAACCAACTTTGCAGATGTCTATAATATGCTTGGTTTTATATATCACTTCAATGGCAAACTGGATGAGGCAATAAAGTTTTTTGAAAAGGCGGTCGGGATAAATCCGAGATATACTGAGGCTGCACTTAATCTGGCAGTTGCGTACAATGAAACAGGGGAATTTGAGAAGGCAAATGAAGTTTACGGGAGTGCCAAAAGTGCAGCAAGAGAGTCTCAGGTATCTTATCTTGACTCATATGTAAAGGCTAAACTTGCCAATATGCACTCAGAGATAGGGGCTATTTATCAGGAGATGGGTTTTTACATGGAGGCTGTGGATGAGTATAAAAAGGCACTTCTGTTAAAACCAGAGTTTGTTGATATAAAAACACGTCTCGGTATTACTTACAGGGACACGGGTGATTTTAAAAGTGCAATAAGGGAGTTTGAAGAGGTACTGAGAATAAAGCCAGGTTACGCTCCTGCCAGACTTAACAAGGGTGTTACGTATTTTAGTATGGGGGATTTAGAGAATGCAAGGAAGGAATGGAATAGAATACTCAAACAAAATCCTGGCGACAGGAAGGCAGGGATGTATCTTAATCTTTTAAACCGCACAAAAGGTAAAAAATAAACAGGGGGTTTGATATGGAAAAGATTAACAAGGATTTACTCGATAAGTTGCTCGGTGAGAATTTTGAGTTCAGGAAGGCATATGAACTTCACAGCGATTACAAAAAGAAGGTTGAAGAGATGGAGCGAAAAGGCTTTCTAAAGTCAGACGAGGAGATTGAAAGAAACAGACTCAAAAAATTAAAACTGGCACAGAAGGACAAGATGGAGGAGATAATCCTACAGTATAAAAACGAGGGTGCAGGGACAAGGTAATAATGGATGAGAAGTGACAGGATAAAAAAGGGGCTTGAAAGGGTTCCCCACAGGGCACTCCTTTATGCAACTGGTCTTACACGGGATGAGATGTCGCGTCCGTTTATCGGTGTTGCAACATCCTTCAATGACCTTGTGCCAGGGCATATAGGTATGAGGACTTTGGAGAGGTTTATTGAAAAGGGTGTGCATACAGGGGGCGGGCATTCGTTCTTTTTCGGAGTGCCTGCAATATGCGACGGTATTGCCATGGGACATACAGGCATGCATTACAGTCTGCCAAGCAGAGAACTAATTGCAGACATGATAGAGTCTGTTGCAATGGCGCATGCCCTGGATGGACTTGTCCTTCTTACAAACTGCGATAAAATTACACCCGGGATGCTTATGGCTGCTGCAAGGATTGATGTGCCAAGTATAGTTGTTACAGCAGGGCCAATGCATACAGGCATGTATAGAATGAAGCGCCGGTCATTTGTTCGTGATACATACGAGGCAATCGGAAGGTTTAAGAATAAAGAGATAACACAGGATGAACTGGCTGACCTTGAGATGTGTGCATGTCCCGGAGGTGGTTCATGTCAGGGTATGTATACGGCGAATACAATGGCATGCGTTACTGAGGCAATAGGCATGTCTCTGGTTGGCTGTGCCACTGCACTTGAGGGTTCTGCCGAAAAGAGGAGGATTGCATTTGATTCAGGTGTTAGGATAGTTGAAATGGTAAAAGAGGATTTCACACCCAGAAAGATTATTACAATGGATGCTTTTGAAAATGCAATAAGGGTTGATATGGCTTTAGGCGGTTCAACAAATACAGCGCTCCATATACCAGCAATTGCATACGAGGCAGGGATTGAACTTCCTCTTGATGTCTTTGACAGTATTAGCAGGGAAACACCCAATATTGTAAAACTTGAACCGGCAGGCGACCACTTTATGGAAGATTTGGAATATGCAGGAGGAATTCCAGCTGTCATGAACAGGCTGAAACATCTTTTGAAAGATAATATAACAGTTTCAAAAAAAGGCATAAAGGATATTGCTGAAGATGCAAAGGTTATTGACAGTGATGTTATAAGGACACTTGAAAATGCTTATTATAAAGAGGGTGGCATTGCGGTTTTAAAAGGAAATCTTGCGCCTAACGGGTGTGTTATAAAGCAGACCGCTGTGAATGAAAAGGCAAGACATTTTATCGGCAGGGCAAGGTGTTTTGATTCAGAGGAGTCTTGTATGCAGGCAATACTCGGGGGCAAGATAAAGGCAGGGGATGTTGTTGTGGTGAGATATGAAGGACCGAAAGGGGGTCCTGGTATGAGGGAGATGCTTGCGCCTACTGCGACGATTACAGGTATGGGGATGGCTGATAAGGTTGCACTTATAACAGACGGAAGGTTTTCAGGCGGTACAAGGGGTCCGTGTATAGGTCATGTATCACCAGAGGCAATGGAAGGAGGACCGATAGCGTTCGTTCAGGACGGTGATGAAATAGAGATTGATATTCCGAACAGGAAGATAGAGTTGAGAGTCGGGAGTAAAGAGTTGGAAAAAAGGAAAACAAATTGGAAACCGCCTGAGCCAAAGATTACAAAGGGCTGGCTTGCAAGATATGCAAAGGTTGTAACATCGGCAAATACAGGGGCTATAGTAAAATGAAACTAACAGGTGCACAGATTTTTGTTGAATGCTTACTGAAAGAGGGTATTGATACTATATTTGGCTATCCCGGAGGCGCAGTCCTGCCGATATACGATGCCCTCTATAATGCGCCGCTAAGGCATATACTTGTGCGCCATGAGCAGGGCGCTGTTCATATGGCAGACGGATATGCAAGGGCAACAGGGAGACCCGGTGTTGTGCTGGTTACATCAGGCCCTGGTGCAACAAATACTGTTACAGGCATTGCAACAGCGTATATGGATTCAATACCTGTGGTTGTTTTCACAGGGCAGGTGCCTACTGCACTCATAGGTAATGATGCGTTTCAGGAGGCAGATATTGTAGGCATAACAAGACCGTGCACAAAGCACAATTATCTTGTCAAGGATGTTAAAGACATTGCTAAGGTTATAAAAGAGGCGTTTCATATTGCATTAACAGGAAGACCAGGTCCAGTGCTTGTTGATTTGCCGAAGGATATATTGAATGCACAGACTGAATTCAAATATCCTGAAAAGGTTGATTTAAGAAGTTATCAGCCGACTTATGAAGGACATCCCGGGCAGGTAAAAAGGGCGCTTGATACAATCCTTGCCTCAAAAAGGCCTGTAATATACGCAGGCGGCGGTGTGCTTTTATCAGGCGCATCAAATGAATTAAAGTCCTTTGCAGAAAAACTTGGCATACCTGTTACACTTACGCTTATGGGACTCGGCAGTTTTCCGGGGACACATCCGCTCTTTCTCGGCATGTTAGGAATGCACGGCACATATACTGCAAACATGTCTGTTACAAATACAGACTGTCTTATTGCAATAGGTTCAAGGTTTGATGACAGGGTAACAGGAAAGGTGGATGAATTTGCCCCTTATGCAAAGATAATACACATTGACATAGACCCGACATCCATAAGCAAAAATGTAAGGGTTGATGTGCCGATTGTCGGTGATGTAAAATTTGTATTAAAAGAGATACTGAAAGGTCTGACAGAGTCAAAGCGTAAAAAAGATACTTTATCAGAATGGCATGAGCAGGTAAAAAAGTGGAAGGATACGCATAAACTTTCTTATAAACAAAATGACAAGATAAAACCCCAGTATGTCATAGAAAAGATTTATGAACTTACAAAGGGTGATGCAATTATTACAACAGAGGTCGGGCAAAATCAGATGTGGGCAGCGCAATTTTACCTTTATGACAGCCCGCGCCAGTTTTTGACTTCAGGCGGACTTGGTACAATGGGTTATGGATTTCCTGCTGCAATAGGCGCGCAGGTTGCATTTCCTCATAAAACAGTCATAGACATTGCAGGGGACGGGAGTATCCAAATGAACATACAGGAACTTGCAACAGCAGTCCAGTATAAACTTCCTGTAAAGGTTGCAATACTCAATAACAGATTTTTAGGTATGGTCAGACAGTGGCAGGAATTTTTCTATGAAAAGAGATATTCCTATACATGTATGGATGCTGCTCCTGATTTTGTAAAACTTGCTGAGGCATACGGTGCTGTTGGACTTCGGGCAGAAAAGCCTGAAGAGGTTGTGCCTGTTATAAAAGAGGCGTTAAAGGTTAATAAACCTGTTCTTATGGATTTTCGGGTTGACAGGGAAGAGGATGTATATCCAATGGTCCCGGCAGGCCAGCCTTTGAATAAGATGCTGCTTGTGTGAAAGACCGTGACCCGTAACGCATCACACACACGCATAACGGAGGTTTAAATGCGTCATATAGTATCAGTTTTAGTAGATAATGAGTTTGGTGTTTTATCCAGAGTTGCAGGGCTTTTTTCCGGCAGGGGATTTAATATTGAAAGCCTTTGCGTTGCAGAGACTATTGACCCGAAGGTTTCACGAATGACAATAGTAACAACGGGCGATGACCAGATAATAGAGCAGATAACAAAACATTTGAATAAACTCATAAATGTTATAAAGGTCTCTGACCTTACAGCCGAGGACCATATTGAAAGAGAACTGGCAATGATAAAGGTAAATGTAGGTGAAAAAGACAGGGCAGAGATATTGAGTATCATCGATATATTCAGGGCAAAGGTCGTTGATGTAAGTCCAAAGACATATACAATTGAGATGACAGGTGATGGTGAGAAGGTAAATGCCATAATAGAACTCCTAAAGCCTTTTGGCATAAAGGAGATTGCAAGGACAGGAAAGATTGCGTTGGCAAGGAGCCAGAAGACTAAATAGTTAAGGAGTTATGGAGTTATTGAGTTGAGGAGTTTTTGTATTTACTCCTTAACTGTATTTTCTTTTACTCCTAAACTCTTAAACTCAAAAACAGGAGAATACAGAATGAAGGTTTACTATGACAAGGATGCAAATCTGGAGATTATCAGGGGCAAGAAGGTTGCCGTGATAGGCTACGGCAGTCAGGGGCATGCCCACTCGCAGAACTTGAAAGAGAGCGGCGTTGATGTAGTTGTGGGGCTCAGAAAGAACGGCGCTTCGTGGAAAAAGGCGGAGACGGCAGGGATGAAGGTTATGGATGTTGCAAGCGCCGTAAAACAGGCTGATATTGTTATGATACTTGTGCCGGACGAACTTCAGGGCGACCTTTATAAAAATGAGATTGGGCCTAATTTAAAAAAGGGCGCGTATCTGGCATTTGCCCACGGTTTTAATATCCACTTCGGCCAGATTGTGCCGGACGCAAGCATCAATGTGTTTATGGCTGCGCCAAAAGGTCCCGGGCATCTGGTGAGGCATGAATATAGCAAGGGGAACGGTGTGCCTACGCTTATTGCGGTTCATCAGGACCCTTCAAAAAATACAAAGGATGTAGCGCTTGCCTATGCCAGCGCTATTGGCGGAGGAAGGGCAGGTATTATTGAGACGACCTTTAAAGATGAAACAGAGACTGATTTATTTGGAGAGCAGGCTGTGCTGTGCGGCGGCGCAACAGCGCTTATCATGGCAGGTTATGAGACGCTTATTGAGGCAGGTTATCCGGAGGAGATGGCTTATTTTGAATGTCTGCATGAGTTAAAACTCATTGTTGATTTGATATATGAGGGCGGAATATCAAACATGAGGTATTCTATAAGCAATACTGCGCAATATGGAGACTTGACAAGGGGACCAAGAATAATAACAGAAGAAACAAAGAAAGAGATGAAAAAGATTTTAGCAGAAATCCAGAGCGGCGCATTTGCAAAAGAATGGATGCTGGAGAACAAGGCAAACAAGCCTGTGTTTACCGCGCTTACGAGGAAGGGACAGGAGCATCCCATAGAAAAGGTGGGCGAAAAACTCCGCTCCATGATGCCGTGGCTGAAGAAGGGGAAGATTGTAGATAAGTCAAAAAATTAGAGTATGGGATGTGGGGTGCTATAGTTTTTCGTAAGTAATCTGTTTTTTCTGTAGGTAGTTGAAAGGAGAGCATTATGGCACTAACCTTGCACAGACAGACAGACAGACAGACAGACAGACAGACAGACAGACAGATTTAATTCCATTATCAATCGGATGATAATATATTTCAAAAAGGGCGTGTCAAATGACACGCCCTTTTTGTTTTGAGAATATGGATGAAAAACTCTTACAACAATTTGTTGAACTTATATCCAAAAAGACCGGGCTATGCATAAAGTCTGAGGATGTTGGGAAAGTTAAGAGGCATATATTTTCACGGTTAAGGTTTTTAAAATTTGCCGATACAGAAGATTACTATAATCTTCTTAAAACCGATGTCATTGACAGCAGGAGAGAGTGGAAGAAACTTGTAATCCTGATTACAACAGGCGAGTCTTATTTCTTTCGTGATAAAGGGCAGTTTGCCTTACTAAAAGATATGATACTGCCTGACTTGATAGAGAAAAGAAAAAGGGAACGTTCTCTCAAAATCTGGAGCGCAGGGTGTTCAACAGGCGAGGAGCCTTATTCTGTTGCAATCCTTCTTGATGAACTCCTGATGGATATGAAGGATTGGGACATTCTCATACTCGGCACAGATATAAATGAAGAGGCATTAGAAAAGGCAAAAACAGGGATATATACGGATTGGTCATTCCGTATGGCTGAGCCTGATTTAAAGATGCGATATTTCAAAAAACAGAACGATAACTTAAAACTTGATGAGGGGATTAAAAATATGGTGCGGTTCAGTTGTACAAATTTGACAGAGGATTCTTTCCCAAATCCTGCGTCCGGGATACAGAATATGGACTTAATCCTCTGCAGAAATGTGTTTATATATTTTCAGAAAGAGGCAATAGCCCTTGTTGTTAAAAAATTCATAGATACCCTGAATGAAGGCGGATACCTGATGACAGGGCACGGGGAATTGCATCTCCATGATTATAGACCCTTGCAGGCAAGGATATTTTCTGAGTCAGTGGTATATCAAAAGAATTCGGAGCATCCGAATTCGGAATTTCGGAATGCTGAATTAAAGGAAAAAACAGCGGAAGCAAGGTTTGAGGAGGCGAAGACAGAAGGGCAATCCAAAATCCAAATTTCAGAATCCAAAATTGAAGAAAATTCCGCAGTCCGCAATCCGCATTCCTTATTAGAACTTGCTCAGGAGTATGCCGATAAAGGTGAGTATAAAAAGGCAGTGGATAGTTGCAAAAAGGCAATCGCTATTAACCCTGAGGAGCCAGTGTCGTATTTTCTGCTTTCTCAGATTGCTGAAATACAAGGCAATGACGAGGAGGCAGAAGGTTTATTAAAAAAAACGATGTATTTAAAACCTGATTTCGTCCCTGCTTATCTTGAGATTGCATCTTATTATGATAAGGAAGGTGATGCTGATAGGGCTAAAAAGATGCGTCTTACTGCGATAGAACTGCTTGAAAGACTTAAGCCCTATGACTTGATAGAACCATACAAGGATATTACTGCAGGGGAGTTATTAGAGTATGTGAGGAAGATGATGATGTAGCCGTCCTTTATGGGTGCATATATACGCAGGCATGTAGGCGCACCCTTTATGGGTGCGATTGACGCAGGCATAAAGCCTGCGGCTACCGCATGCAAGGACGAAACGCAGGCTGCTGCTGCGGATTTATTGGAGAAGAAGATGTCCAGCCAGTCCTTTCTAATCTTTAGTTTAGGCGAAGAGCATTTTGCAATAGATGCCTCTATTGTTCGGGAGATTATCTGGCTGCCTGAGGTTACTCCAATTGAGGAGGCGCCCGATTATATCGTAGGAGTAATAAATCTTCGCGGGAAGATTGCACCTGTTGCGGATTTGAATCTCAGATTTGGCCACCCTCGTAAAAGATACCATATAACAGACAATGTCATTGTAATAGAAAAGGATGGTTTTATGGCGGGTTTGATAGTGAATGAGACAATTGATGTAATAAATATCCCTGCACAGGATATTGAATTGCCGCCTTCAGAAAAAGAGGCAAAACCCCGCGCACATTTTATTAGTGGAGAGGCAAAGGTTGGCGAGGAGATTATTATGGTCATAGACTGCCATGCGATTGCGGAATATTCCGAATTCCCGACTCTAAATGCTGCATTGGGTTATTTCTGCCCTGAATCTACTCCGGAGGAAAGGGCTATATTTCATAAAAGGGCGGTTAACCTAATAAAGACGGAAATTGAAGAGGCAGAAGGGTTTGCGTCAATTGCTGTTGTTGTTCTAAATGGAGAATTCTACGGGATTGATTTAAAGGATGTGCGTGAGTTTGCTGACATTAACAACCCTGCAACAGTTCCATGTTGTCCCTCGCATATCTTCGGAGACATGAATCTGCGGGGAAATATCCTGACCCTTGTCGACATCAGGGGCATGTTGAATATCCCTGCCGGCGCGCCTAAAAAGGTGGTTGTGGCAGGTTTCAATGAGTTGCAGGCAGGGATAACTGTTGATGATGTGATGGATGTTGTGTATCTGAAACCGTCAGATATAACCCCTATCCCCGCAGCCATTGAAGAGGCAAATAAAAGATATATAAAAGGTGAAGCCCCTTATGAAGGAAAGATGCTCACTATAGTTGATTTGCAAAAGATACTTTCAAGGGAGGATTTAGTGGTGAACGAAGAGGCGTAACAAATGCGGAATGGCGAATGCGGATTGCGGAGTAGAAGTCGTTTATTTTTAATTCCGAACTCCGCACTCCGAATTCCGCATTTGGAACACTCCGCATTCCGAGTTCCACATTCAGAATTAAAAAAGGGAGGCGCTGTATGAAAAGAAAAAAGAAGGTTATCCTCATGAATCGCCGCGAGTTTTTATTAAAGACTGCGGCAGGCTGTGCTGCCTTTGGTTTAGGCACACTTGGTTTTCCAGCAATAGTCTTTCCAAAAACCCAAATGAAGGTAGGATACATCCCTATCCTTGACCATCTTACATTGCCTGTTTCTCATGCAAGGGATAATAACTCATTTAAAAATATTGATATTGAGCCAAAGTTATTCAAGAGATGGGACGATGTGGCAGGCGCGCTCCAGGCAGGCGCTATTGGTGCTGCATTTCTTTTATCTAATTTTGCAATGGATATATTCAATAAGGGCGCTGATATAAAGACCATCCTTATAGGACACAGGCATGGTTCGGGGATAGCAGTAAGAAAGGATTCAAAGATAAATTCTCCATCTGACTTAAGGGGCAAGACAATTGCAACCCCTGCAAGGATTTCTACACATACAGCGCTGCTTGATACATATTTAAGGGGCGGCGGGCTAAGTTTATCAGATGTAACAACAACACCTGTTGCGCCGCCTGATATGGTAAAGGCTTTAGAGGCAGGGGGCATAGATGCATTTATTGTTGCAGAGCCGTGGGTTGCAAAGGCTGTGATTGAAAGGACGGGAAGGCTGCTCATTCTATCAAAGGATATAGCCCCAAATCATATATGCTGTATTGTGGTTGTCAGAAATGACGTTCTAAAAACAAATTCAGAAGGCATTCAGGAGTGGATAGATAGTTTGATAAAGAGCGGCAGGTTCATTGAAAAAGATAAGGTTGATAACCGTTCAAGGAATGTTGCTCCGATAGCAAGTAAATATATGGGGCATAGTGAGACAGTGGTTACAGAGGCGCTGCAAAATCCGAATGACAGGATTACATACAGCGACCTAAACCCAAGAAAAGCAGATTATCAGACAATACTTAATATGTCCCTCAGGGCAAAGTTAATGACAAATGTTGATTTGAATAGTTTTATAGATAGCAGTTTCTATCAGGGTTCACGGCAAAAATAATGGTATGCAACCTTCTTGCATTGTGTGAGAGGGGAATTTTAACGAATAGAGGAGCAACGCAGGTATGCGAAGTTATGACACTCTGTATCAACAAGGAGGCTATATGACATGGTTTAACAGATTAACGATTGGGAAAAAACTGCAAATCTATGCCCTTTTTGTCTCGCTTATATTCACCTTTGGCGGACTCACGGCTCTTTATAGTGTTGGAAGGATAAGCGGATATATTGAGCATGCATATAATGATAATATGGTGCCTACAGTGAAGATTAGCGCTATTCTTGATAGGTTGCAGGAGCATCGCCTATTGACGAGGAGACATATATATTCAAGCGATGTGGAAGAGATGAAAAAAACACGGGATGAGATGGAAAAGATACATTCAGAGATTATTCCCCTTGTAGAGGCAAAGGATAAGTATCGTCTGTCAGATGAAGAGGAGAAGGTATTTGCAATATTTGCAAATAATCTAAAGCCTTTGTTTGACAGTTACCATGAGATACTTCGTTTAAGCGAAGGCTTTTCAAAGGATGATGCCAGTTATAAGTTTGAGGCAGAAAATCGCCCTATATTTTATAGCGGCAAAGACGCCCTATCAAAACTTATAAATATGAAGGAGAATTCAGCAAAGGCTGATTATGAAAAAAGTCTGTCTGTAAAGAAATACGTATGGATAGCAACACTCGTGATTATTTTTGGCGGGATTGGGATAGTTATAATCTCTTCCGTTTTTATAACTCGTTCTATTTCAGGGGCTATAAAGAGCGCAGTAAATACTGTATCAACATCTTCTGCAGAGATAGCCGCAACCGTAACCCAGCATGAGCGTACTGCCACGCAGCAGGCAACCTTGGTAAGCGAAACAACCGTTGCTATGGATGAACTGGACGCATCATCAAGGCAGACCTCTGAGCAGGCTGCATCTGCATCAACATCTGCGCAAAAGGCTTCAACCGTGATTGAGGATGGCGGCAAGGCTGTCAGGGACGCAGTTGAGTCAATGAATTTACTGAAAGACAAGATAGGAGTTGTAGCAGACCAGATTTTAAAACTTGGCGAGCAGACTGCGCAGATAGGCGGCATTGCCAATATTGTCAAAGACCTTTCCAGTCAGATAAACATGCTTGGGCTTAATGCAGCAGTTGAGGCAGCAAGGGCAGGTGAGCATGGCAAAGGTTTTGCAGTTGTTGCAAGCGAGGTCAGGAAACTTGCAATTGAAAGCAAAAAATCCGCTGAGCAGGCAAGCGCTATTGTCAGTGATATTCAGAAGGCAACAAACTCAACAATAATGGCAATAGAGGCAGGGACAAAGTCCACTGAAGATGTTACAAGGCTTGCCCGGCAGGTTGGCGAGTTGTTTAGCGCACTTTCAGGGATTGCGGGTAGTGTCTATGAAAATGCGCAGCAGGTACTCCTGAACACAAAGCAGCAGTCGGCGGCGTTCCGTCAGATAGTGGAAGCTATAAACAGCATAAACACTGGCGCAAAAGAGACGGCAGCAGGCTTAAGCCAGACAAAGACAGGGATACAGAAACTTAATGAAACAGCACATGGGTTAAAAGAGATAGTGTAATGGAATTTGGATTTGAAAATCCAAAATCGGCAATCCAAAATCCAAAATATAAAAAGGGGGTGTAAATCATGAGAAGGCAAAAGGTAGTATTGTTTTTAAGCGGTTTGGTTATACTGACAGCGGTATTAATCCTGCCGCAAGGACTTTTTGCACAGGAGCTTTCTTACGATGGCGGGTCTGAACTCGGTGTCTGGGTCATGCCTGAGGCAGCAAAGATATTTGAGGCAAAGACAGGGAAAAAATTCAAGAGCATCAGTTATGTCCTTGGTTCAGGCAAGGGACTGGAGGCAGCTATGGAGGGTAATATACCTATGGCAGGCGTATCCCGTGTCCTGACTGCAGAGGAAAAAAAGAAGGTCTACTCTCAGATTGTAGGGTATGACGCCATAGCTATTTATGTAAATGCAAAAAATCCTGTAACAAATCTTTCCAAAGAACAGCTTAAGGCAATTTATAAAGGAAAGATTACCAACTGGAAAGAGGTGGGTGGAAAGGACGCAAAGATTATACCCGTAACAGAGGCACTGTTGGATAAAGGAGCGACCCTTAGGGCATTTCAGGATACTGTGTTAGATTCTACTGAGTTTGGACCAACAATAAAAGAAGTAGATAGGTCCCACAATGCGGCAAAATATGTGGGTGCTTATGAGGATGCAATAGGTTATGCCTCTATCGCATTTAAAAACCCAAAGATAAGACCTATCTCCTTTAACAATATTAAGTTGTCAGATGAGAATGTTAGAAATTGGAAGTATACGCTGTCCAGACCTTTGAACCTTGTAACAAAGGAACAGCCGACAGGGGATTTAAAAAAATTCTTTGAATTTATCCTCTCTCCTGAGGGACAGGCGATTGTGAGTAAACATTTTATCCCTGTGAAACCATGAAAATCATAGAGATGCTATAGTGAAGGTAAAAAATATCTTCACATTATTGGTAGTCGCAACCTTTATGGTTGCGTTTATACGCAGACATGAAGCCTGCGGCTGCCAAAATTGGGATTTTCAGATGATGATTATAGGATTGCAAAAGTCTTTAAGAAAGTGATAGGTGAACAGTTAGGAGTAATAAGTAAAAAGGTTTTAACTTGTTACTTGTTACTGGTGTTAAAATGATTGAGGACAAAGAATTCAGAGACCTTTTCAAGATTGAGAGCAGCGAGCATATCCAGAAGATTGAGGATGGATTGCTGCGCCTCGAGAAAGAGCCTGACAACCAGCCAGTGCTTGAGGAGGTATTCCGCGAGGCTCATAGTCTAAAAGGCGCTGCGAGGATGCTTGGGCTAGCAGATATAGAGAACATATCTCACAGGATAGAGGACATTTTCGGGGCTGTGAGAAAAGGTGAAATCTCTTTAACACCTGATGTCGCTGCCAAGATTTATATTGCTCTGGATGCCGTAAAAAAACTTGCAAATGAGGCAATTACAGGCGCGCCGGCAGGGGTGGATGCTGCAAAAATTGATGAATCCCAAATTCCGAAATCCAAAATTGAAGACGGATCTTTTAAAATTGAAACAATCCGTGTTGACACAAAGAAACTGGATGAATTGATGACGCAGGTCGGTGAATTGAATATAGCAAAGATGAGGATTATAAATCGTCCTTTTGAGATAGATGAAATTATCAACCTCTGGCATGAGTTAAAGAGACAGCAGTTGTCAGGTAAAAAGAGTATGGAACTTTTTGAAAGGATTGGGGTATTGCTTGGCAAGTTAAAGAACGATGCCGCTGAGGACGGTTCAAAACTTGAATTTGTTTCAGATAGATTAACGGACGAGGCTGGCGCCATAAGACTGCTGCCGCTTTCAACAATATTCAATCTCTTTCCAAGGGTGGTAAGGGATATGGCGAAGGAGCGGTCAAAAGAGGTTGAATTCATTATTGAGGGTGGAGATGTAACAGCAGACAAAAGGATAATAGAAGAAATGAAAGACCCTGTTATGCACATGATAAGGAATGCAATTGACCACGGCATAGAAACACCCGAAGAACGGCAGAAAAATGGAAAACCCCGCACCGGCGCTATGCTGCTCAAGGCATATCAGACCACATCTAATATTGTTCTTGAGATAAAGGATGACGGCAGGGGGCTGGATATAGAGACAATCAAACAAACTGCCCTCAAAAAAAAGATTTGCAGTAAAGAAGGGCTTTTTGCAATGACGCCCGCGCAGATTCAGTCCCTTATATTTATTTCAGGGTTTTCAACAAGTTCGTTTGTGACAGAGATGTCCGGAAGAGGTGTTGGACTTGATGTTGTGCGGACTAATATAGAAAAACTTAAAGGAACTGTTCAGATTGAATCTACGCATGGCAAGGGCGCTGTATTCAGGGTAAATCTGCCTATCACACTGGCAACTGTCCGTGTTCTTATCGCAAAGGCGGATAAGATGAAATATGCCATCCCTGTTGAGCATGTTCAGACCTCCCGATTTGTAAATCAAAATGAGATATTTACAATTGAGGGTAAAAAGACAGTCATCCTTGATAAACAGCCTGTGTCAGTGGCAAGACTTGCAGATCTTTTGGAGATACGTGATGCGCAAGACGCACGACAGATGACGCACGACGCATTTCCCTGCATCTTCATGTCCATTGGCAATGAAAAACTTGGTCTTCTTATTGACGAACTCCTTGATGAGCAGGAGATAGTTTTAAAGCCTCAGAGTTTAATGCTTAAACGTGTGAGAAATGTGTCAGGCGCTGCGATTTTAGGGACTGGAGAGGTCTGCATGATTTTAAATCCCCAGGATTTAATAAAATCTGTGAGGAAAAAGGAGAAGCCGATTATTGCCGAGAGACCTGTTGAAGAGGCAAAGAGGAAAAAGATGATACTCCTTGCAGAGGACAGCATTGTAACAAGGGCGCAGGAAAAACGGATATTAGAAGGCGCGGGGTATGAGGTTGTTGCAGCAGTGGATGGAATGGATGCGTGGAATAAACTTGGGGCGCAACAATTTGATGCAGTTGTCTCCGATATCCTAATGCCGACCATGGATGGCTTGACACTCACAGCAAAGATTAGACAGGACAAGAGGTATAAGGAGATGCCCGTAATTCTTGTAACAACACTTGCATCAGATGAGGACAGGAAAAAAGGGCTTGAGGCAGGGGCAAATGCATACATTGCAAAACCTGCGTTTGACCAGCAGGCGCTGTTGGAGACATTGAAAAGACTCATTTGAATGCGGAGTGCGGAATTCGGAATGCGGAATGAAAAAACATCTGAATGCAGGATACGAGGAGTAATGTGAAAGAGAATAATCTGAGGAAGAGGACAAAAGAATTCGCCAAACGGATAATAGAGCTATGCAGGGTACTTCCTGATAATAGAGAAGGAAGATTAATAGGCAATCAGATATTCAGGTCAGGAACCTCTGTTGCAGCTAACTATAGGGCGGCATGTCGTGCGCGGTCGGGTGCAGACTTTATATCAAAAATGGGCATTATAGAAGAAGAGGCGGATGAAACACAATTTTGGCTGGAGATGATAAAAGAGATGAATATTATAGTAGACAAGCCCCTGCTTGATTCATTGATAAAAGAAAGCGACGAGCTTGTTGCCATTGTAATCACATCAATCAAGATAGCGAGAGGCAGCAAAAAATGAATAATTCCGCACTCCGCACTCCGAATTCCGCATTAATAAAGGTTCTTCTTGTTGACGATTCTCCTATTGCCATTACGATGCTCAAGAGGATGCTTTCTCTTTCTCCTGATATTGAAGTGGTTGGGACAGCATGTAATGGGAAAGAGGCGCTGGAGATGATACCAAAATTAGACCCCCATGTTATTTGTGCGGACATCCATATGCCTGTGATGGACGGGATTAAGTTCACAAAAGAGGTTATGGCAAGACATCCAATGCCGATTTTGGTTATAAGCGTATCTGTAAAAAAGGATAAACCTTCTTCTAATGTATTTAACATGCTTGCCGCAGGCGCCATTGATATATCTCCAAAGCCCCACGCAGGAACAGATGCAGAGATTCAGGAGTCTGCTGTGGAACTGGCAAGAAAGGTAAGAATACTTTCAGGGGTAAAGATTATACGGAGGGTCAAGCCGAGTACAGAGTTAAAAAAAGAAATCCACCTTGCTCCCTCTACAGCAAAGGGAAGATTAGGTGATTTAAAGCCAAAGATTATCGTCATCGGCGCCTCAACAGGCGGACCTGTTGCGCTTCAGGAGGTGCTCCGTAAACTGCCTGAAGATTTTTCATTGCCTGTTGTATGTGTCCAGCATATAAGTGAAGGATTTTTGAATGGTCTTGTGGAATGGCTTTCATCTCAATGCAAAATGAAAGTAGAAATTGCAAGAACAGGGGAATCTCCGTTAACGGGGACGATATATTTCCCTGAAGAGGGCAGGCATCTAATGTTTGACAAAGAAGGCAGATTTGTCTCTGCTGAAGATATGCCCTATGAAGGGCATAGACCATCCATAACAGTAACGTTTCGCTCTGCTGTTTGTTATTATGGCAATGCAGTTTTAGGTGTTCTTCTAACAGGCATGGGAAGGGATGGTGCAGAGGGTATGCTTGCAGTTAAAGAGGCAGGTGGGATTACAATAGCCCAGGATAAAGAAACAAGCATAGTATTCGGAATGCCAAAACAGGCAATAGATTTAGGCGCTGCAAAATATATTGCTTCACCAGATGAGATTGGGGAAATGCTGATGCAAATAAGATTGTAGCCGCACCCTTTATGGGTGCGTATATCGCAGGCGTAAAGCCCCTGATAAAAGCATTCAGGGGCAAGCACTGCGGTTGCCAATTACATACGAAATACGAGTCAAAGGAGGCTGCCATGCCAAAAAATAATTCCAAAACCCAAAATCCAAATTCCAAAATACTAATCGTTGAGGACAGCGAAATCCAGGCAGTAATGCTCAAAAGACTCCTGACTGAAAAAGGTTATAATGTCGTCTGGGCAAAAAATGGCGCTGAAGGGCTGCAAATGGCAGAGAAGGAAAGACCGAACTTGATTATATCTGACATCCTGATGCCTGTCATGGATGGATACCAGATGTGCAAGGAATTGAAAGGGAACGATGCCTTAAAAGGCATTCCTATAATACTCCTTACACAACTTACGGACATTAAAGAGATAATAAAAGGGCTGAATTCAGGCGCTGAATTTTATATAACTAAGCCATATGATAATGACCATATTCTTTCAAGTGCTGTGTTTATATTGGAAAACCCTGTTTTATTCAAAAATAGACCGGAGGAAAAATCTACTGAGGTTTTGTACAAAGGAAAGAAATATAAAATATCTGCCAACCGTGGTCAGACATTGACTCTACTCCTTTCCACCTATGAAAGTGCAATAATGAAGAACAAAAAGTTGATAAAGATAGAGGAGGCATTGAAAAGGCTCAATGAGCAACTGGAACAGAGGGTTATGTTGAGGACTGCTGAATTAAATAAAGAAGTTGAAGAGAGAAAGCAGGCTGAAAAATTTTTAATGGAGAGCGAGGAAAGATACAGGGTTTTGACCGAGACTGCAAATGATGCAATAGTTTGCATAAATGAGAAAGATGCAATCTACATATGGAATAAAAAGGCAGTGGAGATTTTTGGATATACTGCTGCTGAAGCGATTGGGAAAGAACTCCATAAACTGATTGTCCCTGAAAATTTACGGGAAAAGTCAGAGAAAGGGCTTAAAGAATTTTTTAAAACAGGCGAGGGTAATATTACTAAGAAAACCGTTGAACTCACTGCCATTAAAAAAGAGGGAGCAGAATTTCCCATTGAACTCTCTGTTTCTGCAATGAATGTAAAGGGAGAGTGGCATGCAACAGGTATTATAAGGGATATAACAGAGCGAAAAAGACTTGAGAATGAACTAAAGGATAAACTTGATATAGTTGAAAGATTCAACAAACTCATGGTTGGCAGGGAACTTGAACTGGGGCACAGAAAAGAGTTGATAAAGAAATTAGAGGCAAGGGTTGAGGAGTTGGAGAAAAAAGTTGCAGATTATAAGGCTCAGGTAAAATAAGAAGCGATGAGATAATCACCATTTTAACCTCTATCCTTCCTTTATGTGCATCAATAATAACCTTGGCATTGGCACGGTTGAAACCGTGCCTACAAAAGATGTAGGCACGAATTCATTCGTGCAAACATTTTCATGGCTTCCAACGACATCTCCCATTGAGGCGACAAGTGTACATAGCCTAAAAATCCCTTGCAATCCTTACTGCTATATCAGATAATTATTTAAATATGAACGGAAATACTCCGATAGCACTAGAAGGGCTTCCCTTTATTATTCCCCTTTTAGTTATTAGTTCAGCCCTCTGGTATTTTGGAATCAGGTATCCTGCAATCTTTTTTACTCTGCTCACTCTATTTGTACTCTGGTTTTTCAGAAACCCTGAAAGGGTGATACCTGCTGACGAAAACTCCATTGTATCCCCTGCTGACGGAAAGGTAATATTTGCAGGCAGGGTGTTTGAAGACCGTTTTTTGAAAGCAGATGCAGTGAAGGTCAGCATCTTTATGAATGTCTTTAATGTTCATGTGAACAGGGTTCCTGTGTCAGGAAGGGTGGTTGGTCTTTTCTATAATCCTGGCAAATTCTTTTCAGCAAATCTTGATAAGGCATCTCTTGAGAATGAGCAGAACGTAGTTTTGCTGGAGACTGCAAATGGCAGGAAAGTCCTTTTTATCCAGATAGCAGGGCTTATTGCAAGAAGGATTGTCTGCTATTTAAAAGAAGGCGATGTAGTTGAAAAGGGCAAAAGATTTGGTATGATAAGATTTGGTTCAAGGCTTGATGTATATCTGCCGGTTGATTGCAGAGTAAATATAAAGGTCGGCGATAAGGTAAAGGCAGGTGCATCAATTCTGGGGTATTTAAAATGATTGACAGGCAAAGAGAAAAACCAGAAGGCATAAAAAAGGGGATATATCTTTTACCAAATCTTTTAACATCCGCAAGTCTCTTCGGAGGTTTTTATTCAATTATCGCATCCCTTGATGGAGCATTTGATAAGGCTGCAATAGCAATACTTATCTCTGCGGTGCTTGACGGACTTGACGGAAGGATAGCAAGGCTTACCGGTACAACAAGCAGGTTTGGTGTAGAGTACGATTCCCTTGCTGATTTGATTGCATTCGGCCTTGCACCGGGAATACTTATATTCACATGGGCTTTAAGACCCTTCGGCAGATACGGATGGCTCGCAGCATTTTTATATGTCGTATGCGGTGCGTTAAGGCTTGCAAGATTCAATGTGCAGGTAAGCACTATTGAGAGCAGGAGTTTTAATGGTCTTCCAATAACTGCTGCAGCATCACTTGTTGCATCCACAGTTCTTGTATTCTTCTATTTTGGCTATGGGGAAATAACAAAGCATGTAACAATTCTTATACTTGTTTATCTCCTTGCATTCTTTATGGTCAGCAACATCAAATATTATAGTTTCAAGGAGTTGAATCTGACCCAGAGAATGCCTTTTATGCTCCTGGTTGGCTTGATACTGCTTCTTATTACGATTGCTGCTGAGCCGCAGATAATGCTGTTTATACTTACATTTGGTTATGTTATGTCTGGTCCTGTTGCCATGCTGTTTTTCAGGAAGAGGCTGCAGATGCTTCAAAAGAAAACCGTAACTGGCAGCGAATTGGTTAAAACAGACAACCCTTCAAGATAGGTTATATATTAACGGAGTTTATTATGGATTATATAAAAATATTTGATACAACACTTAGAGACGGTGAACAGTCTCCGGGTGCCTCAATGAATGTGGAAGAGAAGATAATAATTGCAAAACAACTTGCAAGGCTCGGTGTTGATATAATCGAGGCAGGTTTTGCCATCAGTTCACCAGGGGACTTTGAGGCTGTGAAAAGGATTTCCCATGAGGTGGATGGTCCTGTAATATGCAGCCTCGCAAGGGCAAAACCGGAAGATATAGACAAGGCGTGGGAGGCTCTTAAGGGCGCGCCTAAACCGCGCATACATACATTTATTTCAACATCAGACATTCATCTCAAACACCAATTCAAAATGACAAGGGAAGAGGCAAAAAAAAGGGCTGTGGACATGGTAAAGAGGGCAAGGGGGTATGTAGATGATGTTGAATTTTCACCAATGGATGCGAGCCGTTCAGAGCCTGTATATCTTTATGAAGTAATTGAGGCAGTGATAGATGCAGGCGCTTCTACAATAAATATACCAGATACTGTAGGTTATTCTATACCAACTGAATTCGGCGCATTGATAAAGGGTATAAAGGAGAATGTCAGTAATATAAAAAAGGCAGTGATAAGCGTTCACTGTCATAATGATTTGGGGCTTGCTGTTGCAAATTCACTTGCCGCTGTTATGAATGGCGCAAGACAGGTTGAATGCACTATAAATGGCATAGGAGAAAGGGCTGGAAACGCCTCTCTTGAAGAGATTGTTATGATTTTAAGGACAAGGAAGGATATTTTGAACCTTGATACAAGGATTGTTACAGAGCAGATATATCCCACAAGCAGGCTTGTAAGCAGTATAACGGGTATTATGGTGCAGCCCAACAAGGCGATAGTCGGGGATAACGCATTTGCCCATGAATCAGGCATCCATCAGGACGGACTCTTAAAGGAAAAGACCACATACGAGATTATAAGACCTGAGTCAATTGGCATTTCTCACTCAAAACTTGTTATGGGCAAGCATTCAGGAAGGCATGCGTTTAAGACAAGGTTAAAAGAACTTGGCTATGAACTTTCAGACGATGATTTGAATAAGGCATTTGAAAGGTTTAAAAAGGTTGCTGACCAGAAGAAAGAGGTATTTGATGAAGACATAGAGGCTATAGTTGCAGATGAAATTCTGAGGATAGAGATACCTGAGAGGTTTAAACTGGATAAGTTAAATGTTGTAAGCGGCACAGAATCAGTTCCAAATGCATTTGTAGAGATGTATATAGACGGCAAGCATGTGAAAGAAGCAGGTTTTGGCGATGGTCCTGTTGATGCGGTTTACAAGACCATTGCTCATATCACAAAGACAAAGAGCAAACTCCTCAAGTATTCTGTCAATGCCATAACAGGCGGAACAGATGCACAGGGTGAGGTTACTGTCAGGATTCAGGAGGATGACCATATTGTGTTAGGGCAGGGCGCTCATACTGATATAATAGTTGCAAGCGCCAAGGCATACATAAATGCACTTAATAAACTTGAGTATAAAAAGAAGGAAAAGAAGGTAAAAGTTGTGTGATGGAAGAAAATGCAGAGACCAAAAAATTTGATGCATACGGCAAAGAGTGGTGGAACCCTGAAGGCAGGTTTGTATCCCTCCACAGGATAAATCCGTTAAGGTATTCATATTTTTCAGAGAAGATAGATAACCTGAAAGATAAAACAGTCCTTGATATTGGTTGCGGCGGGGGTATCCTTTCCGAAGAGTTTGCAAAAGCAGGCGCTTTAGTTACAGGCATAGATTTATCACCTGTTGCCATTGACGCTGCAAGACTGCATGCAAGGGAATCAGGGCTTGAAATAGACTATAAACTTGCATCGCCATCCCAACTACTCATTTCCAACCCTGAACTTCGAACTTCTTATGATGCAGTCATCTGTGCTGAGGTTTTGGAGCATCTTGACGATTTAGCCATATTTCTGAAAGGCGCATGCAGCCTTCTGAAAAGCAAAGGATATTTTTTTTTCTCTACAATCAATAAGACAATCTCGGCAAGGTTTTTTGCAATATTTATGGCTGAGAATATCCTGAACATGGTGCCAAAGGGAACACATGATTTCAAAAGATTTATAAGACCGAGCGAACTGGTTAATCTATTGAGGCAAAATGGAATTGAAGTCCTTGAGATTAAAGGCATGACCTTCAACCCGCTGGAATTTGAATTTAAAATCTCTGACAATATGAATATAAACTATTTGGGATATGGCATAAAACAATAGATAATTATTCTGATCAAAAACTAACCTTTTATTTGCCAGTTGCAAGAGGAATTCTATCTATGAAAAAGATTGAACGTGCAGTTCCCCCGCAATCCCCGCTAAAAGGGGCTGGGTCAAGGGGGAACAATGAAAATAATACACTTCCTTACACGGGAAGAACACCACAACGTGCTAGAGAGGTTCTTCAACTCGTATGTCCCGCAGGGAACCTGCCGTCTTTAAAGGCTGCAATCGATAATGGTGCGGATGTGGTTTATACAGGCTTTAATGATGCTACGAATGCCCGCAATTTTGAAGGCTTGAATTTTACCACTCAGAAACTTGCAGAAGGCATATCATATGCCCATAAAAAAGGTAAAAAGGTATATATCGCCATAAACACATTTCCGCAGGGTAATACATATCATCAATGGTATAACTCGGTCGATAAGGCAGTATCTCTTGGTGCGGACGCACTTATCATTGCCAATCTGGGCATTCTTAAATATGCAAGGGACAAATATCCTGATGTGAATCTTCATTTAAGCGTTCAGGCAAGTGCCTCAAATTATGAGAGCATAAATTTCTACAAAAAATATTTTGGCATTAAAAGGGTCATCCTGCCGAGGGTGTTGACTGTAAAAGAGATGAAGGCGCTGCGGGACAATACTGATGTTGAACTTGAGGTCTTTGCGCTCGGTGGGCTCTGTATAAATATTGAAGGGAGGTGCTACCTTTCGTCATTTGTTACAGGCGCTTCAACAAATACAGAGGGCGCATGTTCTCCGTCAAGGTTTGTCAGGTTTATAAATGAAAATGACCACATGAAAATAACTTTAAACAATGTTGTGTTAAATAACCTTGCACCTGGTGAGACATCGCCTTATCCAACATGCTGCAAGGGCAGATATATTACAGAAAAGGGAGAATACTTCTACTCATTTGAAGAGCCCGAATCATTAAATGTTATGGAGATAATACCGAGACTTATTGAGGCAGGTATTGATGCCTTGAAGATAGAGGGCAGGCAGAGGACAAAGGCATATGTTGCAACTGTAACCTCTGCCTTGAGAAAGGCAATTGATATGTACTATAAAAACCCATCTTCATACAGAATTGACGATAATCTGATGTCATTGGCAAATGCAACATTTGAAGGCACAAAGCCGACACTTGGATGTTATCTGGAGAAATGAAATGCAGTTAACACTTGGACCGGTTTTATTTGACTGGAAAAGAGAAGACTTATTCGGGTTTTATGATGAGGTAAAGGATATGCCTGTTGACAGGGTGTATCTTGGCGAGGTGGTATGCTCAAAGAAAAATGGTTTGACCTTAAAGGATATAGAAAATATCGGAAAGAAACTTGAAGATGCAGACAAAAAAGTCATTGTCTCAAGTTTGGCTGTTGTTAGCAATGAGGATGAACTAAATCTTGTAAGGGATATTGTGCAACTTCCTTTTTCCATAGAAGCAAATGATATGAGTGCTTTTAATATTATAAATCCCCCTTTGCCCCCCTTTAGTAAAGGGGGGATGGGGGGATTTGAAATCATTGCAGGACCACACATCACCACCTACAATGTGCCGTCCATACAGTTTTTGCAGGGTATTGGTGTTAACAGGGTTGTGTTTCCTGTTGAACTCTCAAGGGATGCGATTGAATATAACATACAGAACACAAATATTGACGGAGAAGTATTTGCGCATGGCAAGGTTCCGCTTGCATTTTCATGGCGGTGTTATACATCAAGGGAATATGGTTTGAATAAGGACGACTGCAAACATCACTGCAGGCTTCATCCTGACGGGATGATACTGCGAACCATTGAAAAAGAGCCGCTATTCACTATAAACGGCACATCTATATTAAGCGGGCTTGTATATACACTTGTTGAATTTATTGAAGATTTAAAAGAGATTGATGTTAAGGCTTTGCGAATTTCACCGCAGTGGCAGAATACAAAGGATATTGTTAATATCTTTAGGAAAAGAATTGATGGAGAGATTTCAGGTGAAGAAGGAATGACAATGCTAAAACAAACAAGTCAAACTGGCTTTTGCAATGGGTGGTATATGGGAAAGGCAGGGAAGGAATATTTGGCGGCTCCCAAAAAGTCCATCTGCAGCGTTGTCGCTGCGGCTTCTTCGCTCAACATACGCTAAAAGTATGCTTTGCTTGAAGCCTTGCTCCGCCTTGCATCTGGAGCCTTTTAGTTTGCCGCCAGGCATCTGGGCAATTTTTGAGCGTGAACATTTTTGGATTTAATTTTTTAGAGGGAGGGTAAATATGGCAGACATTTTAGATAAGGCAATTTTGATTGGCATGGGAATTGAGAAGAAGTTAAAACAGGCTGTAGATGAACTTGCAGAAGAGGCAAAGAAAGAAGATACAGGTGAATCAAAATTGCCCCCAAGAAAAGAACTTGAAAATAAGGTTGTAGAGGATGCAGTAAAGATATTGAGGGGGGTTGTTGCTGCTGCAAAGTCAGGCAAAGAGATGATAGATGAACATATAAAAAATGCTGTTCAAGAAATACTGGAGAAATTTAAGGTTGCTACCCGTGAGGACATTGATGTTATAGAAAAAATGGCGCAGGTGGCGCGGGAAAAGGTAGATAGACTTGAGAAGAGGATAGAGGAACTTGAAAGACAAGGAGCAGGGGGCAGGGGTCAGGGGTCAGGGAAAAACGGATAACGCACAACGCGCATGCAGCACGGTATTTTTCTAGGGCAGGAAGGGGACTGTCCCTATTTACGGACGGAGCGAAGCGGAGTCGTAGAATAGGGACAGTCCCCCTGCATAATGCACACGCATCACGCACGGTATTTTCCTATGCCTTCAAAAACATACAAAAATATAAAACGGCTTTATAGAATAATCAGGACATTCATAAAATATGGCTTCGGTGACCTGATAAAGGAACTAAAGATACTTCCTTTCTTTGCTGTCTTTGAAAAGGTCTTATTCCTTAGGAGCAAAAAGGTAACACAGGATTTTACCCTGCCGCAGCGCGTCAGGATGCTCCTTGAAGAACTTGGTCCTGTATTTGTAAAACTTGGGCAGATTGTTTCAATCCGTGCTGATATGCTCCCGCCGGACTGGCTTGAGGAATTTAAAAAACTTCAGGACATGGTCCCGCCATTCCCGTTTGCAGATGTAAAAAAAACTGTTGAGACATCCTTAAAATCGCCCCTTTCCGAGAAATTCAAGACATTTGATGAAACCCCTTGCGCATCTGCATCCATTGCGCAGGTTCATTATGCATTACTGCACGATGGCAATGAGGTCGCAGTAAAGGTTAAAAGACCGGGCATTGATAAGACTATTGAGCAGGACATCTCTGTTATGTACACAATTGCAAGACTAATAGACAAATATGTGCCGACATTCCGCAGATACAGACCAACAGAGGTTGTTGATGAATTCAAAAGGGTCATATCAAAGGAGCAGGACTTTGCGGTTGAGGGTGTCAATATCACAAGATTCCACAAGATGTTTGAGGGAGATAATACTGTCCAGATTCCTAAAGTGTTCTGGGACTACACAACTACTGATGTCTTAACAATGGAGAGGATATATGGCGTTCCTTTTGACGAATCTGAAAAGATAAAGGCGCTTGGGATTGATATTAAAAAACTTACAACAGATGCGCTCAATGCGTTTTTTAAGCAGGTCTTTGAATTCGGTGTGTTTCACGCAGACCTCCATCCCGGGAATATTTTTGCGAGACAGGACGGTGTTATCATTTACCTTGATTTCGGCATCATTGGCAGGATTGATGACAGTGTCAGGCGGTATCTTGCAGGTATGCTTTATAATCTGGTTAAAAGAGATTACCGCCAGATGGCAGTGATACACAGGGACATGGGGCTTATATCAAAGGATGTGGATATAAATGAGTTTGAAGATGTTTTGAGGGAGATAACAGAGCCCATATTTGACAAGCCTCTTGAGAGGATAGATATATCAGCACTTTTGTTCAGGCTTATAAGAACAGCAAGAAGGTTTAACATGAGACTCCAGCCGAATCTTTTACTCTTGCAAAAATCAATGGTGATAATTGAAGGTGTTGGAAGGCAGTTAAACCCTGAACTGAATGTATGGGGAATTGTGAAGCCTATGATTTACAAATGGATGATAAAAGAAAAGACATCACCTAAGAGGATTTATGAAAGGGGAAAAGAGAGGGTTTCGGGTATTGCAGAGATCGTTAGTGGTATGCCGTATCAGGTGCATTCCATCTTGGATAAAACACTCAATGAGGATTTAAAGATTGGTTTTGTTCATCATAAACTTGGTACACTATTAGATGAGATTTCCAAACTCGGTCAGAGATTAACGATGGGGATTATGCTGGCAGGACTATTCATAGGCTCTTCTCTCCTTGCATTTGCCAGCAGAGAAGACAGTTACAGGCTTCTTGGTGTGCCTTTTTTAAGCGGGATAGGATTTATTGCAGGTGTGGTTATGAGCATATTTCTTATAATTTTGATGATAAGAAAAATGGACTAGAGGCAATATATGGAAGATAAAAACACGACATACTTTGGCAGCAAGGTTATTCCGGTGGAAGAAAAAAAGCCGCGCGTGGCAAATATATTTTCATCTGTTGCTGGTAGATACGACTTGATGAATGATTTAATGAGTCTTGGCGTTCACAGACTCTGGAAGAGGTTTTTTGTCGAAAAGGCAAGGCTCAAACAGGGGGATATTGCACTTGATGTTGCAGGCGGGACAGGGGATATCGCAATACTCATGGCAAAGAAGGTTGGAGAAAATGGCATGGTTGTTATCTATGATATAAACGGGGAGATGATTGAAGAAGGGAGACGCAAGTGCGTTGACAGAGGGTTTTTGAAAAACATCCAGTATGTCCAGGGCGATGCAGAGGATATAGGTTTTCCTGATAATACATTCCATGCTGCCGCAGTGAGTTTCGGCATAAGAAATGTTACATACATTGAAAAGGCGTTTAAAGAGATGGCAAGGGTTACAAAGCCCGGGGGCAGGGTTATGTGCCTTGAATTTTCGCACCCGACATCAAAACTATTCAGCAGGGTTTATGACCTGTATTCATTCAATATACTCCCTGAGATAGGTGATATTGTTACAGGCAATAGAGAGGCATACACATACCTGCCAGAGTCTATCAGAAAATTTCCAATTCAGGAAGAGTTGAAAAAGATGCTTGAGGGAATAGGGCTTTTTAATGTTAAATACTATAATCTCTTTAACGGCATTGCAGCAGTGCATGTCGGGGTGAAAGTATGAAACAGGTGTCAGAGGTCAGGGGTCAGAAGTCAGAAGTTAAAGAGTGGCTCAAGGTTCAAGGTTCAAGGTTTAGGGAAGTCCTGATAACTGGCAACCAGCAACCGGCAACTGCCTTTTTAAAATTTATGCCTCTCTGGATTGAGGCAATAGGCATGGGTGTTTTTATGGGTGCAATCCTTGATAGCAACCCCACCTTTAAGGAGAGGCTTAAGGAATTAGGCGATAAAGTTTTTCTGTTTACTGCCTCTGATATAAAAAAGAATTTTTACTTTCATATTAAGGACGGTGATATAAAAGTCATTCCAAATTTTGCAGGAAATGTGGATGTCACAATGCAAGGTGAGACAAATGTTTTATTCGGACTCTTACTCGGCAAGGAAGACCCTGATACAGTTTTCTTTTCAAGAAAACTTATAATAAACGGCGACACCGCATCTGCAATCCATTTTAAGAACATATTGAATAATCTGTAATACTCTTCCCTACTCAAATAGTATCTCTTTTACATTTCTTGCCTGAATTCTATAATTCCCAAAACTTGTTGTGCCGTAGAACCTGTTTTCGTCGTCAAATGTGATTGCAACGACTTCACCGTTCCGCAAGGTTACCTGTGCATCCTTTTTACCCCCCCTTGCCTCGCCCAGGAATACAACCCTTTTTACCTTTTCAAACGGAATTGAAACTGTTCCTCTGCCTCTTGTCCCCATCAGGTAAACCTTGCCTTCCCA
Source organism: Deltaproteobacteria bacterium GWC2_42_11 (assembly GCA_001797495.1). Lineage (GTDB taxonomy): Bacteria > Desulfobacterota > GWC2-55-46 > UBA9637 > GWC2-42-11 > GWC2-42-11. The sequence goes on from MGPS01000061.1 coordinate 29,382, forward strand.
ACTGATTTCCTGCAGTTTTGTTGAAATACCCTGGTCATCTGTAATAGTTGCATTAAACCTTATCTCTGGCTTTGGCACTTCGTTCTGCGGCGATTGCCCCATGCCTGTCAGAATTACCCAGATTGTTATGACAAATAGATAGAGCAGACTTTTTTTCATATTATTATATCTCCTTACAAAAATTTTGTTTATATTATTAGCAATAACAGCATAGAAGGTCAAGTGTTATTGACAAAGATGATTCTTTCAAATATACTTTCTTAAACTTAAAATCAGAATTGACCCGAGAGGAGGTAAGATGCATATATTCAGCGATACAATCAGGGTTACTACAACCCAAAAGGCAGAAGACATAGATATCACCGATATGGTTGGTGCTGTTGTATTTGAAAGCAGGATAAAAGAAGGGAGTGCAGTTATATTCACAGGACATACAACAGCAGGCATACACCTTAATAACAATGACCCTGAACTTGCAAAAGACCTCCATGACATATTAAACGAGTTGGTCCCGAATAAAGAGAGTTTCAGGCACAACAAGGGGGATTATGGCAAGAATGCTGATGCGCATATAAAATCTGTACTGGTTGGCAACAGTGCGACTGTTCCTGTTGCAAATAACAAGTTGCAGTTAGGGCAGTGGCAGGCAATATATTTTTCAGAATTTGATGGTCCGAGAAACAGGGTTATAAATGTTAAGGTAATAGGGAGTAGATGAGGATTATTGCCGGCATTGCAAAGGGGAAAAGGCTTTTTGCACCGCAAGGACTTTCAATAAGACCCACATCGGACAAAGTCAGGGAGGCGATATTCAATATACTAGGTAAAGAATTTTGTTATAAGGCCGTGCTTGACCTTTTTGCAGGTACAGGCGCAATGGGGATCGAGACGTTAAGCAGGGGTGCAGAACATGCTGTATTTGTGGATAATAATGCCTCAGCACTCAGGATAATAAAGAAAAACCTTGATACATGTGGACTTACAGAAAGATATAATATTATCAAGATGGATGTTATTAAAGCGCTTCAGCCTTCCGCTTTCAGACTTGGCAAAGGATTTAACCTGATATTTATAGACCCGCCTTATAGGAGAGAAGATGCTGGCACGATACTTGAGTTGATTGAGAAGAATAAACTTTTGGCTGATGATGGCATAATAGTTCTGGAGACATCAAAGAGGACTGGAGTTGATGAGAGTCTTTTGCGGTTAAAAGAATTTGATGTACGCAGATACGGCGATACGGTTGTAAGATTTTATAAAAATTTTAAGGAGAGGATTCAATGACAAAGCATATCGGGATTTATCCCGGCACATTTGACCCTATAACAAGCGGACACCTTGATATAATCGAAAGGGGGCAGAAACTTTTTGATGAGATGGTTGTTGCTGTTGCAGAAAGTGAAAAGAAAAACCCTCTTTTCAGTGTTATTGAAAGGGTTAAGATGATAAAAGAGGCGACAAAGAAATATAAGAATATCAAGGTTGAGAGTTTTAGCGGACTCCTTATAGATTATATGCACAGGAAAAAGGCAAATGTTATACTCAGGGGACTCAGGGTAATATCTGATTTTGAGTATGAGTTTCAGATGGCGCTTACAAACAGGAATCTTGACCCGAATATAGAGACAGTGTTTATGATGACAAAGGCGGATTATGCTTATATGAGTTCAAGGTTTCTAAAAGAGATAGCAAGGCTTGGCGGAGATGTCAGGGGGTTTGTGCCGCCAAATGTAGCAAAGAAACTGATAAAACTATTTAAAGTTAAGAGTTTCAAATAAAACAGGAGGGATTTAAATGCTTTCTGAAAGGGCAAAGAAGATAAAACCATCGCCTACTATGGCGATTACTGCAAAGGCAAATGAGATGAAGGCAAGGGGCTTTGACATTATAGATTTTGGAGTTGGTGAGCCTGACTTTGACACGGCTGAAAATATCAAAGAGGCAGGGATAAAGGCTATCAAAGACGGCTTTACAAAATATACTGCTGTCGGCGGAATAAATGAATTAAAGGATGCCATAATAGAAAAATTCAGGAGGGATAATGACCTTGTTTATGAAAGGTCAGAGATACTTGTTTCATGCGGCGGCAAACATTCTATATTTAATCTGTGCATGGCGATGTTCAATCCCGGTGACGAAGTCATTATACCTTCACCTTACTGGGTGTCTTATCCTGAGATGGTATCCCTTGCAGGCGCAGACCCTGTCATACCGCCGTCAAAGGAAGAGTTCGGGTTTAAGATAACAGCAGGTGATGTAAATGAATATATAACACCTGCAACAAAGGCTGTAATAATAAATAGCCCTTCAAACCCTACAGGAGCTGTTTATACACCTGAAGAACTGAAATTCATTGCAGATGTCTGCCTGAAAAAGGGCGTATTTATTATCTCTGACGAGATTTATGAAAAACTCATTTATGATAACCAGCCGTTTGTTTCAATTGCGTCATTTTCAGAGGATGTGAAGAAACAGACAATAGTATTAAACGGTGTTTCAAAGACGTATTCTATGACAGGGTGGCGCATAGGTTATGCAGCGGGTCCAAAAGAACTTATAAAGGCAATGACAGACATCCAGAGCCAATCAACATCAAACCCATGCTCCATATCACAGAAGGCAGCGGTTGAGGCTTTGAACGGTTCTCAGGATGCAGTTGAAAGAATGGTTGAGGAATTTGCTAAAAGGCGCAATAAGATAGTTGGGGGCTTGAATGCAATAAAAGGTATAAAGTGCATCATGCCGAAGGGTGCGTTTTATGTATTTCCGAATGTAAGAAGACTTTTGAACAAGAGGTTTGGAGACAAGGTTATAAAGACATCAACAGACTTTGCAGAGTTCCTTCTTGATGAGGCAGGGGTTGCAGTTGTGCCGGGCGACGCATTCGGCGGCTGGAACTACATAAGACTCTCATACGCAACATCAATGGAGAATATAGAGGAAGGCTTAAAGAGGATAGGGGATGCGGTTGGAAAACTGGAATAAACCTACATGAGCCTTTGGCTCTACATCGGGGGATGAAAATCTTGTAAGTATTTACGGCTGCCTGCCCCGCCTGCAAAGAGGTGGAGGAGAAACAATACCCTTAACTCATAACCTTGAATACCTTTAACCTCACAACAAACTTTACTCCAAAAGGCGACCAGCCAAAGGCAATATCTGAATTGACCGATGGGCTCGAAAATGGGCTTCAGCACGAGGTTTTGCTGGGTGTTACCGGCTCAGGCAAGACATTCACAGTCGCAAATGTTATTGCAAATATAAATAAGCCCACCCTTGTCCTTGCACCGAACAAGACCCTTGCAGCGCAGTTGTATGCAGAGTTTAAGGAACTCTTCCCTGAAAACAGGGTTGAATATTTTGTATCTTACTATGACTATTACCAGCCAGAGGCATACCTGCCGACAACAGACACATACATTGAAAAAGACGCATCAATAAATGATGAGATAGATAAACTCAGGCACTCTGCAACACATTCTCTACTTACAAGGAATGATGTGATTATAGTTGCATCTGTTTCGTGCATATACGGCATTGGTTCGCCGTCTGATTACAGTTCCATTCATCTCTATGCAGAAAAGGCAATAAACATCCAGAGGGACGATGTTTTGAGAAGGCTTGTTGAGATGCAGTATCAGAGGAATGACTATGATTTTTACAGGGGCACATTCAGGGTAAAGGGTGATGTGGTGGATATATTCCCTGCTTATGAAGGGGACATGGCTATAAGACTTGAGTTTTTCGGGGATACGATTGAAACTATAGCAGAGATTGATGCTGTAAGAGGAAAAGTCATAAAGCGGATAGACAGGGTTGTGATACACCCTGCAAGCCATTATGTGACAACAAGGGATAATCTCAAAAGGGCAATGGATGATATAAGGGATGAACTCAGAGAGAGGCTAATAGAGTTAAAGGCAAATAACAAACTTTTGGAGGCACAGAGATTAGAGCAGCGGACTATGTATGACCTTGAGATGATGGAAGAGATGGGCTATTGTTCAGGCATAGAAAATTATTCAAGGCATCTTGCAGGAAGACTTGTAGGTGAGCCGCCTTATACACTCATTGATTATTTCCCTTCTGATTTTCTGCTCATAATTGACGAAAGCCATATAACAATCCCGCAGTTAAACGGCATGTATAACGGCGACAGGTCAAGGAAAACGACACTTGTTGAATACGGCTTCAGGCTTCCTTCTGCGCTTGACAACAGACCCTTTAAATTTGAGGAGTTTGAAAAGAGGATAAATCAGGCTATATATGTTTCAGCAACTCCATGTGATTATGAAATCCAAAAGGCAGGCGGATGTGTTGTTGAGCAGATAATAAGGCCAACAGGTCTTATTGACCCTGCTATTGAAGTAAAGCCTGCAAAGATGCAGGTTGATGACCTCTATGGAGAGATAAGAAAGAGGGTTGAAAAAAAGGAAAGGGTGCTTGTTACAACACTTACCAAAAGGATGGCAGAGGATTTGACGCAGTATTATGCAGATTTGGGCTTGAAGGTAAAATATCTGCATTCGGATATTGAGACACTGGAAAGGGTTGAGATATTAAGGGATTTGAGGCTTGGAGAGTTTGACTGTCTCATAGGCATAAACCTTTTGAGGGAAGGTTTAGATTTGCCTGAGGTCTCGCTTGTTGCAATAATGGATGCTGACAAAGAGGGTTTTCTCCGTTCAGGAAGGTCTTTAATCCAGACATGCGGAAGGGCTGCGAGGAATGTGGAAGGGGCAGTGATTATGTATGCTGATGTAATTACAGGTTCAATGAAAAAGGCAATAGATGAGACAAACAGGAGGCGGAAGATTCAGGCAGAGTATAATAAAGAAAACAATATAACCCCTGAGACAATAAAGAGCAGTATAAAGAATATTCTTGCATCAGTCTATGAGAAAGACTACTATACTGTGCCAGTTGTCGAGGAAGGAGAGGAGGAATACATACCTCTGCACGAGATACCACAGATTATTAAGTCGCTTCGTAAAGAAATGACAGCAGCAGCAAAGAAAATGGAATTTGAAAAGGCAGCAGAGATAAGGGACAGGATAAGGAAACTGGAGGATATGGAGGTAAGAGTCGGGTGAAAAATACAGGAGAAAAAATGGAAAAGAATAAAGATTTAAAATCTAAAACATTCATTGATTTTGGTTTAAGCAAAGAGGTGCTTCAGGCAATTTCAGGTATGGGTTTTGAAGAACCCACGCCAATACAGGAAAAGACAATCTCTGTTATTATGCAGGGCAAGGATATAATCGGTCAGGCGCAGACAGGAACAGGCAAGACAGCGGCATTCGGCATACCCCTGATTGAAAAGGTTGACCCAAGGAAATTTTCTGTGCAGGCAATTATCCTCACACCAACAAGAGAACTTGCAATACAGGTTGCCGAGGAGATAAACAAGATCGGCAAATACAGCAGGGTGCTTGCCTTTCCGATATACGGCGGTTCTTCAATAGAAAGACAGATAAAGGTTTTGAGGAAAGGACTTCATGTAGTTGTCGGGACACCTGGCAGGGTTATTGACCATATAGACAGGGGCACACTTAAACTTAATGAGGTTAAGATAGTCATTCTGGATGAGGCTGACGAGATGCTTGATATGGGTTTTGTGGACGACATAACTAAAATATTAAACCATACCCCGAAGCAGAGGCAGACACTTTTATTTTCGGCAACGATGCCTGATGAGATAGTCAGGATATCAAAACGGTACATGGTATCGCCTGAAAAAATCGCCATCAGCGCCAATATACTTACAACACCGAAGATAGACCAGATATTCTACGAGGTAAAGCAGTCTGAAAAGATGGATGCCCTTGCAAGACTAATAGACTCAGAGGATTCTGACCTTTTTCTCGTGTTCTGTCATACTAAAAGAGAGGTTGATGATGTTGCAGCAAACCTTAAAAACAGGGGCTATGAGGCAGAGGCAATACACGGCGACTTCAGCCAGTCCCAGAGGGAATCTGTCATGAGGAGGTTTAAAAGCGGCATGATAGATGTGCTTGTTGCAACAGATGTTGCTGCAAGGGGGCTGGATATAAGCAATATATCGCATGTTGTGAACTACAGCATACCGCAGAACCCTGATGCGTATATCCACAGGATAGGCAGGACAGGCAGGGCAGGGAAAAGCGGTGTTGCCATAACCTTTGTAACGCCGAGGGAAGACAGGCAGATGAGGCTTATACAGTCTGCTGCAAAGACAAAGATAAAAAAGGGGAGATTACCGACTGTTCAGGATGTGCTTGAGGCAAGGATTGAAACATTGAAGGAAAGGGTGCAGGAATTTATTGATGATAAAAAGTTTGACACATATCTGACGCTTGCAAATAAACTTACAGAAGGCATCCAGCCTGTTGAGGCAGCCGCAGCGCTTTTAAAATTTCAGTTAGAGGGGTTTGGTGTTACTGAAGAAGCAAGTCAGAAAGAAACAGGCGCTGCATCAGGCATGGTCAGGCTCTTTATGAATGTCGGCAAACAGCAGAGGATAAATGCCGGTGATATTGTAAAATCAATTGCTGAAAAGACAGGCATATCAGGAAAGGCAATCGGGAACATAAGCATATTTGACAAGTTCACATTCGTTGAAGTGCCGAAGGATTATGCTGAAAAGGTGATAGAGGTCATGCACCAAAGCATGATATCAGGCAAAAAGGTGGCAGTAGCAAAGGCGAGACCGAAGTGAAGTTATGGAGTTACAGAGTTAAGGAGTTAAGGAGTTTAACTCCCAAACTCTTCAACTCTAAAACTCTTAAACTCTACGGTTTCGGCGCTATTGTTGCCAGAAATACAAGTCTTGTTTTAGCGGTGTAGCCGTGAGGCTCTCCAGGTTCCCAGATAATGACCGAACCAGGTCCTGCCTCAATCTCCTCACCCTCTGCGAGAAACATTCCTGTGCCTTCAAGCACTGCCATCATGACCCTTGATGAAGAGCAGCACTTTGAAACACCCTGTCCCGACTCTGAGCAGAATAATGCAAGCCTTGCCTCATTTGAATCAAATATCAAAAATGAATTCTTTGAGTCTTTTTTAAATTCTATGAGACCCTTTGTGTCTATCTTTTTCATACAGTATTTTCCTCCCTGAAAAATTAAAATTATTTCTAGCATTCAGAGCGGTTTTTAGATATGATAAAAATCATATTTGATGTCAAATCCTTTGGTTATTATTAAAACAAATGATCGAGAGTGTTTGTATGGAGATAAAAATCACAAAAGATATGAAGACCAATGAGGCGGTTGAGAAATATCCTGCTATAAAAGAGGTTTTTATAAAATACTTCGGGAAAGGTTGTTTTGACTGTCCTGCATTTGGTTCAGAGGACATTGGATTTGCCTGCACAATGCATGGCACAGATGTTGAGCAATTTGTAAAGGAATGCATAGAGGCAGTTGAAAGGATGCAAGAGGAATAAAAATCTTCTTTGCTTGACAGCAGTCTTCTTTACCGCTATACTCATTTACAAACATTGCAAATAAGGGGTGTTTATGTCCTTTACAGTTACGCTTACAGATATTTCTGTATTCATGATAGCAATTTCGGTATTTATATTTGTTCTCTATCTTATACCTCTTATTATCCAGCTCCGTGAAACAGCAAGGGATGTCCAGCGCCTCGCTGAGAAATATGAAGATGTGATGGTTGATTTAAAATCCATAACAGGCAAGGTAAATGAGCATATGGATGATGTAGGGGATGTTGTAAAGAATTTTAAGGATGTGGGATTAAAGGTAACAGGGCTTACAGACCTTTTATTTAACAAGGTCAAAACACCAATTATAACAATTATAAGCCTTTTAACAGGCATAGGTTTTGGCATTAAACATTATAGAAAGGGGGGTGAAGAAGATGTCAGATAGAGGCGGTTCTACAACGCTTGAGGTAACATTAGCACTTTTGTTAGGGGGATTGGTAGGTGCGGGCATTGCACTTTTATATGCACCTGCAACAGGGGAGGAAACCAGGCGGAAACTGAAGGAGACAACAGACAGGTTGAGGGACCAGATTAGGGAAAAAACCGAAGGTATGGGTGGATATGTGGAGGAGGGTATTCATAAGGTAAAGGAGTTTGTTGAAGAGAAAAAGGCTGATATAACCGCTGCATATGAGTCAGGTAAAGAGGCTTACAGAAAAGAGAAGACACGGCTGTAGTAATTTTGGAATTGACATTTCAATTTCTGCTGTGTTATAAATTCCATCCACTTTTTTCCAGATAACAAAGGGAGGTAATTTGTTTATATGTATGCTGTAATAAAGACAGGCGGTAAGCAGTACAAGGTCTCTGAAGGTGATGTTATTAAGGTAGAAAAACTGTGTGGCGATGTTGGCAGCCAAATAGAGATAAAAGATGTCCTGATGATAGGGGCAGGAGAAGGGGCGAAGATAGGGAGCCCTGTGGTCGCCAATGCAAAGGTAGTGGCAGAGATAGTTGCAAGCGGGAAGGCAAAGAAGGTTATTGCATTTAAAAAGAAGCGGAGGAAGGGTTTTGATAAGAAGATCGGACACAGGCAGGAGTTTACGAGTATAAAGATAAAAGAAATAACAGCATAAATCTAAATATCAAATATCAAAATACAAATAACAAATAAACTTCAAATTCCAATTTGCAAAACTACTAAAGCTCTTTTGGATATTGAGATTTGGCTATTGGAATTTATTTAGGTAGAGTGGAGGAAAACAATGGCTCATAAAAAGGCAGGCGGAAGTTCAAGAAACGGAAGGGACAGCAATGGACAAAGGAGAGGCGTAAAAGTGTTTTCAGGTCAGGTTGTTCCTGCTGGAAGCATACTTGTCCGTCAGGTTGGCACAAAGATTCATCCGGGACAAAATGTTGGACTTGGCAAGGATTATACCATTTTTGCAAAAATCTCAGGCATTGTGCAATATGAGGCAAAGGGCAGGGACAAAAGACAGGTCAGCGTATATCCGCAATAAATATTTATTAAATCTTGAAAAAGTTGATAGGGGTCAATAATAATATATTTGACCCCTATTTTTTTATGCAGGTCATTATGAAACACTCATGCCAACAATTTGACACAAAAGAGGATGGAAGTCTTATCGTAGTTATAGCGGCTGACTACCCTGCCTGCAAACCCGTTGCCTCTAAAAGCCCCCTACTCAGACGGTTTGCCAGCAGGGTAGTCAGCCGCTTGTGAGGATTTTTAGATGAAATCCCCAAAGTTTATAGATGAGGCTTTGATATATGTAAAGGCTGGCAATGGCGGAAGAGGCTGTGTCAGTTTCAGGAGGGAGAAGTATGTCCCAAAGGGTGGTCCTGACGGCGGCGATGGCGGTGATGGCGGGGATGTAATAATAGTCGGCGATAGAAGACTCTCCAGTCTTCTGGATTTTAAATATAAGAGAAACTATGTTGCAGAAAGGGGGCAGCACGGCAAAGGAAGCAACTGGCACGGCAGAAACGGAAAGTCAGTAACAATCCATGTCCCTGTAGGAACCTTAATAAAAGACGCAGTGAGCGGCGAGATTATAGAAGACATTATATCCGACGGGCAGAATATTTTGATTGCAAAGAGGGGGAGGGGCGGCAAGGGGAATGCCCATTTTGCTTCATCAACTTTTCAAACACCAAAATTTGCCCAGCCTGGCGAAGAAGGAGAAGAGAGGCACTTAAAATTGGAGCTAAAACTCCTTGCGGATGTAGGTATAATAGGCTTTCCCAATGCAGGCAAATCAACGTTAATATCCCGCATATCAAAGGCAAAGCCGAAGATTGCAGATTATCCGTTTACTACCTTGAAGCCGAACCTTGGTGTTGTAAGGGTTGGTGATTACGCTGATTTTGTGGTTGCTGATATTCCTGGACTTATCGAGGGTGCACATTCTGGGAAAGGGCTTGGTGTGGGGTTTTTAAAACATATTGAGAGGACGAGTATATTTATACATATGATAGACCTTTCCCCTGATTCAGGACGGGAGCCGCTAAACGATTTTGATATAATCAACAATGAACTCTATGCCTTTAACCCTGATTTAAAAAATAAAAAACAGGTGGTCGTTTTAAACAAGGTAGATATTACAGAGGCAAGAGCAGGTGCGGCAAATATCTTGAATTTTTTTGAGGCAAAGGGTATAAAGGCATTTGTAATATCTGCTGTTACAGGAGAAGGGGTTGAAGACCTGGTCAGGTATGTTGCGGAAGAGGTGATGAAGGTAAAGGGTATTCTATATACAGCGATATAAATAAATGCGCATATAGAGCGTCGGAACAAAGCAGACCAAGGCGCGATGAAAGTGAGGAGTGAGGCGTATTTTTGGCATACGCCGCAACGACGAGATGAGAAGTAACGCAGGTATGCGAAGTTATGACGCTCTATATAAAAGGAGTTTAGATGCATTATAGTTTTGCCTCTATAGGGAATTTTAACAGATGGTTTGGATTCGGGGAGACAATTGATTTATTTTCAGGATTTTCTTTAGACAACCATGAGAGATTGATTCTGTCATCAGATGGCTCTCTTACCCGACTTCTGGAGTCTCTTTATATGTCTCCTGTTGAGGTAGAAGTCAAAGACCAGAAAAAAGACAGGATTGAAGAATGGGTGGCTGATTATTTATGTATTTCCCCTTATCAGGATGTAATGATAAGGGATATATGGCTTACAAAAGGTAAAGAGAGGCTTGTTTATGCGAGTTCTGTTTTTCCTGTCGCAGGGCTGGATGAGACCTTTTTAGAAAAACTTAAAAAAGGCGAAGAGCCGATAGGGCACCTTTTAAGGACCCACAATTTGTTAACGATGAGGGATAAATGGGAGATAGGGGTGATACAGTGCAGGGAGGTCGCAGATGATTTAAGAATCCCTGCGGATGTTCTGTTATGGGCAAGACGGTACAGATTACTTGCGAGTCCAATAGGAGGAATGGGAATCACTGCAGCAATTTTAGAGATATTTTCTCCTGCTGTTATAAAAGCAGACTTTAGACCATAGACTAAAGGCTAAAAAGTCTACAGTCTATAGTCCAGGGTGAGAGAGATATTTTTGGAATAAATATGTCCTCAGCAATTTTATCCAATGATAAAATACTAGCAATAACTGACCTGATAAGGCTGAAAAAGCAGTACGGGACACTGCTTGTCCTTGCACCGACACTATGGTCGCTTTTTCTTGCAAGCAGCGGCATGCCGCCTTTAAAACTTCTTGCAATATTTACACTGGGCACATTTCTTATGCGGAGCGCAGGGTGCGTGATAAATGATATTGCAGACAGAAACTTTGATAAATATGTGGAAAGGACAAAGACAAGGCCGCTGGCTGACGGAAGGCTTGAACTCAAAGAGGCAATATTAACCTTCCTTGCGCTTTTAGCTTTGGCTTTTATTCTGGTTCTCTTTCTCAACCCATTGACAATAGTCCTTTCTATCATCGGTATTTTACTGGCATCCATCTACCCCTTTGTAAAAAGGGTAAGCCATTTTCCACAGGTTTTTCTCGGCATAACATTTGGCTGGGGCGGAGTAATGGCATGGTCTGCTGTAAACAATACGATTGGGTTGCCTGCAATCATGATATTCATTGCAAATATCTTCTGGTCAACAGCGTATGATACAATATACGCACTGATGGATAAGGAAGAGGACATAAAAATAGGCGTAAAATCTACTGCTATATTTCTTGGTGAAAATGTCTATAAAGCGCTTTACCTCCTTTACGCAGCCGTTATAATTACCCTTGCGCTGGCTGGAATATCATCAAAGATGGGGCTTGTTTATTTCGGCGCCTTATTATTGTCAGGCATTATATTTGAGTATATGGTGTTCAGTCTGAAGAAGTCCCCTACACGGGAAAAGGCCTTTAGAATATTTCTAGCAAATGCAGGAATAGGGCTGTTAATCATGGCCGGCATTATTGCAGATTATATTGTCTGAGGCTAAAATTATACACTGTTCTGGCGCTTTGTATAGGAGGTAAGGTATGGATGTTAAAGAGGCTATAGAAAAGAGAAGGGCATACCGCTCCTTAGAACCTGTAGAAATTACAAAAGACTTAATAGAAAAGTTAGGAGAGGCGGTTATCCTCGCCCCTTCCTGTTTTAATAATCAGCCATGGAGATTTGTATTTGTCTACGAACCGGATGTCTTAAAAAAGATGCATACCACCCTCTCAAAAGGGAATGAGTGGGCTTACGCAGCATCCATGATTATAGCAGTATTTTCAAACAAGGAATTAGACTGTCTGCTTAAAGGAAGAGAATACTATCTCTTTGATACAGGCATGACTACTGCCTTTCTTATTCTTAGAGCCACTGAACTTGGGCTTGTAGCCCATCCCATAGCCGGATATAACGAAGAGGCTGTAAAAAAACTGCTTGTAATCCCTGATAATATGACTGTCATTACACTTGTAATAATTGGCAAACATTCAGAGAATATAAGCGCTCTTCTTTCTGATAAACAGATAGAGGCAGAAAAGAAGAGACCCGAAAGGCTTTCAATGGAAAAGGTGGTTTATTTGAATAGATTTAAATAGAACCGCCACCTTTTACTTTAAAAAATGCAAGACAAAATGAAACCGTTATAAAAAAACCCTTCAACAGTCAGATTGAAAAGATTATAAGTGAGGATTTATGACCTTTAGTGACCTTCGGGAATTTTTAAATCATCTGGAATCAAAGAAACTGCTTAAAAGGGTGGCTGCGCAGGTTGATGCAAACCTTGAGATAGCCGGGATCATGGACAGGCTTGTGAAGAGTAATGGTCCTGCTGTTATCTTTGAAAATGTCCAAGGCTATAACATCCCTGTTGTTGCAAACCTCTTTGGCACAGTTGAAAGGGTTGCGATGGGGCTTGGCATTTCAGAGGATGAACTTGCAGACATTGGGAAATTTCTTGTTCACCTTCAAAGACCTGAACCGCCTGAAGGCATCTGGGAGGCTATAAAGTCAATTCCATTTTTTGCAAAGATGCTGACGCTGGGTCCAAAAACAGTCAAGAATGCGCCGTGTCAGGAAGTTGTGCTTGAGGGCGGGTCAGTAGATTTATCAAGATTTCCAATAATAAAGTGCTGGCCTGATGACGCAGCGCCTTTAATAACATGGCCCCTTGTTATAACAAGACCCCCTGATGACGGTCCGATAAATGTCGGCGTTTACAGGATGCAGTATATTGATAAAA